>NZ_QKSL01000029.1:0-11035 GCF_003234615.1 Curtobacterium sp. MCPF17_001
CCCGAGCTGCCTCAGCGGGCGCACACCAGCACCCAGACGTTCCGCCCACCCTCGTGGTGGTGGTCGAGGCGGTCGAGCGCCGCGATCGCCAGCGCCAGCCCGCGGCCGCCCCGACGCCCGACCCGACGTCCGCACTGACCCCGCCGACCGGGAAGACCTGGTTCGGCCCCGACCTCGACTGGGGCTCGGACGCCCCCGACGGGTACGAGGGCCGACTCGACGCCACCCCGTCGATGTACGGCGTCGAGATCGCCTACCCGGTCGACCGGCGGGCCGAGGAGCAGTTCCTCCGCTCCACCCGGGCGGCCGCCGCGCAGGGCGCCGTGCTCGTCGTCAGCCTGGTGCCGGACCAGTCCCTCCGATCACTGACGAAGGCCGACGCCCGACGCGCGAACACGCTGTTCGAGCAGGCTCACCGGCAGTACGACACCCAGCTCCTGGTGCGCTTCGCCCCGCAGATGAACGGCACGTGGGTGCGGTGGGGGCAGCAGCCGACGCAGTTCGTGCAGGCCTTCCGGACCGTGGCGCGGCAGGTGCACACGGGGGACTCGGACGCCCGCATGGTCTGGTCGCCCTCGTACGGCGCCGGCTACCCGTTCGGTTCGTCGGCCGGTCGCCTGGCGGACCTGTCGGCGACGGACACCGAGAAGCTCGACACGAACGGCGACGGCCAGATCACCGCGGCCGACGACCCCTACGAGCCGTACTGGCCCGGGGCGTCGTCCGTCGACTGGGTCGGCCTGTCCATGTTCTACTTCGGCAAGGGCAAGGCCACTGAAGCAGCGGGTCGCGACGTCCCACTGACGAGCAACGACGTGCCCGCGTCCGACGAGGTCGCGCAGCGCTTCGCCGAGCGCTGGGGCTACGACCGGCAGCAGCCCGGCTCGTTCGTCGACCGGTTCGCCGTCGAACGTGATCGGCCGATGCTGCTCGACACCGGCGCGCTCTACGACCACTCACTGAGCGGTGCCGGCGAGCTGCAGGTGAAGCAGGGCTGGTGGCGGCAGGTCATCGCCGAAGTGCGGAAGACCCCCGAGATCCGCGGGGTCACGTTCATCGAGGCGGACCGCCGCGAACCGGAGGCCGGCAACCGCGTGGCCGACTGGCGCTTCGCGAAGGCCCCGGGCATCGCCGGCTCGTTCCGCACGGACCTGCAGGGCGCCGATCAGTTCGTCTTCGGCCCGGTCACCGACCGGGTGACCCCGCAGCAGGGTGCTGCCGCGACGAACCAGCAGCTCGACACCGGCGGCGACCAGATGGCGTGGATCGTCTGGTTGGCGGCAGGACTCGCGCTCGTGTTCGCCCTCAGCGGTCTGGTCGGACGGCTCGTGCCGAGCTGGCGGTACCCCGACGACGGCAAACCGGGGCGTGACCTGCGCCTGGACCTGTTCCGCGGGTTCATCATCCTGGCGGTGGTGATCACGCACATCGAGGTCTCCGGCCCGTACTCGTACCTGACGCTGCACGCGGTCGGCGCGATCACCGGCGCCGAGATGTTCGTGTTCCTCTCCGGCATGGTGCTCGGCATGGTCTACCCCCTCGGTGTCGCCCGCTTCGGCGAGTGGGCGTCCGCGGTCGGCGCCTGGAAGCGTGCCCGCAAGCAGTACGTCGTCACGCTCGTGGTGATCCTCATCGTCTTCGCGCTGAGCTTCGTCCCGCTGCTCGACACCGACGCGATCACGACGTTCACCGACCGCGGCACGGGCCTCGACGGCGTGCAGGCCGAAGGGCGCGTCTACGACCTGTACCCGAACGCGATGCAGCTGTTGGCGTACCCGCCGCCCTGGTACGCCATCCGGCAGTTCCTGCTGCTCGAGATGGGCCCGTGGCCGTTCAACATCATGGGTCTGTTCGTGGTGCTCAGCCTGTTCATCCCGGTGTTCATGTGGGTGATCCGTCGCGGGTACTGGTGGGCGCTGCTCCTCGTCAGCTGGGCGCTCTACGTGTTCCAGGCGGTGGACCCCGGGTTCAAGCCGCTCAACGCGCAGTTCGACGCGGTGTTCCCACTGCTGACCTGGCAGGTGGTGTTCACCCACGGCCTGGTGCTCGGCTACTACCGACGCCAGATCACCCGGGCGTTGACCGGACGGCTCGGCAAGGTGCTCATCGGCGTGCTGGTCTGCGGGTACGCGGCGTTCCTGGTCTACGTGTGGGCGGGCGACCGGTTCGGGTTCACCCCGGCACCGTTCCCCGCGACCATGTACCAGGACCTCTACAACACGGCGTACCAGCGTGTGGACCTGCAGTGGGGTCGCCTGATCGACATCGCCTTCTTCGCGATCGTCTCGTACGCGATCCTCACCGTGTTCTGGAAGCCGGTGAGCGCGGTCATCGGGTGGCTGTGGATCCCGCTCGGGCAGGCCAGCCTCTACGTCTTCGTGTGGCAGGTGTTCTTCGCGCTGGTGATCGCGTCGCTGCCCCTCGACTACGGCAACGTCTGGATCGGCACCGCCGTCCACACCGCGCTCATCCTGCTCAGCTGGTACATGGTGCGGCGGAAGTTCCTGTTCTCCGTCATCCCGCGCTGACGCTCCGACCGCGGGGCGGCAACGGAACGGACGGGAGGCTCGTCACCAGCTGGTGACGAGCCTCCCGTCCGTCGTCCGCCCCGGTCGTCCGCCGGGCCGCGCCGTCAGCCCCCGTACTCCCGCGCGAGCTCCCGCCGCAGCACCTTCCCGCTCGGACCGATCGGCAGCACGTCGACCACGTGGTAGACCCGCGGGTACTTGAACGAGGCGACGTGCTCGCGCACGAACGCGTCGAGCGCGTCGGACCCCGCCGCGCCGTCGCGGAGGACCACGGCCGCGTGCACCTCCTGCCCGTGCACCGGGTGGTCGACGCCGAACACCGCGGCCGAGGAGACGTCCTCGTGCCGGTGCAGCACCGCCTCGATCTCGGACGGGTAGACGTTGTACCCGTTCCGCAGGATGAGGTCCTTCTTGCGGTCGACGATGCTGACGTACCCGTCGTCGCTCAGGACACCGATGTCGCCGGTGCGCAGGTACCCGTCGGCCATCGCGGCCTCGGTGGCCCCCGGGTCGTCGAGGTAGCCGAGGAACAGGTTGTGCCCGCGGACCACGATCTCGCCCGGTTCACCGACCGGCACCGGCACGATGCGTCCCTCGACCTCGGCGTCCGCCACGACGACGTCGACACCCCACACCGCGGGACCGACGCTGCCGGGCCGGCTCGGGACACCGCGTGGGTTCACCGAGATGACCGGAGAGGTCTCGGTCATGCCGTAGCCCTCCTGGATCGGCGCCCGGAAGGTCGACTCGAAGCGTTCCAGCACGGCGGCGGGCAGGGCGGCGCCGCCGGAGACACACCAGCGGAACGGCGGTCGGGCGTCGTGCTGCTCCGCTGCCCCGAGGAGCGCGATGAACATCGTCGGGACGCCGAGGAACGCGGTCACCTTCTGGTCGGTGCACAGCTGCAGCGCGGTGGCCGCGTCGAAGCGGGGGAGCAGCACGATCGTCGCTCCGCGGCGGAGGGTGGTGTTCATCACGACCGTCTGCCCGAACGTGTGGAACAGCGGGAGGCCGCCGAAGACGACGTCCTCCTCGCGCAGGTCGAACACGTCGATGATGCAGACGTTGACCTGCTCGACGAGGGCGAAGTGCGATCCGACGGCACCCTTGGGCTGCCCGGTCGTGCCGCTGGTGAACAGGATGGTGGCGGGGTCGAGCGGGTTCGTCGCGACGACGGAGTCGAGCGGCTCGCCCTCCGACGCCAGCGCGGTCAGCGGGAGGACGTCGTCGCCGGCTCCGACGCCGACGACGAGCGCGCCGGTCTCGGCGGCTGCGGGGCCGGCCTCGCCGAGCACCGCGCCGGCGGCGACGAGCACGCGCGCGCCGGAGCGGCCGAGGACGTGGGTGATCTCCTCGCGCTTGAACAGCAGGTGGATCGGGACGACGACGGCGCCCATCGCGAGGACGGCGAAGTACGCCACCAGGAACTCGGGCACGTTCGGCAGCATCACCGCGACCCGGTCGCCGCGCTCGACCCCGCGGGCACGGAGGCCACCGGCGGTCGCGCGGACCCGCTCCCAGAGCTCGCCGTAGGTCAGTTCGTGGACGCCGTCCGGCATCGCGGTGAGGACGGCGGTCTTGCCGTGGTGCCGTCGGGCACCCTCGGCCACGATCGTGGCGACGTTCAGTGTTCCCGGTCCGGTGGTGCTGGTGGACATCGTGCCCCTCTTCGTCGGTGCGGGCGTCGTCGCCCTCGGTCACGCCGCTGGTGAGACGACGCTGCGCGGTCGTCGGGTCCGACCGCCCTCCCGACGCTACCCAGCACGAGCGGTCCGCATGCAGCCCCCGTTCGGCGGACAGGGCGCCGTGCCCGGGCCGCACCACGACGGACGGGAGGCCCGCGGCGATCCCGCCACGGGCCTCCCGTCCGTCCTGGTGTGCGCCGGTGCCCCGGTGCGCTGGTGCCCCCGAGCGCTGGTGCGTGACGCTCAGCGCGACGCGATGGGCGTGGGGTCCACCGGGTCCGGCGGCACCGGCAGGGAGCCGCGGATCTGGTTCTGCGCCTGGCAGTCGCTCGTGCAGTTCGTCGCGCCGGCGCTGAGTTCGACGGCGTCCTCGCCGAGCACCCCACCGAGACGGCCGCCGGGCTGCACCGTCCAGGTGGTGGTCGTCGCCGTCTGCGAGGTCTTCGTGGCGACCTGCGGGCTGTCCTTGCCGAGCAGCATCTGGTGCGCGTCGCTGCCGGAGGTCACGGCGGCGGTGCCGTCACCGAAGTTGACCTTGCCGGTGTACGGGTTGACGAAGTAGAACAGCCCGGCGCCGAGGGTGTGGGTGAAGGTGACGGGACCGGCGAACTCGGTCTCCATCTGGAAGATCCCGCCCTGCGCACCGTCCTTCGCCTGGATCTTGAACTTGCCGGCCCCGGTGCTGAAGATCGCGACGAGCGTGTCGTCGCGGACCTCGAGTGACGACAGCCGGGTACCGGCGAGCTGCGCGGTGGTGAGCGAGGGCACCTTCGACGCGAACACCACCGTCGGCTTCGTGACCATCCGCTGCGAGTCGGGCGCACCGGTCAGCGTGTAGTCGTACACCCCGAGGTCGGCGAGCCGGATGTCGAAGCCGTTGTGCTTGCCGCGGACCGCGATGGTGCCCGAGACGGCGGTGTCCCGGAGCTTGTAGTCCTTGCCGACGGCAGGGTTCGTGGTGGTGCCGTTGACCGTGACGGCGTAGTCGCCGCCGGTCGAGGTCTTGCCGGACGCCTGTGCCGGGGCGACCCCGACGAGGGCGACCGCGGCGACGGTGGCGGCGGCGAGGGCCGCCGCGAGGAGCGTGGCCGTCCCGCGGGTGCGGCCGGTACGGCCGGTGCGGTGATCGGTGGTGGTGGGCATGGTGTGCCTCCTGTGCGGGGCGGTTCGAGACTCCGGACCGGTTCGATGTGCGGGGCGGTTCGACCCCTCGGAACGATCGTCGCCGTTCCACCACGCCGGCACCATCGGACCTTGGTACTAGTACCCGTGGTCCCGCGCCCAGAGCGCCGCGGTCGTGCGGTCCGCCACCTGGAGTCGTCGGAAGACGCTGCCGACGTGCACCTTGACCGTCCGTTCGGCAATCCCCAGCTCGGACGCGATCTGCCGGTTCGACAGGCCGCGGGCCAGGCGGACGAGGACCTCCCGCTCGCGTGGCGGCAGCACGGGCCCGGACGTGGCGGGTGCGGTCTGCGGACCGGACACCGCTTCCGCCGCGGGCAGCAGACTCCGGGCGACCCGTGGGTCGATCGGCACCTCGTCGCGAGCGGTCGCCCGCACCGCCCGTACGACGTCGTCCGGGGTGGCGTCCTTGAGCAGGTACCCGGTCGCCCCCGCAGCCAGCGCGGCCCGGACCCGGGCGTCGTCGGCGAAGGTCGTCAGCACGAGCACCCGGGCGGACGGCAGACCCACGCGCAGGCTCGCGGTCGCGACCACGCCGCCGGCACCGGGCATCGACAGGTCCATCACCACCACGTCGGGACGGAGCGCGAGGGCCTGGTCGACGGCGTCCTCCCCGGTCGCGGCCTCACCCACCACCTCGCAGTCGTCGGTCGTGTCGAGGACCGCACGGAGACCACCCCGGACCAGGGCGTGGTCGTCGACGATCAGCACCCTCACCATCCGGACTCCGTCCCGGCGGGGACCGCGAGTTCCCAGGTGGTGCCGGCGCCCGGGGCGGTCCGGAGCAGCAGCGAGCCGCCGGCGTCCTCGGCGATCTGGCGGAGCAGGGTGGTGCCGAGGTGACCGCTCCGTCGTGACCGGAGCACGGCCTCCGCGTCGAAGCCGACCCCGTCGTCGGACACGCGGACGACGAGCTCGTCGTCCCGTCGGTTGACACGCACCCGGACGGTGGTCGCACGCGCGTGCCGGACGGCGTTCGCGACGGCCTCGCGGACGAAGCGCACGGCGGCGAGCAGCGCCGGGGGACCGGCCGGGACGGTCGCGGGCACGTCGAGTCGCACCGCCAGGCCGGCCGCGCGACCGCGGGCGGTCGCGTCGTCGAGCGCTGCGCCGAGCCCGTCGCGGTCCGGGGCCGCCGGTTGGATCGCGGACATCGACGACCGCAGGGCCGACACCGCGGACCGCAGCGTCGTCGCGGACTCCTCGAGCACCGTGGCACCGGGTCCGGGCATGCTCCCGGCGGCGGCACCGAGGCCGAGCGCGAGCCCGGCGATGTCCTGCACCGGACCGTCGTGCAGGTCGGCGGCGAGACGCCGGCGCTCGGCGGTCTCGGCGTCGAGGGCCCGGACGAGCAACCGCTCCCGGTCGTGTTGGCCGGAGCGCAGTCGCAGCAGCAGCCACAGCACGACGGGCAGCAGCAGTGCGATGCCGACGCCGACGGTGCCGAACGCCAGCGTGGCGAACGCCGAACGGAGCGAGGCCGCGCTGCCGAGGACGGCGTCGTACGGGTAGTAGACCTCGAGCAGCAGCGCGTCGCCGGAGGGCACGTGTACCGCCTGGTAGGCCTCGAGGAGCGGCCCCTGCCCCCGCTCGTACCGGTTCTCCGGCGCGGTCAGGTCGGACACCTCGGCGTCGGAGCGGTCGGACTCGAGCGCCTCCAGGTCGTCCTCGGACAGTGCGAACCGCTGCCCGACCAGGCGGGGTTCGTCGGACCACAGGACGGTGCCGTCCGCGGCCCAGAGCTTCACGCGGACCGCACCGGTCGCGGCGGTCACGGCCCGCACGGCGCGGTCCAGCCGGTCGGCGGCGGCACGGCGGTCGGCTGCGGACGCCCCCGGGTCGGCCACCGCGTCGAGCAGCGCCGGTTCCACGACCGCGCGGGCGACGGCGGCGGTGTCGTCGGTCGCGTCCGCGACGGCGAACCCCTCCGCCGTGCGCTGCGAGACGAGCGTGCCGACCGTCGCCACGGCCGCACCACCGAGCAGGGCCGCGAGGACCACGCCCACCAGCACCCTGCGCCACGGTACCGACCGGGCCGGGCGGCGGCGCAGGTCGCGTCGGACGACGAGCACGGCGTCGTCGCCGTACTCGGAGTCGAGGGTTCGTCGTCCGGGCACAGGGTCACCGTAACCCGCGCTCGAGCCGGACCCGGACGTGACGGAAGGCCCGTGGCGATCCCGCCACGGGCCTCCCGTCGAGGTGTCGACGTCGCTGCGTCAGCGCTGCTTCGTCGTCGCCACGAAGAGGTCGTCGAACAGCCCCTGGTCCTCCGTGGGCTGCTCGCCGTGCTTCCAGCGACGGCGCAGACGGCGGATGGTGGTGATGCGCACCGGATCGACGCCCGGCTCGGTCTCGTACAGGCCCATGGTGTCCCTTCCCGTCGGCGGTGACCCCCGTGTGAGGGGGTCCTGGTCGTGTCCGACGGTACGGCCGCATTCGGAGCCACGCCCGGACAAGTAGGTCGAGAAGTTACCCATCCGCGTTGCATGGACAATTCGCCCGGGCGCCGACCGAGTGGCCCATAACCTGCCTTACGACGTGGGCGGCACCCCTTCGTCGAGCGCCGAGACGATGCGGTCGACGATGCGGACGAGGCGTCGGCGCTCTCGTTCCGAGAAGGAGGACAGGAGTTCGTGCAACTGCTCGTTGGTGCTGTCCAGCGCCGCTGCGAACACCTGCTCCTGGCCGGGCGTCAGCTCGATGAACCGGCTCCGACCGTCCTCCGGGTTCGGGACACGCTGCAGGATCCCCTGACGTTCCAGCCGGTCGATCACGCCCGTCACCGCGGGGCCCGTCAGGCCGAGGTGCGACGTCAGGTCCTTCACCCGGACCGAACGGTCGCCGCTCCTCGCACGCCAGACGTACTGCAGGACGGACAGGTCCGTGCCGGAGACACCGGTGCGGTCGCGCAGGCGGTTCCGCAGCGCGGTCGAGGCCTGCTCCAGACGGGTCAGAGCACCCATGACGTCGAGGTCACTCACCGGATGCCCTCCTCGGTGCGTCGCGGCGCACCGGAGTGGGGACCGGCGTGCTCGCCGCAAGGGTATCCAGATACCGCTGGTCCCGAGCACAGTGTGGTGACGACGTGAGCGAGCCGCTGGCTCCGGAACCCCGTGAGACCCGGGAGGTGGCCGGACGGGAGGCACCCGCCGACACCGCGGTGCCGGTGCGTTTCGAGGTGGCCGGCTCCGACCCCGACGCCGCCGTCCGCGACCTCGCCGGCATCTACTCGGGCAAGCAGTGGCTGTCACGACGGACCGAGGGGGAGTACTCCTACCGGTACACGGCGGTCGGCGACTCCGAGGTGTCGATGCGCCGGTCCACCATGAACGGCTTCCTCCGCGGCGCGTCGGCACCCGGAGACGACCTGGTGATGAGCTGGCTCACCGCGGGCTCCGGCACGCCGGACGTCCTCCGTGACCGGGTCGCCCTGCGTGTCGGAGTGCCGATGCTCTTCCCGGCGCACCGCGACGTCGTCTTCGTGGCCACCGACTACGACCAGCAGCTCGTCCACCTCGACCGTGGGTTCGTCCGGGAGGTCGCCGCCGAACGCTTCGACGTGGGCACGCGGGAGATGCGCTTCGACCACCTGCGGCCCGCGGACAGCCTGATCGTGCGGCAGTGGCGGGACTCCCTCGGTGCCCTGGCCCGCGCACTGCGGGAGGGCGGGACCGGTTCCCTGGTCTGGCACGAGGCGAAGCGGCAGACCGTCGACGCCTTCCTGCGGGTCGTCCCGCCGCAGCTCGACCAGCTGCCCGCGGAACTGCTGCACCCGCGGCAGGCGAAGCTCCGCGCCGCCGTCGAGCACATCCACGCCCATGCCGACGACCCGATCACGATCACCGAGTTGGCGCAGGTCGCGGGGCTCAGCGTCCGCAGCGTGCAGGAGGCGTTCCGGCGCACCTTCGGGGTGTCGCCGCTGAGCTACCTGCGGCAGGTGCGGCTGGACCGGGTGCACGAAGAGCTGCTCGGGCTCGACCCCAGGACGGTCTCGGTCGGGCAGGTCGCCACCCGCTGGGGCTTCGCGCACCTCGGACGGTTCTCGGCGTCGTACGCGGAGCGGTTCGGCGAGTACCCGAAGCAGACGCTGCGGCGCTGAGGCGCGTCTGTCGGACACCCGGAGGCGTGCCTGCCGGACACCCGGAGGCGCTACGGTTCCGCCATGACCGGTACGCCGATGACCGCCGAGGCACCGCCGACCCCGCTCCGGCGTCGAGCGCTGGTGTCGTGGGCGCTCTGGGACTGGGGCTCCGCCGCCTTCAACGCGGTCGTCACGACGTTCGTGTTCAGCACGTACCTGGCCAGCCGGGCGTTCGTCGACCCGGCACTCGTCGCCGCCGAGGACTCGTCGTCCGCCGCGGCCGCCGCCGTCGAGCGCGAACTCGCCCACAACGCCGCGGTGGTCTCCACGGCGCTGACGATCGCCGGCATCGTCGTCGCCCTCGTCGCACCGGCGATCGGTCGGCTCGCGGACACGTCCGGCCACCGGAAGCGTTCGGTGCTCATCGCCACGATCGGCATCGTCCTGTCGATCGTCGGCATGGTCTTCGTCGCGCCCGAGCAGCCGTACCTCGTGCTCGGGGCGGCCCTCATCGGCATCGGCACCGTCGCCTACGAGATCGCCTGCGTCGGCTACAACGCGATGATCGGCCAGGTCGCCAGCGGATCGAAGACCGGCCGCGTCTCCGCGATCGGCTGGGCCGCCGGGTACTTCGGCGGCATCGTGCTGCTCATCGTGCTGCTGCTGCTCTGCATCCAGGACTTCGGCGTCACCGGCAAGGGTGGCCTCCTGCAGTTGCCTGCGACCGTCGCGACCGGGCAGTGGGACGTCCGTGTCGCGATCGGCATCGCCGCCGTCTGGCTCGCCGTCAGCTCGATCCCGCTGTTCGTCGTCGTCCCGGAGGCGCCCGCCGACCCCGACCGCCGCGCGTCCATCTGGTCCGCCTACGCCGACCTCGGCCGCGACGTCGCCCGGCTCTGGCACACCCGGCGGAACGTGCTGGCCTTCCTGCTCGCCAGCGCGGTGTTCCGCGACGGCGTCGGCGCGGTGTTCACCTTCGGCGGCATCATCGCCGCGCAGGTGTTCGGCTTCAGTCCGTCCGGCGTCATCATGTTCGCGATCGTGGCGAACGTCGTCGCCGGCATCTCCACCGTGGTCTCCGGACGGCTCGACGACCGCTTCGGGTCCCGGCCGCTCATCATGGTGTCGCTCGTCGGCCTGTCGGTGTTCGGCACCGCGGTGCTCTTCGCCGGGTCCGCGCAGGCGTCGTTCTGGGTGCTCGGTCTCGGGCTCTGCATGTTCGTCGGGCCGGTGCAGTCGTCCTCCCGTGCGTACCTGGCGAAGCTGGCGACGCCCGGCCGCGAGGGGGAGCTGTTCGGCCTGTACGCCACGACCGGGCGGGCGGCGTCGTTCATCGCGCCGGCGCTGTTCGGGGTCGCGGTGACGATCGGCGGCTCGACGCGGTACGGGATCCTCGGCGTCGTCGTGGTGCTCATCGCCGGACTCGTGCTCATGGCCTTCGTCCGCGACGAGCCCGCAGCGCCCGCCGCCTGAGGCGCGGGCGCCTTGCCGCCCCGCCCCCTCTACGGCTTCGCCGCGCCCTGCCGCCCACGTCGTAAGGCAGGTTATGGGCCACTCGG
>NZ_QKSL01000003.1:0-252544 GCF_003234615.1 Curtobacterium sp. MCPF17_001
GCCTCGCCCCGGCCTCGCCTCGCCCCGGCCCCGCCTCGGCCTCACCCCGGGCCGCCCGCGTCTCGGCAGGCCGCGTCTCCGCAGGTCCGTCCCGCCGGTCCCGTCCCGAGGCCCGTCTCACGACCGGCCGCGTGCCTCCTCGATCTCGTGCAGGAGCGCCGTCAGGCGGTCCAGGTGCTCGGCCGTCACGTCCTGGTTCAGCGTCCGGGCCGCGTAGAGGCTGACCGGGCTGGTGCGCTCCGCCAGGGTGAACCGGAGTGCGGCGTCGATCGTCTCGGTGAGCTGGCTCGCCGGACCGGTCAGGTACGACGGGTCGATCTCGAAGTACTCCGCGATCGCCTGCAGCAGCCGCTCGTCCTCGACCACGTAGCGGTTGCCCAGGCGCATGTACTCCCAGCGCGACCGGCTGAGCTTCACGTCCCGGTCGGCCAGCCAGTCGCGGATCTTCGGGTACGTCACCGGGCCACCGTCAGGGGCGGTGATGGTGCTGCAGAGCAGGTGCAGTTTGCGGGCGAGCTCGGCGCGCTGGGTCTGCTGCGCCTCGGTGAGCTTGTCGTGGTTCATGGCGTCGACTCGATCCGTTCCGGGTCTCGTTCGGTGTGCTCGTCGTCGGCCGGGACGTCGTCGTCGGGCAGGCTGAGTTCGTCGATCAGGGAGTCCGTCACGCCGGTCGTGGCGGCGACGCCCATCAGGTGGATGACCCCGCGTTCGTACCAGCGGGGCCGGAACTGGCGGAGGCGGATGTTGTCCTCGAGTTCCGCCCACCGCTGGTAGAGCGCCACCTCGGCCTCTTCTCCGCGGCTCCGGAACGCGTGGGCCCGACGGACGCTCCGCGGGTAGACGCTGAACTCCGGGTGCGCCTCCATCGCGCGATCGGTGATCGGCAGGCTGACCAGGAGCAGCAGGCGGCGCCACACCGGCACCACGACCGGGCGGGCGGCTGCGAACACCACCCCGACCGCGGTCAGGCTCGCCATCGACACCACGGCCAGTTCCCAGAGCGGGTCGACGGTGCCGACCATGGCGAAGTGCCGGTCGACGAACAGCCGCACCGCGCCGGCAGCCAGGCTCTCGGTGATCCAGGCGAGGTCGACGAGCGCGGCGATGCCGATCAGCCAGACGCCCCACCGCGTCGTCCACTCGCCGTAGAGGGGCAGCCCCCGGAACGCCACCGCGGCGACCTGCACGCCGTACAGTCCGACGCAGATCGGCAGCACCGCGGCGAACAGCTCGCGGGTCGGTTCGCCCGTGTACCGGCCGAGGAACGGGTCCGAGACGGCCCAGTCGCTCATCGCGAAGAGGGTGACCTGCACGGCGACCGCCACCAGGACCAGTCCCCACGTCAGGCGTTCCCCGAGGGGTCGGCGCTCACCGTGCTCGGCGCGGATGACCATGACCTCGAGGCAGCCGAGCGCGACGACCACCGCGGACCGGTACACCAGGTTGGTGACGTTGTGCCCGCCGAGCAGACCGTCGACCCAGAGGTAGACGAACGGGGCCTGCAGCGTGCACCCCAGCGCCCAGACGAGCACCCCGGGGACGAGCATCGAGCGGGGCCCGGTCTGGTCGTCGGCGTCCGGGTGCGCCGGCAGCGGCTGGCGCACGTTCGGGGACAGCATCGACAGTGCTGCGAGGCCGACGGACACCACCGTCACCACGCTCGCCACGAAGACCCAGCCGTCCAGGACGTTCATCCGCCGAACACCCGCCCGAACCGCACGTCCCGGCCCCGTGCGCGGGCGTGCCGCATCACGCGGACACTGAGCTCCACGCCGACGAGCTCCGCCAGGCGTTCCTCGTCCTCCGAGAAGTCCGTGTGGCCGTAGAGGAACTGGAGGTCCGGTGTGTACTCCTGCTCGAGGGTCTCCCCGGACCGGACCACCCGGCGACCGGGCACGATGCCGTCGACCTTCTCCTGGACGAACCGCGCGAACCGCGGGTCGATGCCGTGCGACTCCGCCGGTCCGTCCGGGCTGATGAGCATGTGGCCGTGCTCGTGGTTGATGACGACGAGCTGCGTGCCGGAGGGCGCCGGCGGGTAGGACACGACCGCGGTCCCGTCGTCGAACCCGGCCCAGAGCCCGTGCACGTCCTGGTGCGCGAGTCCGCGGACCAACCGGTAGGTGACCTCCCGGCCGGTGACCTCCTGCACGAGGCGGCGGATCGCGGACATCGGGACCGCGCCCGGCAGCCCGTGGTCGTCGACGATCTGCACGGCGGTGTTGCGGCTCACGTCCCTCGACACGGATCCCGCTCCCCACTCCTGGCCCCCGGCGGGGCAGCCTGCACGCCCGACGCAGTCAGCGTAACCGCTCGCATCGCCGCGAGGGCGGTCATGCCGGCGGTCGCCGGTAGGCTCTGGCCCCATGCAGGACACGGAACCCGATCAGCCCTGGGACGTCGTGGTCGTCGGAGCCGGCCCTGCCGGTGCCACCGCAGCCCGGCACGCAGCGCTCGGCGGCGCCCGCGTCCTGCTCCTCGACAAGGCGGTCTTCCCCCGGTACAAGACCTGCGGCGGCGGCATCATCGGGCAGTCCCGACGGCGACTCAACGACCGCGCCCTCGCGACCATCGAAGCGGACCTGCCCGAGGTCGGTTTCTCGCACCGCATGGGCCGCGTGACCCGGGTCCGCACCGAGGCGCCGTTCGTCGCGATGGTCGACCGGGAGCGGTTCGACCAGGCGAACGTCGACGCTGCGCAGGAGGCCGGGGTCGTCTTCCGCGACGGCGCCAACGTCCGCGCGCTCGCCGACGAGGACGGCCGCACCCGGCTGACGCTCTCCGACGGCGACGAACTGGTCGCGCGCGTCGTGATCGGCGCCGACGGCTCCGGCGGTCGGGTCGGACGGTACGTCGGCGCCGTGATGGCCGTCACGGACCTCGGACTCGAGGTCGAGGTCCCGCGTCGCCCCGAGGACGCCGCCACCGGTGTGCTCCTGGACTGGGGCCCGCACCCCGGCACGTACGCCTGGGTCTTCCCGAAGGCCGAGACCCTGACCGTCGGGGTCATCGAGCAGAAGGGCCACGCCGACCAGACCCGTCGGTACCTGGACGACTGGATCGAGCGCCTCGGCCTGCACCCGACCGACCAGGACCGCAGCAGCGGCCACCTCACCCAGTGGCGCACGGGGGACTCACCGCTCCGCAGCGGCACCGTCCTGCTCGCGGGCGAGACCGCGGGCCTCCTGGAGCCGTGGACGCGCGAGGGGATCTCGTTCGCCCTGCGGTCGGGGGAGTGGGCGGGGACCGCCGCTGCCGCGCACGTCGCCGGTGACCGCGCGGCGCTCGACCGCTACGAGTCGCAGGTGCGTGCGGAACTGGTCCCCGAGATCGACGCCGGGGCACAGCTGCTCCGTGTCTTCACGCGGTTCCCGGCCGGCTTCCACTTCCTCATCTCGAAGACACCGTTCGGCCGCGGCTACTTCGTCCGGTTCTGCCGCGGCGAGACGACCCTCGCCCGGGCCTTCCGGCACCGCTGGGTGCGGAAGGTCACCGGCTGGCTCGGCTGAGCATCGACCCACCGACCGGCCGGTCAGCCGGCCGGCCGGTCGGGCCGGCGAGGCGGCCGACCGGTCGGGTCCGGCTCAGACCTCGAGGTGGTCGACGAGTTCGTCCGCCAGGCCGGTGTACGTCGCCGGGGTGAGGTTCGTCAGTCGGGCCTTCGCAGCATCGGAGACGTCGAGTCCGTTCACGAACGCCACGAGCTCCTGCCGCCCGATGCGCTTGCCCCGGGTGAGCTCCTTGAGCATCGCGTAGGGGTCCTCGATGTCCGACTGTCCGGCCGTGACCTCGGCGCGGATGACGGTCTGGATGGCCTCGGCCAGGACCTCCCAGTTGTGGTCGAGGTCCTCGGCCAAGCGGATCTCGTTCACCGCGATCTCGCCCAGACCACGGCGCAGGTTGTCGAGCGCGAGCAGCGAGTGCCCGAACGCGACGCCGATGTTGCGCTGGGTGGTGGAGTCGGTCAGGTCGCGCTGCAGACGGCTCGTGACGAGGGTCTCGGACAGCGTGGAGAACAGCGCCGAGGAGATCTCGAGGTTGGCCTCGGCGTTCTCGAACCGGATCGGGTTGATCTTGTGCGGCATCGTCGACGACCCGGTCGCGCCGGCGATCGGGATCTGCGTGAAGTACCCCATCGAGACGTAGGTCCACACGTCGGTCGCCAGGTTGTGCAGGACCCGGTTCGCGTGCCGCACCCGGTCGTACAGCTCGGCCTGCCAGTCGTGCGACTCGATCTGCGTCGTCAGCGGGTTCCACGTCAGACCGAGGCCCTCGACGAACTCGCGGGACAGCGCGGGCCAGTCGGCCTCCGGGTCCGCGGCGAGGTGCGCCGAGAACGTGCCGGTCGCGCCGGAGAACTTGCCGAGGTACTCGCCCCGCTCGACCTGGGACAGGATCCGCTCGAGTCGGTAGACGACGACCGCGATCTCCTTGCCGAGCGTGGTCGGCGTCGCGGGCTGGCCGTGGGTGTGCGAGAGCATCGGCACGGCCCGGAGGCTCGTGGCCATCTCCCGCAGGCGCTCCACGACCGCGCGTGCGGACGGCAGCCAGACGTGCTCGACGGCGTCACGGACGGTCAGCGCGTAGGAGAGGTTGTTGACGTCCTCGCTGGTCGCGGCGAAGTGCGTCAGCTCGGCGACGGCGTCGAGGCCCAGGTCGCTGAGGCGACGACGGACGAAGTACTCGACCGCCTTGACGTCGTGGCGGGTGGTCGCCTCGATCTCGGCGAGCTCCGCGATCTGCTCCTGGCCGAAGTCGTCGACCAGGGCGCGGAGCGCGGCCTTGTCGTCGACGGACAGCGGGGAGGTGGTGAACATCGCGTGGTCGGTGAGGAACACGAGCCACTCGACCTCGACCCGGATCCGGGCACGGTTGAGGCCGGCTTCGGACAGGTGCTCGCCCACCGTGTGCACGATCGGGTAGTAGCGCCCGTCGAGCGGGCTGATCGGCTGCGGGGGAAGGGGGGTCATGGGGCTCCCTGGCGGACTGCCGGCTCGAGCTGGTGGAAGAGCGCCCGGCAGGCCCGTTCGACCGTGCTGAGCACCCGGTCGAACTCGTGTCGGTCCGCGTAGTACGGGTCCGGCACGTCAGCCTGCTGAGGCCAGGCGTCGTCGTACCGCAACAGGAGCGTCACCTTCGCGGCGTCGTCCATGGTGGGGGCCCACGAGCGCAGGATGCGTTCGTGGGAGCGGTCGAGTGCGACCACCAGGTCGAGGTCCGGGAACCGGTCCGGGTCGAACTGACGGGCGCGATGCCTGCTGCCATCGTATCCGCGTGCCGCGAGCGCTGCGATCGTGCGCTCGTCGGCGGGTTCGCCGACGTGCCAGTCCCCGGTGCCTGCGGACTCGACCACGAACCGGTCCGCCAGGCCGGCGTCGGCGGCCACCTGCGCGAAGACGATCTCGGCCATCGGGGACCGGCAGATGTTGCCGCTGCAGACGAAGGAGACACGGAAGGGCGACGGGGCGCCGGCGTCCATGGTCATGTGCACATCATGGCCCAGCCGGACGCCGGACGCGATGCCCGGCCACCAGGCGCGATGGCCGACCGGCCTCAGGCCCGACCGCGGCCGCCCAGGACCGGACGGGCGACCAGGCCGACGAGCCAGGCGAAGACCGCCAACACGAAGGCCCCGACGATGCCCCAGCCGAACGACTCCACCGACAGGCCGAAGCCCAGCCCGGTCGAGATCCCCGCGACGATGAGCAGCAGGACCGCGTTGACGACGAACGAGATCAGCCCGAGCGTCAGGACGTAGAGGGGGAACGCCACGATCCGGATCAGCGTGCCGATCACCGCGTTGACGATGCCGAACACCAGCGCGACGAGCAGGTACGTCAGGACGGTCTCGACGGGACCACCGTCCCCGAAGGAGTCGACGGCGACCCCGCTCACGAGGAGCGTGGTGAGCCAGAGGGCGACGGCGTTGACGATGAGCCGGACGAGGAACCGCATGGCCCCATGATGCCCGCCTTCTCCGCGAACAGGCCGCCGGTACGCTGGGGCGGTGACCGACCAGTCCGTGCCGACCGTGCACATCCGCCCCGAGATCGCCGTGCTGCCGCCCTACAAGCAGGGACGTCAGGCCGCGCCGGACGCCCTGAAGCTCTCGAGCAACGAGAACCCCTTCCCGCCGCTGGCCGGGGTGGTCGAGGCGGTGCAGGCGCAGACGGCCTTCAACCGCTACCCCGACGCCACCGCGCTCGCGGTCCGTGCGGTGCTCGCGAACCGGTTCGGCACCACCGTGGACGAGGTGCACGTCGCCCCGGGCAGCGTCGCGATCCTGCACGAGTTGGCGAAGGCGACCTCCGGCCCGGGCGACGAGGTCGTCTACGCCTGGCGGTCCTTCGAGGCGTACCCGGGTGTCGTCACCGTCGCCGGAGCCACGAGCGTGCAGGTCCCGAACCGTCCCGACGGCGGCCACGACCTCGACGCGATGGCGGCGGCGGTGACCGAGCGCACCCGCATGGTCATCGTGTGCACGCCGAACAACCCGACCGGCCCGATCGTCACCGGCGCGGAGTTCGGCGCGTTCATGGAGCGGGTGCCGACCTCGGTGCTCGTGGTCCTCGACGAGGCATACGCCGAGTTCGTCACCGACGTCGACGCGGTCCGCGGGCCGGCACTGCTCGAGCGGTACCCGAACCTCGTGGTGCTCCGGACCTTCTCGAAGGCGTACGGACTCGCGGGCCTCCGGGTCGGGTACGCGCTCGGACCGGCATACGTCCTCGACGCCGTCCGTGCCTGCGCCATCCCGCTGTCCGTGACGGCGCAGGGCCAGGCGGCCGCGCTGGCCAGTCTCGAGCGCGAGGGCGAGCTGCTGGACCGCGTCGCCGAACTGGCCGAGCGCCGGGACCGGATCCGCGCGGGGCTGCTCGAACAGGGGTGGGACGTCCCGGCGGCGCAGGGCAACTTCGTCTGGCTGCCGACGGGTGAGCACACCGCCTTCGCCGCCGAGGCCTTCGAGCACGCCGGGCTGATCGTCCGGGCCTTCGCGCCCGAGGGCATCCGCATCTCGATCGGGGAGCACGAGGCTGTCGCAAAGCTCCTCGAAACCGCGAGTGCCGTTGTGGAACGTCTCACAACGACGGCTCCTGAGCGGCCGGTACGCTGACGGACATGTTGTTCCGCGCCGCGGCTCCTGCGACGACCCCCGTCCAGCTCCTCGATCCCGAGGGCCGGTTCGTGGAGACCGACGAGAACGCCGAACTCGCCGCCGTCGCCCGGGCCCTCCCCGATGAGACCCTGCTCGCCATGCACCGCCAGATGGTGCTCACCCGACGCTTCGACCACGCCGCCGGCAACCTGCAGCGCACCGGTCAGCTCGGACTCTGGGCGCCGAGTCACGGGCAAGAGGCTGCGCAGGTCGGCTCCGCGTTCGCGCTCCGCCCCCAGGACCACCTCTTCCCCTCGTACCGCGAGCACGCCGTCGTGATGCAGCGCGGGGTCGAGCCGATGGAGATCATCTCGCTCTTCCGTGGCCAGGCCCACGGCAACTGGGACCCGGACGCCCGCGGCAACACGCACATCTACACGCTCGTCATCGGCGCGCAGACCCTGCACGCCACCGGCTACGCCATGGGTCAGGCGCTCGACGGCGTCGTCGGCACCGGCGACCCGGACGTCGACGAGTGCTCGATCGTCTACTTCGGTGACGGCGCGACCAGCCAGGGCGACGTGAACGAGGCGTACGTGTTCGCCGCCTCGCACACCGCGCCGGTCGTCTTCTTCCTGCAGAACAACCACTGGGCGATCTCGGTGCCGGTCTCGGTGCAGTCCCCGACCCCGCTCGTCGACCGTCCGCGCGGCTTCGGCATCCCGAGCATCAAGGTCGACGGCAACGACGTGCTGGCCTCGTACGCGGCGAGTCTCGTCGCGACCGACCACGCCCGCAGCGGTCAGGGCCCGGCGTTCGTCGAGGCCGAGACCTACCGCATCGGTGCGCACACCAGCTCGGACGACCCGACGCGGTACCGCGGCGACGACGAGCTCGCCGGCTGGGTCGCCCGCGACCCGATCACCCGGTCCGAGGCGTACCTGCGCAGCAAGGGCGCCACTGACGCCCAGTTCGCCGAGTTCGACGCCGAGGGCGAGCAGATCGCCGCCGACATCCGGACCCGTACGAGTGCCCTCCAGGACCCGCCGATGGAGGCGATGTTCGACAACGTCTACCGTGAGCCGCACCCGCGCATCGACGAGCAGCGCGCATGGCTCCGGGACTACGAGGCCGGCCAGGACGCAGGAGCCCACGCATGAGCACCACCGAGCAGCTCTTCGACTACACGTTGCGGACGCACCCCGGTGCGGGCGAGGTCCCCGCGGACCCGACCCCGACCCTCCCGATGGCAAAGGCGCTGAACGCCGGCCTGGCGAAGGCGATGGAGGCGGACGACAAGGTCCTGCTGATGGGCGAGGACATCGGCCGTCTCGGCGGTGTCTTCCGCATCACCGAGGGTCTGCAGGACCGCTTCGGCGCCGATCGCGTCCGGGACACCCCGCTCGCCGAGTCCGGCATCGTCGGCACCGCGATCGGCCTGGCGCTGCGCGGCTACCGTCCCGTCATCGAGATCCAGTTCGACGGCTTCGTCTGGCCCGCCTTCAACCAGATCACCTCGCAGCTGGCGAAGATGGCGAACCGACTGCCGGCGCACATGTCGCTGCCGATCGTCATCCGGATCCCCTACGGCGGGCACATCGGCGCGATCGAGCACCACCAGGAGAGCCCGGAGACGTACTTCGCGCACACCCCGGGGCTGCGCGTGGTCAGCCCGAGCACCCCGAACGACGCCTACTGGATGATCCAGGAAGCCATCGCGTCGAAGGACCCGGTGGTCTTCTTCGAGCCGAAGTCGCGCTACTGGCCGAAGGGCCAGGTCGACCTGGTCGACGGCCACGTGCCGATGCACACGACCCGCGTCGCCCGCACCGGCACCGAGGTCACCCTCGTCGGCCACGGTGCGATGGTCGCGACGCTCATGCAGGCCGCCGACATCGCGGAGGCCGAGGGCACCAGCTGCGAGGTCGTCGACCTCCGATCGATCTCACCGATCGACTGGGAGCCACTGCTCGCCTCGGTGCGCAAGACCGGCCGCCTGGTCATCGCGCAGGAGGACTCGGGCTTCATCAGCGTCGGCAGCGAGATCGCCGCGACCGTCGCCGAGCGGGCGTTCTACACGCTGCAGGCCCCGCCGCTGCGGGTGTCCGGGTTCGACATCCCCTTCCCGCAGTCGAAGCTCGAGCACTTCCACCTGCCCGACGCCGACCGCGTCCTCGAGGCCGTCGACCGCGCCCTCGCCTACTGACCCGCACCACTCCCGTACGAACGAACCCTGCTGAAGGAGCCGACGTGGCCGTCGCCGAATTCCCCCTGCCCGACGTGGGGGAGGGCCTGACCGAGGCCGAGATCGTCCAGTGGCGCGTCGCCCCCGGTGACGAGATCGCCGTGGACCAGGTGCTCGTCGAGATCGAGACCGCGAAGTCGCTGGTCGAGCTGCCGTCGCCGTTCGCCGGCACCGTCACCGGCCTGCTCGTCGCCGAGGGCGACACGGTCGAGGTCGGCAGCCCGATCATCCGCGTCGAGTCCGACGCGGCCGCCGCCGGGCAGTCGGCGGACTCGGCCCCCGTCGCCGACACCGCCGCGTCCGCCCCGGCGCCGGCTCCGGTGGCGTCCGCTCCGCTGGCGCCCGCGCCGGTGGCCCCCGCGGCCGTGGCGCAGGCTCCGGTCCCCGCTCCGGCCGCTCCGATCCATGCCGCTCCGGCTCACGCCGCCGCGGCCCCGGCCCCGGCCCCGGCCCAGGTCGCCGTGGACGCCGGTGTCGTCGGCACCGACGAGGGCTCGGGCGCCGTGCTCGTCGGTTACGGCTCCGCCACCTCCGCACCCTCCCGCCGGAAGCCGGGTGCCCGCCGGGCCGCGGCCGCCGCTGCGGAGGCGTTCCGGGCCTCCAGTCGGGAAGTCGGACTCGAGTTCGTCACCGACGACGGCGAGGCGACCACGGCCGACGCCGTCGCGGCACAGGGGAGCCGGCCCGCGCGTCCCACGATGCCGAGCGCCTCGGCGCTGCAGGTGATGGCGAAGCCGCCGATCCGGAAGCTCGCGAAGGACCTCGGTGTCGACCTGACGATCGTCGTGCCGACCGGCCTCGCCGGCGAGGTCACGCGCGACGACGTCATCCGGCACGCCACGCAGGCCACCGTGTTCCGCAACATCGAGACGCCGGAGTGGGGCGACGTCCGCCAGGAGGCCATCCCGGTCAAGGGCGTCCGCAAGGCCATCGCCACCGCCATGACGACCTCGGCCTTCACGGCGCCGCACGTCTCGCTCTTCGTGGACGTCGACGCGACCCGCACGATGGAGTTCGTCAAGCGGCTCAAGGAGTCGCCGACGTTCGCCGGGGTCAAGGTCTCGCCGCTGCTCATCATGGCGCGCGCCGTCATCTGGGCCGTCCGCCGCAACCGGTCCGTGAACTCGTCCTGGACGGACCGCGAGATCATCGTCCACCACTTCGTGAACCTCGGCATCGCCGCGGCGACCCCGCGGGGGCTCATCGTGCCGAACATCAAGGACGCGCAGGACATGTCGCTGCTCGAGCTCGCGAAGGCGCTCGAGCAGATGACGCTGACCGCCCGCGACGGCAAGACGACGCCGGCGGACATGGCCGACGGAACGATCACCGTCACGAACATCGGCGTCTTCGGGATGGACACCGGCACCCCGATCCTCAACCCGGGTCAGGTCGCCATCGTCGCGATGGGCACCATCAAGCCGAAGCCGTGGGTCGTCGACGGGGACGTGCGCTCGCGCATGGTGACCACGATCGGTGCCTCGTTCGACCACCGTGTCGTCGACGGTGACGTGGCGTCGCGCTTCGTGCACGACGTCGCCTCGGTCATCGAGGAGCCCGCGCTCCTGCTCGACTGACGACGAGCGCTGCCCGACCGGGCCGGGCGACGCCGACGGATCGGTTCGGGTCGCGCGGTCTTGGTGTGCCGTTCACGCCGATGTCGGCGGAGCGGGGGATGATCAGCACATGGTCCACCAGCTGCTCGTGCCGCAGCAGGAGATCCGGACGGGTCGCCTGGTGCTCACGCCCGTGACGCCCGCGGACATCGACGCGGTCCACGAGCTCTTCTCGGACGCCCGGACCTGGACGCACCTCCCGGCCGGGCGGCACACCTCCCGCGCCGCGACGCAGGACCTGGTGCAGCGGAAGATCGGCGGGCGCGTCCGGCACGGGCTTGGCTCGTGGGCGATCCGAGCGGCCGACTCCGGTGTGTTCCTCGGCATCGGCGGTGTGGACCTCACCGCCGGCGGCGTCTGGAACCTCGGGTACCGCCTGGCCCCGGAGCACCACGGCCACGGCTACGCGACCGAGGTCGCCCGCGCCGCGGTGGACGCCGCACGCGAACTGCGCCCGGACGTCCCGGTGACCGCCCGGGTGCTCACGAACAACCCGGCTTCGTCTCGTGTGCTCGCCCGGGTGGGGCTGACCCAGGTCTGGCAGGGGCCGACACGGACGGCAGCGCCCGAGGGTGTCGAGTGCCAGGTGTGGAGCGACCGGACGCTGACGCCGGCGCAGCTGGACTGGCTCGTCGCGAACGCCTGACCGGCCCGGTGCAGAGCCTCCGCGGCGGTTGCACGCGCGGGTGCGGCCGGTACTGTGGGTGAACTGGTCATGTCCGCACAGGACCACTTGATCCACACGAGGAGTCCGCTTGCCGAGCCGCATCACCGAGGGTGCTGAACCGAAGCACCAGCAGCTGCGGCGGATCCTGCTCGACCAGATCACGACCCGCCTGGCACCGGGGGCCGCGATCCCCTCGGAGCGGCAGCTCATCGCCGAGTACGGCGTCTCGCGCATCACCGTGCGGGAGGCCCTGGGCCAGCTGGTGAACGAGGGACACCTCGAGCGCGTCCGCGGCAAGGGCACCTTCGTCGCGAACCGCCCGATGCAGTCGACCCTGCACCTGGCCTCCTTCACCGAGGAGATGCGCGCGATGGGGCACGTGCCGACGACGGTCGTGCTGATCCGGGAGGAACGCGTCCCGCCCGCCGCGACGGTCGCGGCCCTGCACCTCGGCGAGGGCGAGACCGCGCACCACCTCAAGCGACTGCGGATGGCCGACGGGGCACCGGTCTCGGTCGACGACGCCTGGCTCGCCGCGGACGTGTTCCCCGGTCTGCTCGACCACGACCTGTCCGGCTCGGTGTACTCGATCGCGGCCGAGGCGTACGGGCACCCGATCGACCGGGCGCAACAGACCGTGGCGGCCAACCCGGCGACCGACGACGTCGCGACCCTGCTCGGCACGAAGACCGGGGCGCCCCTGCTCGAGTTCGACCGGGTGTCGTACTCGGGGCCGCGGGCGGTCGAACACGCACGGAGCTGGTACCGCTCCGACCGCTACCGCGTGCAGATGGAGGTCACGGCCTCCCGGGCAGGGGTCTGACGCGGGACGGGCCGGGAGCGAGCGGGTGCTCACTCCCGGCCCGTCCGGTCGTCGGGGTCGGTCAGACCTCGAAGAGCGCGTCGCCCTCGGCCACGGTGGTGCCGACCGTGCCCTGCGGGACGGAGTCCGGCGTCGACCCGAGCACGACCACGGGGACGACGGGGGAGTACCCGGCCGCGGTGATGGCCGCGGGGGTGAAGCGCACGACGGGGTCGCCGGCGGCGACGGTGTCGCCCTCCGCTGCGAGGAGCGTGAAGCCCTCGCCCTTGAGCTTCACGGTGTCGATGCCGACGTGCACCAGGACGTCGGTGCCCGCGGCGCCCTGCAGCGCGAACGCGTGGGGGTGCAGCTTGACGATGGTGCCGTCGACCGGGGCGACCGCGGTGACCGGACCCTCGGCGCCGGTCGGGTCGACCGCGACACCGGCACCGACGAGCTGCTCGGCGAACACCGGGTCGGGAACGTCGGAGAGTCCGACGACCGGGCCGGCGAACGGCGTGCGGACGACCGTCACAGCTCGTCCTGGATGTCCTGCGCCAGGTTGTCCGCGATCGGCCCGACGATGACCTGCCAGCCGGTGCCGCCACCGACGACGGCCTGGGCGCCGGCGGCCTTCAGCGCGTCCTTGTCGACGAGGTCGCCGTCCTCGACCTCGACGCGGAGGCGGGTGATGCAGCCCTCGACCTCGTCGATGTTGTCGGTTCCGCCGAGTGCGGCGATGATGTCGGCAGCCTTGATGTCAGCCATCTGTTTCCTCCTCGTTACGGGTTCGCTCACAGGTTGACATGCAGTCCACGGTCATCGACACTACGAACTGGTCATGACCGGACAGGACCGGGACCTGGCGACACTGCCGAGGGTACCTGCGCCGTCCACGCGACTCAACTCACCCCGAACAGCTCCACCCGATGACGAGAGGAACTCCGCATGAGCACCGCTGCCACCACGGACGTGCCGGAGAAGAAGACGCCGAAGAAGCAGTCACGCTTCTTCGCGAATGCCCAACGGCTGGGCCGGAGCCTGTTGCTCCCGATCGCGGTCATGCCGGCCGCGGGCATCCTCAACCGGATCGGGCAGCCCGACCTGCTCGGTGCGATCCCCGGGTTCGAGACCGGTGCGAGCGTCATCGGCGCCGCCGGCAACGCGATCTTCACCTGGCTGCCGCTGCTCTTCGCGGTCGGCATCGCGATCGGCTGGGCGAAGAAGTCCGACGGCACGACGGCCCTGGCCGCGGTCGTCGGCTACATGGTCATGTACGAGGTCTTCAAGACGATGTCGCCGATCGTCCTGGCGGGCGTCAAGGACTCGGCCGGCAACCAGGCGACCATCAACTTCGGTGTCCTCGGCGGCATCGTGATGGGTCTCGTCGCCGCGGGCCTGTGGCAGAAGTTCCACCGGACGAAGATGCCCGACTTCCTCGGGTTCTTCTCGGGTCGCCGTCTCGTCCCGATCCTCACCGCGGCCGCCGGTCTGGTCATCGCCGTGCTGATGTCCTTCGTCTACCGGTACTTCGACATCGGCCTCACGTGGGTCGGCGAGCAGGTCACGTCGCAGCCGGTCGTCGGTGGCGGCATCTTCGGGTTCGCCAACCGCATGCTCATCCCGGTCGGTCTGCACCAGCTGCTCAACTTCTTCCCGTGGTTCCAGCTCGGCAGCTTCGCCGGTCCGAACGGCGCCGTCTCCGGTGACATCCCGCGCTTCCTGGCGGGCGACCCCACCGCCGGCATCTTCCAGACCGGCTTCTTCCCGATCATGATGTTCGCGCTGCCCGCCGGTGCGCTGGCCATCTGGCGGAACGCCCGCCCGTCGCAGCGCAAGCTCGTCGGCGGCATCATGCTCTCCGCCGCGCTGACGTCCTTCGTGACCGGCATCACCGAGCCGCTCGAGTACTCGTTCATGTTCGTGGCCTGGCCGCTCTACGTGATCCACGCCGTGCTCACCGGCACCTCGCTGGCGCTGGTGAACGCGCTCGGCATCCACGACGGTTTCTCGTTCTCCGCCGGGGCGATCGACTACGTGCTCAACTTCGGCAAGGCGCAGGGGGCGATCTGGCTCATCCCGATCGGTCTGGCGTACGCGGCGGTGTACTACTTCCTCTTCAGCTTCGTGATCAAGAAGTGGAACCTCCGGACGCCGGGTCGCGAACCGGAGGACGAGATCGCCTCGGCCTCGGTCGACGACCTCACCAAGGCGTAGGTCCTCTGGCCCGTCCGTCGTTCGCGCTGATACCGGTTTTGACAATCGTTCTCATGTGGCGCTAGCGTCGTCCCCATGCACACCCGACTCCTCGCCCTGCCGCTCGTCGCCGGCGCCGCCGCGCTCGCCCTGACCGGGTGCGCGACCTCCTCCGGATCGACCGACGCTGGCGACGGCACGGTCCGCGTCGTCGCCTCGACCAACGTCTACGGGTCGATCGTCGAGAGCATCGGTGGCGACCACGTCGACGTCACGAGCATCCTCGAGGACCCGTCGCAGGACCCGCACTCGTTCGAGTCGAGCGCGAAGACGCAGCTCGCCGTGTCCAAGGCGGACCTGCTGATCGAGAACGGCGGTGGCTACGACGACTTCATGTCCACGCTGGCGAAGTCCTCGAACACCGACGCCCCCACGATCAACGTGGTGGAGCTCTCGGGTCTCGACACCGGCGGATCGGACGAGTTCAACGAGCACGTCTTCTACAGCTACCCGACGATGGTGAAGCTCGTCGCCGACGTCTCCGAGCGCCTGACGAAGCTGGACAGCGCGGACGCGAGCACCTTCCAGGCCAACGCGAAGACCCTCACCGGCAAGCTGCAGGAGCTCGAGTCACAGACCGCCTCGGTCGAGAAGACCGTCGACGGCGAGAAGGTGGCGTACACCGAGCCCGTGCCGGGGTACCTCTTCGACGCGATGGGCCTCGACAACGTGACGCCGCCGGACTTCTCCGAGGCGATCGAGGAGGGCGACGACGTCCCGCCGGCCGCGCTCAACGACACGCTCAAGCTCTTCACGAGCGGTGAGGCGAGACTGCTCGCCGTCAACGAGCAGACCTCGAGCCCCGAGACCGAACAGGTCCAGAAGGCCGCGAAGCAGGCGGGCGTCCCCGTCATCGGTGTCACGGAGACGCTCCCGAAGGGGGAGGATTACGTCTCGTGGCAGCAGGCGAACATCGACGCGGTGACGGCGGCACTCGAGAAGTGACGACCTTCCAGGACCGGGACCGGACCGCCACTGCCGCGCGCAGTGGCGGTTCCGCCGTGCTCGCACTCCGTGACGCGGGGCTCGCCTACGGCAGTCGTCGGCTCTGGGACGGCCTCGACCTCGACGTGCAGCCCGGCGAGTTCGTCGCCGTGCTGGGGCCGAACGGCGCCGGCAAGACCTCGCTGCTGCGCACCGTCCTCGGGCAGCAGCGGCTGACGAGCGGGTCGATGTCGTTCCTCGGACGCCCGGTCCGCCGCGGTCACCGGAGGATCGGCTACATCCCGCAGCAGCGGCTGATGGACTCCGGGACCCCGCTCCGTGCCCGCGACATGATCGCGCAGGGCGTGACCGGGCACCGCTGGGGCATCCGACCCGAACGCCGTGCCGAACGCGAGCGCATCGACCGGATCGTGGCGGAGGTCGGCGCGACCGCGTTCGCCGACGCGCCCGTCGCCGAGCTCTCCGGCGGCGAGCAGCAGCGCACCCGTGTCGGACAGGCCATCGCCGCCGACCCGGCACTGCTGCTCTGCGACGAACCCCTCATCTCGCTCGACCTCCGGCACCAGCGCGGCGTCACCGAGCTCATCGACCGGCAGCGCCGACAGCAGGGCGCCGCGGTGCTCTTCGTCACCCACGACGTGAACCCGATCCTCGACGTCGTCGACCGGGTCCTCTACATCGCGGGCGGACGCTTCCGGATCGGTGCCCCCGACGAGGTCCTGCGCGCCGACGTCCTCAGCGACCTCTACGGCACGCCCGTCGACGTCGTCCGCACGATGGGCCGCATCGTCATCGTCGGTGCGAGCGACGCCCACGACACCGCGGGCGATGGACACCACCACTGCGAGCCCTCACCGCACGCCACCACCCCCGACGAAGGACGAATCTGATGGACGTCTGGTCGACCGTCTTCTCGTTCCAGGACTACGGCGAGCTGCTCGTCCTGGTGCGCAACTCGATCGTCGCGGGCGCCGTGCTCGGCATCGTCGGCGGGCTCATCGGGCCGTTCGTCGTCGCCAGGAACATGCCGTTCGCGGTGCACGGCATCAGCGAGCTGTCGTTCGCCGGCGCGAGCGCCTCCCTGCTCCTCGGCGTCAACGTCGTCAGCGGCTCGGTCGTCGGGTCCCTGATCGCCGCGCTGCTCATCGGGGTGCTCGGCAGCCGGGCCCGCGACCGGAACTCGATCATCGCCGTGCTCATGCCGTTCGGCCTGGGCCTCGGCATCCTCTGCCTGGCGCTCTACAAGGGCCGGGCCGCGAACAAGTTCGGCCTGCTCACCGGCCAGATCGTCTCCGTCGACAACCCGCAGCTCGGCATGCTCGTGGCCATCGCCGCGGTCGTGGTGCTCATCCTCGTGGTCATCTGGCGTCCGCTGATGTTCGCCTCGGTGGACCCCGACGTCGCCGCGGCCGCCGGTGTCCCGGTGCGCACCCTCGGCCTGGTCTTCATGCTCGCGCTCGGCCTGGCCACCGCGGTGTCGGTGCAGATCGTCGGGGCGCTCCTGGTGCTCTCGCTGCTGGTGACCCCGGCCGCCGCCGCACTGCGGGTGACGGTGAACCCGGTCCTCGTGCCGGTGCTCTCCGTCGTCTTCGCCGTGACCTCGGTGGTCGGTGGGATCCTCCTGGCCCTCGGCGGCGGACTGCCGATCAGTCCGTACGTCACCACCATCTCGTTCCTCATCTGGGTCGTCTGTCGGGTGCTCGGCGCTCGCAGGGACCGCCGTGGACGTGACCGCGTGACGGCGCGGGAGCAGCAGGTCGACCGTGGGACGGGCCTCCCGGCCGTACCGGAGCAAGGAGTCGCAGCATGAACGCCGTCCAGAAGCCACGACGCAACACCTGGCAGCGCGAAGCGGTGCGCGGAGCCCTGTCCGCGACCGAGGGGTTCGTCAGCGCGCAGTCGCTGCACGCGCACCTGCGGGACGGCGGCTCCACCATCGGGCTGGCGACCGTGTACCGGGCGCTGTCCGACCTGGCCACCGAGGGTGACGCCGACTCGCTGCAGCAGGACGGTGAGTCCCTGTACCGGGCGTGCACGACCGACAAGCACCACCACCACCTGATCTGCCGCGTCTGTGGCCGGACGGTCGAGATCCAGGCCGACCCCGTCGAGGAGTGGGCCCGCGCGACCGCCGCCGCGAACGGGTTCTCGAACGCCAGCCACGTCGTGGACGTGTTCGGCGAGTGTGCCGAGTGCACCGCGCGTGCCGCTGTCCGGGGCGGCGCGTAGTCTCCGCCACATGCACGTGATCCTGGTTCCCGGGTTCTGGCTCGATGCGAGCGCATGGGACGACGTCGTCCCGGTCGTCCGCGCGGCGGGCCACACCGTCGACGCCGTCACCCGACGCGGGTCGACGCTCGACGAACAGGTCGCCGACCTCGTCGCCCGGGTGGACGACGCCCCGGAGCCGGTCGTGCTGGTCGGGCACTCCGGTGCGGGACCGATCGCGTACATGGCGGCCGACCAGCGGCCCGACCGGGTGCTGCACCTGGTCTACGTCGACACCTTCCCCGGGCCGGACGGTGGATGCGTCAACGACGAACTGCCGGTCGTCGACGGGCAGGTGCCCCTGCCGTCGTGGGACGTCTGGGAAGCCGCGACCCTGCGGGACATGACCCCGGAGATCCGTGCCGACGTCGAACGACGTGCGTTCCCCGAACCGGCTCGCGTCGCGTCCGACCGGTTCCACTACGCCGACCCCGCACGACACCGGATCCCGGCGACCGTGATCACGTGCGAGATCGCCCCGGACGAGCTGGCCGGCATGGTCGCGGACCACCAGGTCTGGGCCGCCGAACTCGTGGCGACCGAGGAGCTCGAGATCGTCGGCCTGCACACCGGGCACTGGCCGATGTCCACCGCACCACGGGAACTCGGTGCGCTGATCGTGCAGGCGCTGGCACCGCGCCCGACCGACGGCGTCTGAGGGCGCGCTCCGGCCGGACCGCGCGGGTCCGGACAGCAGTCGAGGGAGCCCGCGGGTAGCGTCCGGCGCGTGGACCTCGAGGCGTGGACGAGTTGGGCGGGCGCCGGCGACTACGACGTCGCCCGGTTCGTCCTGCAGCGTGGGGTCGCGGCGATCGCGTGCCTGGCGTTCCTGTCGGCGATCGCGCAGTTCCCGGCGCTGCTGGGGGAGCGGGGGCTCCTGCCCGTCCCGCGGTTCATGGAGCGCCGGTACGCGCAGACCCTGCCCGTCGTTTGGCGGTGGTGGCGGTACACCGATCGACGACTGCGGATCCTGGCCGGAGGCGGGGCGCTGCTGTCGCTGACGATCGTCGTCGGCCTGCCGCAGCGGGGGCCGGCGTGGGTCCCGGTGCTCTGCTTCCTGGTGCTCTGGCTGGCGTACATGTCGATCTCCGACGTCGGCCAGACCTTCTACTCGTTCGGGTGGGAGTCGCTGCTGCTCGAGTCCCTGTTCGTCGTGGCGTTCCTCGGTTCCGACCAGGTCGCGCCACCGATCGTGGTGCTCATCGCGATCCGGTGGCTCGTGTTCCGGCTGGAGTTCGGTGCCGGCATGATCAAGATGCGTGGGGACCGGTCGTGGCGCGACCTGACCGCGCTCTACTACCACCACGAGACGCAGCCGATGCCGAACCCGATGTCGCGCACGGCCCACCTGCTGCCCCGACCCGTGCACCGGCTCGAGACGCTCGGCAGCCACGTGGTCCAGCTCGGGGTGCCGTTCCTGCTGTTCGCGCCGCAGCCCGTCGCCTCGGTCGCCGCGGCGCTCGTGCTGCTCACCCAGGCCTGGCTCGTGGTGTCGGGCAACTTCGCCTGGCTCAACTGGATCACCCTGGTGCTGGCCTTCGCGGCCGTCGACGACCGGTCGATCGCGACGGTGCTGCCGTTCCTCGACGGGATCGCGGACACCGGCCCGACCGCGACGCCGGCCTGGTTCGTCGGACTGACGGTCGCGGTCGGCCTGCTGCTGCTCGTGCTGTCCTGGCCGTCGGCGAAGAACCTGGTGTCACGCCGACAGCTCATGAACGCGTCGTTCAACCGCTGGCACCTCGCCAACGCCTACGGTGCCTTCGGCAGTGTCACGCAGGAGCGCGACGAGGTGATCGTCGAGGGCACCATGGCAGAGGTCCCCGACGAAGCGGACTGGCTGCCCTACGAGTTCAAGGGCAAGCCGGGGGACCCGCGTCGCCGCCCGGGGCAGTTCGCGCCGTACCACCTGCGCCTCGACTGGCTGATGTGGTTCCTGGCGCTCGGTGCGGACGACGGCTGGTTCCGGGTGTTCGTGCTGCGGCTGCTCGAGGCGGACCGGCCGACGCTCCGGTTGCTCCGGCACGACCCGTTCGACGGACAGCGGCCGCGGTGGGTCCGGGCGCGGGTGTTCCGGTACCGGTTCGCCACCCGGGCGGAGCGTCGGGAGACCGGGCTGTACTGGATCCGGCAGGAACAGGGGTACCTCCTGCCGCCGTCCGGCCTCCGGCGGTGAGGGCGGACCGGAGGCCCGGCTCGCGACGCGCCCGACTCGCGACGCGCCCGGCTTGCGAGGTGCCTGGCCGTCGCGTAACGTGGGTGGCTGGTTCTCTGCGTTCACCGTGGAGTGCCCGTTGTTCTGCCCTCCGACCGTCGCGAACGCCGCGGTCGCGCGGTACCGGATCGAGCCTCCAGGCCCGACTGCCGGTCTGGGCGGTGCGCACAACCCCCTCGCTCGTCGCCGTCGTGGACTTCCACTCAGGCGGCGCAGCGCGTGCGTGCCAGGCAAGTGACCTTGGGTGCAGCCGATCGGCTGCACGGTATTCATCAGGAGGAAACCATGGCTGCAGTGTGCCAGGTGACCGGCGCCGTTCCCGGCTTCGGACACAACATCTCGCACTCGCACCGTCGGACGAAGCGTCGCTTCGACCCGAACGTGCAGAAGAAGACCTACTACGTGCCGTCGCTGCGTCGTAACGTGACGCTCAACGTCAGCGCCAAGGGCATCAAGGTGATCGACGCTCGTGGCATCGAGTCCGTCGTGGCGGGCATCCTCGCCCGTGGGGAGAAGATCTGATGGCGAAGCGCGGTCAGGACATCCGTCCGATCATCAAGCTCCGTTCCACTGCGGGTACCGGGTTCACGTACGTGACCAAGAAGAACCGCCGGAACAACCCCGACCGTCTCGTGCTGAAGAAGTACGACCCGGTGGTCCGCAAGCACGTCGACTTCCGTGAGGAGCGCTAGGCCATGGCGAAGAAGAGCAAGATCGCGAAGAACAACCAGCGCGCCGTCATCATCGAGCGCTACGCCGAGCGTCGCCTCGAGCTGAAGAAGGCCCTCGTGGACCCGAACGGCACCGACGAGTCCCGCGAGGCCGCCCGCGTCGGCCTGCAGAAGCTGCCCCGCGACGCGTCGCCGGTCCGCTACCGCAACCGCGACGCCATCGACGGCCGTCCCCGCGGCCACCTCGGTGAGTTCGGCATCAGCCGTGTCCGCTTCCGTGACATGGCCCACCGTGGCGAGCTCCCCGGCATCACGAAGAGCTCCTGGTAAGCACCAGTTCTCCCGACGCCCCCGCGACCTCTCGAGGTCGCGGGGGCGTCGTCGTCCGCGAGACGTCATCCGCCGACCCGGGCAGCACCACGGTCGTCACATCGGTCACTCCAGCCCCTCCTGTTACCCGAGAGGCCCGGAAAACCGGGCGGGTCGACCGGAAACCCCGGAACCGGCTGGTAGGTTCATCAGCGGTTCCCCGGGCCCTCGGCCCGACCGGGCCCACCGCTCGGGGCAACCGTCCCGCAGCATCCGGACGTTCCGCGTCCGACCCATACGCAAGAAGTCCGAGGAGGACATCCAATGGCTGACAAGTCACTGAACCGCACCGAGCTCGTCGCTGCCGTCGCCGCCGAGTCCGGCCAGAGCCAGGCCACCGTCAACGGCGTCGTCGACGCGCTCTTCGCCGTCGTCGGCAAGTCCGTCGCGGACGACACCAAGGTCACGATCCCGGGCTGGATCGCCTTCGAGAAGACCCACCGTGCCGCCCGCACCGGCCGCAACCCGCAGACGGGTGAGGCCATCGAGATCGCCGCGAGCGACTCGGTCAAGGTCAGCGCCGGCAGCAAGCTCAAGGCATCGGTCAAGTAAGACCACTCAGCTCCACGGAAGGGACGGCGTTCGCGCCGTCCCTTCCGTCGTTCCCGGGAGGCCCGTCCACCGTCCACAGGTCGGCCCGCGTCGTTGCGGTGGCGCGCTGGGCAGCGCCTAGGCTTGACGGGTGAACCGCATCGCGCGCATCGCCGGCCCCGGCGTCCTGCTGCTCGCGGCGTTCGTGTCCCTGCTCGTGGCGCTCGTCGTCGGCGGTGGTGCCGACGCCGCCCTCATCGCCGACCCCGGTGCGGTCGTCCGCTTCGGGCTCCCGATCGCGCGGATGCTCGTCGACCTGTCCGCCGCAGCCGCCATCGGCGGGCTCGCCCTCGCGACGATCGGACTCTCCCGCACGGCACCGGAGTGGGACCGCGCGATCGACGTGGCCGCCGCGGCAGCCGGTGTCTGGACGGTGACCTCGGCGGTCACGACCTTCTTCACCTACCTCAGCGTCGCCGGCGGGGCGGTCAGTCTCGACGCGAAGTTCGGCCAGTCGATGGGCGTCTTCCTCACCGGGACCGACCTCGGGCTCGCCTGGCTCACCACCGTGCTCGTCGCGGCAGCGGTCACCGTGCTCTGCTTCGCCGTGCGATCCCGGGGCATGGTCGCGCTGACGGCCGGTGTCGCCCTGATCGGCCTCGTCCCGCTGACACAGCAGGGCCATGCGGCCGGCACCGCCAGCCACGACGCCGCGGTCACCGCACTCGGACTGCACCTGGTGGGTGCCGCGCTCTGGGTCGGCGGGCTCGTCATGCTCGTCCTCGTCCGTGACGTCGTCCCCGGCGACCGTCTCGCAGCCGTCGTCGGCCGGTACTCCAGCGTCGCGCTGGGTTGCTTCGTCCTCGTGAGCGTCTCCGGCGTGGTGTCCGCCCAGATCCGGATCGGGGCCTGGGCTGAGCTCGGCAGCCCGTACGGCGTGCTCGTGCTCGTCAAGGTGGCCGCGATCGTCGCGATGGGCGTCATCGGAGCGATGCACCGCCGCCGGGTGATCTCCGCCCTGACCGCCGCACCCGCGCGCGTCCGGCCCTTCTGGACGCTCGTCGTGGTCGAGCTCGCCGTGATGGGCGTCGCGTCGGGCTTCGCCGCCGCGCTCGGCCGCACCGCCACCCCGGCGGGGCAGCTGGCGCTGAGCAAGACCAGCGACCCGAGTCCGGCCGAGGTCCTGACCGACGACCCGCTCCCCGCGGCGCCGGGGTCCTGGGGCTGGCTGACGAACTGGAACGTCGACCTGTTCTGGCTGATGGCCGCCGTGCTGCTCGTGGCCGCCTACGTCGCCGGGGTCGTCCGTCTGCGTCGACAGGGGCGCTCCTGGCCCCTCCGCCGCTCGGTGTCCGCCGGCATCGCGGTGGTGGCGCTCGTCGTCGCGACCTCGGGGTCGCTGCACACCTACGACCGCTTCCTGGTGTCGGCGAACGTCGGAGCGCACGTGCTGCTCGGGCTGGTCGTCCCCGCCCTCGTCTGGGCCGCGGCGCCCGTGCAGCTCATCCGGGCCGCCGTCCACCCGCGAACGGACGACAGCGCCGGTGTGGCCGAGTGGACCACGGTCTTCGTCGACAACGCCGTCGTGCGGTACCTGGTCCAGCCGTTCCCGGCGTTCCTGCTGCTCGCCGGCATCTGGTGGGGGCTGTACGCGACCGACGTGCTGCGCTGGTCCGTCAGCGACGCCATGGGCCGGACCGTGGTGGACCTGGTCTTCCTGCTCGTGGGGCTCCTGGCGCTGCCGACCCTCCTCACGCCGATCGCCCTCGGCGCCCGGCGGCCGTCGGCAGCGGCGTTCCTCGTGCGTGCCGTCGGAGCGGTCGTCGTCGCGGCGGCCACCATCTCGCTCGGCATCGCGATGCAGGGGCCGCTCGGGCTGCTGCAGGCGTCCTGGTTCGGGGCGATGGGGCGCACCTGGGGCCCGGACCCGCTCGTCGACCAGGCCCGGGCAGGCGCGCTGCTGATCGTCGCTGGTGTGCTCGTCGTCGTCGCGGTGGTCGTCGTCGGCGCGGTGCGCCTGCGGACCCGTCCGGGTGCCGGTGTCGGTGTCGGCGGCGGTGTCGGCGGGGTCGAGGACCAGCCCATCGCACCGGCGGCCGCGTCCCCGGCGGACGTGCCCAGGAGCCTCCCGGACGCCGACATCGCGACAGCGATCGGCGACAGCGGCGTCGCGAGCGGATCGAGCGCGCGATGAGCGTCGAGCTCTCCACCGAACAGCGGGCGGTCTTCGAGTACATCGAGTCGACGCGCGACCACGTCTTCATCACCGGACGAGCCGGCACCGGCAAGTCCACGCTGCTCAACCACCTGTCCTGGAACACCGAGAAGCAGGTCGTCATCTGCGCCCCGACGGGTGTCGCGGCGCTGAACGTCGGCGGACAGACGATCCACTCGCTGTTCCGCCTGCCGATCGGCCTCATCGCGGACGCCGAACTGCGGCAGGGCCCGGACACCCGGAAGCTCCTCAACACCATCGACACCCTGGTCATCGACGAGGTCTCCATGGTCAACGCCGATCTGCTCGACGCCATGGACCGCTCGTTGCGGAAGGCCCGCGGACGGCAGTTCGAGCCGTTCGGCGGCGTCCAGGTGGTCATGTTCGGCGACCCGTACCAGCTGCCCCCGGTACCGGGTGACGGTGACGAGCGCGCCTACTTCACCGACCACTACCGGTCCATGTGGTTCTTCGACGCCAAGGTGTGGCTCGAGGCCCAGCTCCACATCATCGAACTCGCGACCGTGCACCGGCAGCGGGACGACGCCTTCGCCGCGATGCTCACCGCCGTCCGCCACGGACGGGTCACCGCCGACGTCGCGCAGCGGCTCAACGAAGCGGGCGCCCGTCCTGCCCCCGACGACGCGATCACCCTCGCCACCCGGAACGACACCGTCGCCCGGATCAACAAGGCCGCCCTCGAACGCCTGCCCGGCAAGCTGAAGACCGCCAAGGCCGACGTCAACGGCGACTTCGGCGGTCGGAACTTCCCGGCGGACGAAGCCCTCGAGCTGAAGCCCGGCGCCCACGTGATGTTCCTCCGCAACGACCCGGACCAGCGCTGGGTGAACGGCACGCTCGGCATCGTGCGGAGCATCCGCGACACGGTGTGGGTCAGCGTCGACGGTGAGGACTTCGAGGTCCAGCCGTCGGTGTGGGAGAAGTTCAAGTACTCGTACGACCCGGAGAAGAAGGAACTCAAGAAGGACACGGTGGGGGAGTTCCAGCAGTTCCCCCTGCGCCTGGCCTGGGCCGTGACGATCCACAAGTCCCAGGGCAGCACCTACGACCGGGCGGTGGTGGACCTCGGCAACCGGGTGTTCAGCGCCGGGCAGACGTACGTGGCGTTGTCGCGCTTGACGTCCCTGGACGGGCTGTACCTGACGCGGCCGCTCCGACCGGCGGACATCATCGTGGACCTCGACGTGCGGCGGTTCATGTCCGAGTCGCCGCGCGTCGTCGCGACGCAGCTCGAGCCGCCGAAGCCCGCCGCCGAGCCCTCGGACGCACCCGAGGCCTGACGCCGACGCGAGGCCGGCCCGCTCCGTCCGTGGTGCGCCCCCGCGCTCCCTGCCGCCTCGACGGGCCGGTGCCAAGGTCGCACGACGTGCCGCTCGCGTCCGTCGAGGTCGCACGATGTGCCTGCTGGGCGGCCGGCCGGCGGCAGGTCGTGCGACCTCGGCGGGCGGCCGGCGGCGCGTCGCGCGACCTGGCCGCGCCGCACGCACCCCACGAACGACGACGCCCGCCTGCCGGAGCGGCAGACGGGCGTCGGAGGTGAGCAGGTCAGGCGCGGGCGCCCGCTGCCCGCAGTGCGCGGATGTTCTCCTTGTCGGCACCCAGCGCGGTGAGCAGCAGGACGACGCCGACGATGGCGTGGAAGACGTTGTCGGTCGTGTTCAGCGCGAGGACGTTCGCCGAGGTGTTCGAGAACACGAACCCGTAGACGGCGAGCACGAGCAGCACGACACCGATGACCCGGTTCACCGTGCGGGACCCGATCGTGTTGCCGAGGCCCACGATGAAGAACGCGGCGGCCAGGATCGTCCACAGCCCGCAGAGCGCCGGGTTGAGCCCGAACGCGTTCCAGAGGAACCCACCGGAGCGGCTGAAGAACGCTCCGCCACCGTCCTGGGCGAAGAAGAAGCCCAGGATGCCCCAGATCGCGAAGAGCGTGCCGGCGGTCATCGCCAACGCGCGGTTCGGCGAGGCGATGATGCTCGGTTCCTTGACGGCCACTTCGGTCTCCTCTTCCTGCGCGACGATCGCGCTGTACGACTGCCCGCCGTCACGTTGGTCACGCACACTGTCAGCGGCACGCGCTCCGGTGCCGGACCGACCTGTGTCACGCTGTCCGGAGACCTGCTGCAGGACGGCCGTGGCCTTGCTGCGAAGGCCGGCGTTCCCAGCTTCGGACGGGTGCCCCAACGGTATCGTGTCGGACCCCGAGCGACCGAATCGCTTCCCGCGCAGCAGACCGACGACGAGGCCGACCACCATGACCCCCAGGAGGACGATGCCCGTGATGCGGACGCCCGAGCGCACCGCCCCCGAGTCCGTCGACGAGGGGCGTGGACCGAGCGTCTCCCGGAGGCTCCGGTGGGCTCTGCTCGCGGCTCTGGGGTTCGTGATCGTGCCTTCCGTCTACGCGGTCGCCGTGCTGACGCCGCTGGGGCAGCGGGTGGAGGACGCCGCGCTCGGCGGTGTCCGCGAGTCCGACCTGTTCGGGTCGGACACCGCACTCAACGTCATCTCGGTGCCGGTGATCCTGCTGTTGGTCGTCGTGATCGCCGCCGTCGCGTTCGCACGCAGGCGGCTCGCCGTGGGGCTCGGAGCGGGCTTCGTGGTGCTCGCGTCCGCGGCCACCTCGACGTTGCTCAAGCGTATCGCCGAGCGCCCGGAGATCGCTCAGTCGACTACGCCGAACTCGTTCCCGTCGGGTCACGCGACCATCGCCCTCGCGGCGTTGTTCGCCGTGTTGATGGTCACACCGCGGCGGTTCCGGCCGCTGGTGCTGCTCGTCGGCGCCGTCTACGCGGTGTTCGTCGCGAACCAGACCGTCGTCTACGGGTGGCACCGGGTGAGCGACATCATCGGCGCCTGCGCGGTCGCGCTGTTCTGGCTCGGGCTCGTCCGGGCCGTCGGACCGCAGGTGGACCGCGGCGCCCGGGGCGACCGCGACGGACGCCGGGGACCGCGACGCGCGGTGACGGTCGTGCTGCTCGTCGCCGTGGCCGCCGCGTTGGCGGTCGGTGTCGTCGCGCTGCTGGTCGGGACCCTCGGTGACGGAGAGCACGGTGCGATGCTGCTGGCGGGTCGGCTGGCCTCGTCCGCCAGCGTCCTGGCGGTGATCACGGCGGTGTGGTTGGCCGACGGCATGCACCACGTGCCGCCGACGACCAGCGCGGACGCGCCTCCCGTCCGCATCTGACCGGGGTGGGTGGCAGTGGCGGGAATGCTCCCGTCTACGCTACGTTGTACTCGTCAGTTCGATGCAAACGCATAGAACAGCGACGAGCCAGCGACAGACGAGGCGGCACATCATGCAGTTCGGGATCTTCACGGTCAGCGACGTCACCACCGACCCCACCACCGGGACCACGCCGGACGACACCCAGCGTGTCCGGGACATCCTGACGATCGCGCAGCACGCGGACCAGGCCGGCCTCGACGTCTTCGCCACCGGCGAGCACCACAACCCGCCGTTCGTCGCCTCGAGCCCCACGACCATGCTCGGCTACCTGGCCGGCGTCACGAAGGACATCACCCTCTCGACGTCGACGACCCTCGTCACCACGAACGACCCGGTGCGCATCGCCGAGGAGTACGCGATGCTCCAGGTCGTCTCCGGCGGCCGCATGGACCTGATGATGGGCCGCGGCAACACCGGCCCGGTCTACCCGTGGTTCGGCAAGGACATCCGGCAGGGCCTGAACCTGGCGGTCGAGAACTACGCACTGATCCGCCAGCTCTGGGAGAACGAGGTCGTCAACTGGCAGGGGCAGTTCCGCACGCCGCTGCAGGGCTTCACCTCGACCCCGCGCCCGCTCGACGGCGTCGCCCCCTTCGTCTGGCACGGGTCGATCCGGACGCCCGAGATCGCGGAACAGGCCGCCTACTACGGCGACGGGTTCTTCCACAACAACATCTTCTGGCCGATCCAGCACACCGAGCAGATGGTCGGGCTGTACCGGCAGCGCTACGAGCACCACGGACACGGGCGTGCTGACCAGGCGATCGTGGGCCTCGGTGGGCAGTTCTTCGCGCGGAAGAACTCGCAGGACGCAGTCGACGAGTTCCGTCCGTACTTCGACAACGCCCCGGTCTACGGACACGGCCCGTCGATGGAGGACTTCACCACCCAGACCCCGCTCACCGTCGGGTCGCCGCAGCAGGTCATCGACCGGTACGCCACGATGAAGGACCACGTCGGGCACTACCAGCGCCAGCTGTTCCTCATCGACCACGCCGGCCTGCCGCTGAAGACGGTGCTCGAGCAGATCGACATCCTGGCCGAGGACATCGTCCCGGAGCTCCGCCGCATCAACGAGTCCGACCGGCCCGAGCGCGTGCCGTCGAACCCGCCGACGCACCTGGAGCGCGTCGCTGCCGCCCGCGCGTCCGGCACGGCCGGTGCCGACCACGTGGCCGCCGTCGACGAGTGGACCGGCGCGTCCGTCTGACCGGGCCGGTGACCACCTGACGGACGGGAGGCACGCCACCCGTCACGACCGTCCCGGCGCGCGTTTCGACCCCGGTGCGCGTCGCAACCCGGGCGCTCGTTGCCTCCGCCGAAGCGACAGATCGCCGCGAGGCATTCGCGGCGATCTGTCGCTTTCGCGTCCCGGAAGCCGCGCGGGTCAGCGCCGGACGTCCCGAGGGTCCGCGGGGCGCGCGGGGCGTGCGGGCACGAGCTTGAGGCCGACGACGCAGCCGACGATGCCCGCGATGAACAGCAGGCGGAGGAGCGTGACCGGCTCCGCACCGGTCGCCATGCCCCAGAGCACCGTGAGCGCCGCTCCGGTGCCGGTCCAGACGGCGTACGCGGTGCTGATCGGGATGTGCTTGAGGACGTACCCGAACGCTCCGAGGCTCAGCACGATGGTGACCGCGAAGACCAGCGTCGGCCCCGGGCGGGTGAAGCCGTCGCTGGCCCCGAGCGCGGTTGCCCAGACGGTCTCGAACGCGGCGCTGACGAACAGCACGACCCAGGGCATCAGCTCACCACCTTGAGACCGACGACGCACGCGACCAGACCGAGGACCAGTGCGATGCGGGCGAGCGACGCGGCCTCCTGCCGCCGTAGGACCGCGACGACGACCGTCAGCGAGGCGCCGATCCCGACCCACACCGCGTAGGCGGTGCCGACCGGGATCTCCTTCATGGCGAACGCGAGCCCGACCATGCTCAGGCCCATGCCGGCGACGAAGACGATCGTCGGCACCACCCGCTTGAACCCGTTCGACGCCCCGAGCGCGGTGGCCCAGACGGCCTCGAGCACGCCCGACAGCACCAGGATGACCCATGCCATGGTTCCTCCGATCCACAGTCGTACGACTGTGCGACTCATTGACGACCAGTTCTAGCACGAAGTCGTACGAGCGTGCGACCATGAGTGCATGTCGCGCAGCATCGACCTCGAGGAACGTCGTCGCACCGTGTCCGCGGCGGCCTGTCGGGTCCTCGCCCGGGACGGCCTGGGCGCCCTGTCCGTTCGGAACGTCGCCGCCGAGGCCGGACTGCCCCCGAGCACCGTCCGCTACGCGTTCCCGACCCAGGCGAGCGTGCGGGAGCACGCGATCGCCTCGGTGTTCGACCGGACCAGGGAGCGCATCGAGGCGATCCCCGCGGACCTGCCGCCCCGCGAGTGGGTGCGGGCCGTCCTCGTCGAGCTGCTGCCCCTCGACGACGAGCGCGTGATCGAGCTCGACGTGTACCTGGCCCTCGGGAATGCGGCACTGACGGACGTCGAGCTCCGGCCGACGCTCGACCGCGTCGTCGTCGAGATGCGCGAGTGGTGCGAACGCGTCCTCGGCGTACTCGGGGTGCCCGAAGCCGACCGCGAGTACGAGGCCTGCCGACTGCACGCGCTGCTCGACGGCCTCGCGATGCACGTCGCCCGGCTCGCACCGGGCGAATCGGGTGACTGGGCGATCGACGTCCTCGGCCGACACGTCGACGGAGTCGCCCGGATCTGACCGAGGGAGGCCTGACCGGCGCAGCCCCGGCCGAGGGGAGCCGGACCGGGAGGCCTGACCGGCGGAGCCCCGGACCGGCCCCGCCCTGCCGGCCCGCCGGGGGCAGGACGGGCCTCCAGGCCGGCGATGCCGACGCCCCCTATCCTGTCCGGGTGACGAGCACCTCCGCGCGCCCCGTCACGACGCGCCCGCGCAGCCTGACCGGCCCCGGTCTGGTCCTCGCCGCCGTCGTGGCGCTCCTCGCCGTCCGCGTGCTCTCGCCGGCTGTCGGGACCGCGGGCCTGCCGGACGTCGTGCAGGACTTCCTGACGCTCGCCATCAGCGTCGTCGTCGAGTCGCTGCCGTTCGTGGTCCTGGGCATCGTGCTGTCGATCGTCGTCGAGGTCTGGGTCCCGCACGGGGTCCTCGAACGGATCCTGCCGACGCGGCCGATGCCCCGGCGTGCGGTCATCTCGCTGATCGGCATGCTGTTCCCGGTCTGCGAGTGCGGCAACGTCCCGCTGGCCCGCGGGCTCATGCTCCGCGGGTTCACCCCGGCCGAGGCGGTCACGTTCCTCGTCGCCGCACCGATCCTCAACCCGCTCGTCGTCATCAGCACCGCGCAGGCCTTCGGCTGGTCGGGGTGGATCCTGCCCGCGCGGATCGTCGGCGGGTTCGTCGTCGCGAACCTGGTCGGGTGGATCGTCGCCGCGCACCGCCGCCCGGCGGACCTGCTCCTGCCCGCCTTCGAGGCCCGCTGCCGCGCGGCCGTCGGCGCCCCGCCGGTCCGCGACCGATGGCGGGAGAGCGCATCGCACTTCGGTGGCGAGACCGCGACGATGATGCCGGCCCTGTTCGTCGGTGCCGGGCTGGCGGCGGCGATCCAGGTCGCGGTACCGCGGAGCGCCCTGGTCGCGGTCGGGTCCAACCCGGTGCTGTCGGTGCTCGCGATGATGCTCCTGGCGATGACGGTGTCGCTCTGCTCGAACGTCGACGCCTTCTTCGCGCTGTCGTTCGCGTCGACGTTCCTACCCGGGTCGATCACCGCCTTCCTGATCATCGGGCCGATCATCGACGTGAAGATGATCGCCCTGCTCCGCACGACGTTCCGCGCGCGCTTCCTGGTGCTGCTCGCTGTCGTCTGTGTCCTGTTCGCCGCGACCGTCGGGTTGGTGATGAATGTCCTCGTCTGACCGCAGCCCGGCCGGGCACGAGCACGGTGCCGCCGCCAGTCACGCGGACCGCACCGCGACGCGTCGGGCACTGCTCGGCCTCGGGTCCGTCCTGGCCGTCGCCCTCGGCACGCTCTGGCTCGGGCTCGCCGACCACCTCGACCTCTACATCAACCCCCGGTACGCCGTCTTCACGCTGGTGCTCGCGGCCGTCGCGGTGCCCGCTTCGGTCGCCGGCCTCGTCGTGGTCGCCCGCCACGGCGGCCACACGCACGACGCGGACCCGGAACCCCGGCCGGGAGGCGGTGGTCGCCTCCTGCACGTCGTCCTCGGCTCGGTCGCGGCGCTCGTCACGATCGGCACCGTCGTCGCGATGCTCGTCCTGCCCCCGACGACCCTCTCCGCGCGGACCGCGCAGCAGCGCAGCGTGGGGTCGGCCTCGCTGTCCGACGCGACGGGTGCCGGGGCGCCGGTGTCGCTCCTCGGCAGCGAGTCGGTCGACACCTCGGGCTACGGCGTGAAGGACTGGGCCGCGCTCATCCGGCAGAGCACCGACACGACGGCGCTCGTCGGCCGCGAGCTCACCCTCACCGGCTTCGTCGTGCCCGGCTCTGACGACACCTTCACGCTGACCCGGTTCGTCGTCAGCTGCTGCGCGGTCGACGCCCAGCCCGTCGGCATCGGTGTCACGACGGACGGCACGCCGTCGCCGGAGAACCAGTGGGTCCGGGTCGAGGGCGCCCTCGCCGCGAACCCGGACACGTCCTCGGACGCCCGGCTCGTCATCCGCGCCGCGACGGTCACCCGTGTCGGCCAGCCCTCGGACCCGTATGAGTACTGACGCCGAGCCGGGTGCCGTCCGCCCGCGACGTCCGGTCACCCACCGCTTCCGCCGTCGGTTCCTGGCCGTGGTGGTCGTCCTGACCGTCGTCGCAGCGCTCGCCGCCGTGGTCGGTTCGCAGCAGGGCCCCCGGTTGCGGTCGGTGTCGTACGACGCCGGCGACCTGGTCACCCGGCCCGCCCAGCGCGTGATCCTCACCGCGAACCAGGCGGTGCAGCGCGTCCCGGCGTCTGCGGTCCGCGTGAGTCCTGCGGCAGCGTTCTCGGTCACGTCGAGCGGCAACACCGTCGCCGTGGAGTTCGCCGGCCCGCTCGGGTACGACCGCGACTACACGCTGACGGTCCGCGGCGTCCGCGCCCCGGGGCAGGCGGCCGCCTCCGAGCTCCGCACCACGATCCGCACCGGCAGCACCGACGTCCTCGCCGTGCTGCCCGGCGGGGACGGCGACCCGGACCGGATCATCCGCCGGGACCTCGGCGCCGCCGGCACCCGCACCGTGTACCGCGCGTCGGGGATCGCGGAGTACGCGGTCCTCGCCCGCTCCCTGGTCGTGCTCCGGAACGACACGTCGGGCCACTCGGCGATCGACATCGTGCCGCTCGCCGGTGGCGTCCAGGACCCCGCGGTCCCCGTCGAACGGCTGTCGATGCCGAGCCCGGTCGGGACGGCGAAGGCCCTGCACGCCGCCGACGACGGCGCATCGTTCGGGTTCGTCTACGCTGACACGTCCTCCGGTCGGTCCGAGGACGTCGGCCTGTACGACGTCGACCTGACGGGCACGCACCAACCGGAGCCGGTCGGGCCGGACGGCCGACCGGCGGTCGGGGCGACACCGCTCTCGGTCGCCCAGTGGGCCTACGTGCCGCGCACCGCGAGCGCCCTCGTCCGGACGGGCGCCGACGACCTGGTGCTCGTCGACATGGGTGGTCGCAACGAAGCCGTCCGACTGGGCTCTGCGACGTACCTGCACGGCTTCGTGGGCTCCGGCACGACCGCAGTCGTCGAGACCGGCACCGGCATCGTGCAGCTCGACCTCACGGACGGCGACCGGACCCCGCTGCCCACCCCGGCGGCGAGCACCGATCAGCCCTACCTCGGACGCATCGCCCCGCTCGCCGAGGGTCGGTACCTGCGGCTCGTCGGTGCGACCCGCGACGACGGCACCCTGGCGGCCCGCATCATGCGGGTGGACGGGGCAGGGGCCTCCCGGCTGGCGGTGACCATCCCCGACGACGCGAGCGTCACCGCGGTCTGCCCGTCACCGAACGGCCAGTTCGCCGCGGTGGCGACACGTTCCGCCGACGGCGCGCTGGTCAGCGTCGCGGACACCACGTCGGGTGCACTCCAGGCTTCCCTGGCCGGCACCGCGATCGACTGGTGCACCGCGCTGCCGACGGGCGACGAGGTCGGCTGAAAGCCGGACCCGGGAACGGACCAACCGGACCCGGGAACGGACCGACAACCGGACGTGGATCCGGACGCGCGACCGCCGCTACTTCCGCAGCGTCTGCCGCGGGTACTCGCCGAAGCGCCGCAGGTACTCGCCCGAGAACCGGCCCATGTGCGTGAAGCCCCAGCGTGAGGCGATGTCCGCCACCGACGCGGTCCCCGGCTCGGCAGCCACCAGGTCGTCGTGGACCTGGCGCAGCCGGACCTCGCGCAGGTAGTTCATCGGCGTGCGGTCGAGCGTCCGCTGGAACGACTCCTGCAGCGCACGGACGCTGAGGTCCGCCGCCCGGGCGATGTCCGACACGGTCAACGGCTCGCCGGCGTGCTCGTGCAGGAACTCGACGGCCTTCCGCAGGCGGGTGTTGCGACGCTCGCCGTAGCCGTCCGGCTGGGCCTCGCCCTGGAACCGGTACAGCCCGAACAGCGACCGGACGACGTCACGCTGCGCCTCGTTCCACGCGAGGGACGCGGACCCCTCGGTGCGGAGGGCCCGGACCGCGACTGCGACGGAACCGCGCCACGCCTGCACGGCGGCATCGGTCGGGGTGACGGAGCGGTCGAAGCCGAGGGTGCCGTCGACCAGGTACCGCTCGGCGGCCACGTCGAGCACCAGGTCGCGGTCGAGGTGGACGAGTCGCTGGTCCCAGTCCTCGTACTCCATCTCGAACCGGCGCTCGATCGGGAACAGCGCCGGGACGCCGGGCTCCATCCGGACCTCGTCACGCCCCACGTCCACACGCGCCCGGCCGGCGTCGATCCACTGGACGACGACCTCGCCCTCGACGGCGACGTCGCCGCGCAGGTACCCGTGCATCTGCGATCGGCGGATGCTCATCCGGTCGTCACCGACGCCGACGTACTTGTACCAGTAGTCGCGGTCGACGGGAGAGGAGTACCAGGTCCGGCCGGCGTACATGCCGGCGAGGTCCTGGATGGCGCCACCGGTGTCGTTGCCCGACACGGCGACGATGGCACCGGTGGGCGCCGAGGTCTCCGGATTGGTCATGTCCCCACCATCCCCCGGTCGGCGGTCCCGCGCGAGCCGTCCGGCGAGCTGTGGTCGCGGGACGGCGCTCCGCGGATCATGGCACGCGGATGTCGAGGTCGCGGTCAGGTTCGCGGCCGGATCGGGGGACGGCGAGGTGGAGCCAGGTGGACGACGGAACGGGAGGCCCGTCACCAGCTGGTGACGGGCCTCCCGTTCCGGTGTGGACCGGCTGTCGACGTGCGGGACGACGACGGCGCGGGTCGTTACGCGAGCGTCGCGGCGTCGATGACGAAGCGGTAGCGGACGTCCGAGGAGAGGACGCGCTCGTAGGCCTCGTTGACCTGGTCGGCGCTGATCAGCTCGGTCTCCGGCAGGATGCCGTGCTCGGCGCAGAAGTCGAGCATCTCCTGGGTCTCCCGGATGCCACCGATGGACGAACCCGCCCAGCTGCGACGGCCCGGCAGGAGCGCGAACGCGGGGACCTGGAGCGGCTCGGACGGGGCGCCGACGTTCACCATCGTGCCGTCGACCTTGAGCAGGCTGAGGTGCGCACCCATGTCGATCGTCGCCGAGACGGTGTTGATGATGAGGTCGAACGAGCCCTTGAGCTTCTCGAACGTCTCCGGGTCCTTCGTCGCGTAGTGGGCCTTCGCGCCGAACTTGAGCGAGTCCGCCTGCTTCGAGGTGGTCTGCGACAAGACGGTGACCTCGGCGCCGAGCGCCGCGGCGATCTTGACGCCCATGTGACCGAGGCCGCCGAGGCCGACGATCGCGACCTGCATGCCGGGGCCGGCCTTCCAGTGGTGCAGCGGCGAGTACAGCGTGATGCCGGCGCAGAGCAGCGGTGCGACCTTCTCGATGTCGAGCGACTCCGGGACGCGGAGGACGAAGTCCTGGTCGACGACGACGGCCTGGGAGTAGCCGCCCTGGGTGATGGTGCCGTCGGCGGGGTCGACGCCGGCGTAGGTGCCGATGTTGCCCTTCAGGCAGTACTGCTCCTGGCCGGCGAGGCACTGCTCGCACTCGCCGCAGGAGTTCACCATGCAGCCGACGCCGACCAGGTCACCGACGGCGTACTTCGTGACGTCCGATCCGACCTCGGAGACGTGGCCGACGATCTCGTGGCCGACGACCTGCGGGTACTGGATGGGGCCCCACTCGCCGCGGACGGTGTGGATGTCGGAGTGGCAGATGCCGGCGTAGGCGATGTCGATCATGACGTCGCCCGGTAGGAGGTCGCGGCGCTCGATGGTGGTCTTGACGAGCGGTTCGGTCGCGGACGGTGCCGCGTACGCGTTGACGGTGCGCAAGGGTCTCCTCGTGGGGTGGGGATGTCGGGCCGGGTGCGGCCCACCGTCGATCCTGCTCCGGTTGTGCGACAGGTGACAGGTACGGGTGGAACACCCTTCGGGTTGCCCGGGCAGGCGTGGCGTGCTGCCGCGCCGGTGCTCGCGCGGAGTGTGGTCAGCGTGGCGTGCTGCTCGACGCCCGGACGACGAGCCGGACCGGGAGGACGTGGTGCCGTGGGGGACCGTCGTCCCCGGCGATGCGGGCGAGGAGCTCTCCGGCCCCGACGCGACCCATCGCCTCCGGTTCGTGCGCGATGACACTGATGCCGAGCACGTCGGCGAGCTCGAAGTCGTCGAACCCGACCAGGGCCGGACGGTCCACGCGGTCGGCGTACGCCCGCAGGGCTCCGGTCGTGATGCGGTTGTTCGTCGTCACGACGGCGGTCGGCGGTTCGGGGCTCTCGGCGAGGCTCACCGCGGACCGGGACGCCTCGTCGAGGTCGTGGGAGTCGCTGCGGACCCAGCGTTCCCAGTCCTCGACCCCGGCGTCGCGCATCGCCTCGCCGAACGCCTCGACCCGGGCACGGTGGGTCGAGAGCCGGCTGAGGTCACCGATCAGCCCGATCCGCCGGTGGCCGCGTTCGAGCAGGTGTTCGACGGCTGACCGCATACCGCCGGCGTTGTCGAGGACCACCGAGTCGACGTCGACGTCCGTGGGGGACCGGTCGAGGAACACGACCGGTGTCCCGAGCGCGCGTTCCCGCGCGAGCAGGGAGTGGTCGTCGTCGGCGGAGACCACGAGCAGACCCCCGACCCGCCGTTCGACGAGCTGCGCCACCAGCGTCCGTTCCCGGTCGGCGTCCTCGTCGGTCGACGCGGACAGCAGGCTGAGTCCGGGCGCCCGGAGTGCGTGCTCGGCTCCGCGGGCGATCCTCGAGTAGAACGGGTTCGCCACGTCGCCGGTGACGAGTCCGACCGTCGCCGAGCGACCGCCCGCACGCAGCTCGCGCGCCAGGGTGTTCGGGCGGAAGCCCAGTTCGGCGGCGGCCGCGAGCACCCGCTCGGCGGTGTCCGCGGCGACGTAGCGCTCGCCGTTCACCACCCGCGAGACCGTCTTCATGCTGACGCCGGACCGCTCGGCCACGGCGCGCAGCGTCGGTCGCTCGGTGCTCACCCGGTCATCGTACGGTTGTCCGCTTTCATGAGTGGACCTTGACACGACTCACACCGAACGGATAGAAACGCCCAGTGTGACAACGCTGTCATGGTCGACGCGGCGTCACCTCTCCCCAACCCCGAAAGGTGACGATGTCGTCATACGGTTCCCGGCGCGGCCGGACCATGCAGCAGATCCGCGGAACAGTCGGCGGGCTCGGGACCCGCGTCACCGCGATCGTCGTCGGCGCGGCGATCGCCTCGTCCGGCGCACTCCTCGGAGCGGTCCCGGCGAACGCGGCCTCCGGTCCCTTCACCACCTCGTTCGAGGGCGGTGAGACGCAGCCCCTCGCGAACACCCCGCTCACCCCGTCGACGACGGTCACCGGGTCGACACTGCCCGTCGGCAGCCTCCTCGGCCACGTCACCGCGGTGACGGCCGACGCCGAGAACCCGCCGAACGAGGTCGCCGCGAGTCTGGCCGACGGGAACCCCGGGTCGAAGTGGCTCTCGTTCAAGAACACCGGTGTCATCACCTACCGGCTCGACCAGGCCGAGACGCTCCGGAAGTACTCGCTCACGAGCGCCAACGACGCACCCGGCCGCGACCCGAAGGCGTGGACCCTCGAGGGCTCGACCGACGGCAGCACGTGGACGACGGTCGACACGCAGTCGGCGCAGTCCTTCAGCGGTCGCGGGAAGACGAACGACTACACCGCGGCGACGCCCGGCTCGTACGCCCAGTACCGCCTGCGCATCACCGAGAACAGCGGCGAGGGCATCACGCAGCTCGCCGACTGGAGCATCTCCGACGGGTCCACCACCCCGCCGCCGCCCAGCCCGATGGTCACGCAGGTCGGGAACGGCCCCGTCTCCGGGCTGAACATCCGCTCCACCGTGGGCTTCAGCGGCACCAAGGCGCTCCGCTACTCGGGTGCCCACGTCGGTACCGGCGAGGCGAGCGCGACGAACGTCCTCTACGACGACGTCTCGTTGCCGATCACCACGGACAGCGAGCTCAGCTACAAGCTCTTCCCGGAGCTCGGCGGCGACACGACCTACCCGGCGACCTACGCCGCGGTCGACCTGCAGCTCTCCGACGGCTCGCTCGTCTCCGCGTCCCCGCAGGTCACGGACGAGAACGGCAACCGCGTCTCGGCGAAGGCGCTCGGCCACGGCAAGGTCTTCTTCGTCGACCAGTGGAACTCGATCCGGATCCCGCTCGGCGCCCTCGCCGGCAAGACCGTGACCAAGGTCCTCTTCACCTACGACGACGACGCCGCGGGCACCAGCGCCGCGACGAAGTTCCAGGGCTGGGTCGACGACATCCGGATCGACCCGCAGGCCGAGCGCATCGACGGCGCGAGCCTGACGAACTACGTCGACACCCGCCGTGGCACCAACTCGTCCGGCGGCTTCTCCCGCGGGAACAACATCCCGGCGGCGGCCGTCCCGAACGGGTTCAACTTCTGGACCCCGATGACGAACGCGTCGAGCCAGTCGTGGGAGTACTCGTGGCAGTCCGACAACGACTCGGGCAACCTGCCGCGTCTGCAGGGCATCGGCATCTCCCACGAGCCGAGCCCGTGGATGGGTGACCGCAACCAGCTCGCGATCATGCCGTCGACCTCGGGCACGAACCCGGACGCCTCGCTCGGTTCCCGTGCGCTCGCGTTCGACCACAACGACGAGGTCGCCCGCCCGGACCTGTACTCCGTGAAGACGAAGTCCGGTGTCGTGGCCGAGGTCACGCCGTCCGACCACGGCGCCGTCCTCCGCTTCGCCTTCCCGGCGTCGAGCGGCAGCGTCGTGTTCGACAACGTCGGTTCGGACGAGCAGACCTCGATCACGATGAACCCGGACGGGACGGTCAGCGGCTGGACCCAGGGCGGCTCCGGCCTGTCGGTCGGCGCCACCCGGATGTTCTTCGCCGGCACGTTCGACCACGACCCGTCCGGCACCGGCACCGCAGCGGGCAACCGCTCGAGCGCCCGGTACGCGTCGTTCTCCGGCCTGACCGGCGACCACGTCGTCGAACTCCGGCTCACCACCTCGTTCATCTCGCTGGCCCAGGCCCGGCACAACGCCGACCTCGAACTGACCGGCAAGTCGTTCGGCCAGGTCCAGCAGGCTGCTGCGTCCGCGTGGAACGACCGACTCGGTGTCGTCACCGTGCCGCAGTCCGCGGCGAGCGACTCGCAGCTGCAGGCGCTCTACGGCTCGCTCTACCGGATGAACCTCTACCCGAACTCGCAGCACGAGAACACCGGCACTGCCGGCGCCCCCGTCTGGGAACACGCCAGCCCGGACATCGCCCCGAAGGGCGCGGCGACCGCCACCACGACGAACGCCGTCGTCAAGGCCGGCAAGGTGTACGTCAACAACGGGTTCTGGGACACCTACCGCACGGTGTGGCCGCTGTACTCGATGCTGTACCCGCACATCGCGCAGGAGCTCGTCGACGGGTTCGTGCAGCAGTACCGCGACGGTGGATGGACGCCGCGCTGGTCCTCCCCGGGCTACGCAGACCTCATGACGGGCACGAGCTCCGACGTGGCGTTCGCGACCGCGTACCTCGACGGTGCCGTGGACACGAAGACCGCGCTCGAGGCCTTCGACGCCGGCTTCAAGAACGCCACGACCGTCTCCACCGACGTCTCCGGCGCCGGCCGGAAGGCGCTCGACCAGTCCGCCTTCCTCGGCTACGTCCCGGACTCGCTCGGTGAGAGCGTCTCCTGGGGTCTCGAGGGCACCATCAACGACCACGGCCTGGCGAAGATGGCCGAGGCACTGGCGAAGGACCCGGCCACCCCGGCCGACCGCGTCGACGAGCTGACGGCCGATGCCGCCTACCTGAACGACCGGGCGAAGGACTACGTCAACCTGTTCGACCAGGACGCCGGGTTCTTCCAGGGCCGCGACGCCGACGGGTCGTTCCAGGTCGCAGCCGACGAGTTCGACCCCGCCGAGTGGGGCGGTGCCTTCACCGAGACCGACGGCTGGAACTTCGCGTTCCACGCCCCGTTCGACGTGCAGGGCCTCGCCGGGCTCTACGGCGGCGACGACCAGCTCATCGCGAAGCTCAAGGAGTTCTACGCCACCCCGGAGACCGCCGAGAACGTGGGCTCCTACGGCGGCCAGATCCACGAGATGCTCGAGGCACGCTCGGTCCGCATGGGCCAGCTCGGCATGAGCAACCAGGTCTCGCACCACATCCCGTACATCGCCGCCGCCGCGGGCGACCCGTCGCTCACGCAGCAGGTCGTCCGGGAGAGCATGCGACGCCTGTTCGTCGGCAGCGACATCGGGCAGGGCTACACCGGTGACGAGGACAACGGCGAGATGTCGTCGTGGTTCGTGTTCTCCGCCCTCGGCCTCTACCCGTTGGCACAGGGCTCCGGGCAGTACACGATCGGCTCGCCGCTCTTCTCGCAGGCCACCGTGCACCTGGACGGCGGCGACCTGCACGTGAACGCGAGGGGGAACAGCGCGCAGAACGTGTACGTGCAGTCGGCCTCGTTCAACGGGAAGGCCCTCGACCGAGCGGTCATCTCGCAGGCCGACGTCGCGAAGGGCGGCACGCTCGACTTCACCATGGGGTCGACCGCGTCGAACTGGGGTGCCGGCAAGACGCAGGGCGCCGAGGGCCTGGACACCCCGGCCGTGGCACCGAAGCCGCTCGTCGACGCCACGACCCCCGGGTTCGGCGCCACGACGAGTGACGACGACACCGCGGTCGGCGCACTGACCGACGACGAGTCCATGACCGCGACGACCTTCCAGACCGCCACTCCGGCGATCACCTGGAAGTCCGCGCAGGGGCCGGTCACCGTCGACCAGTACACGCTCACCACCGCGGCCTCCGGCGCCCAGCCGACGTCGTGGAAGCTCGAGGGCTCGAGTGACGGCACCACCTGGGTGCCGCTGTCGACCGTCGCGAAGAGCGCCTTCGACGCGCCGCTCCAGACCCGTCCGACGACGATCGCCCACCCCGCCGCACTGACCTGGTACCGCCTGTCGGTCACCGGGACGAGCACCGGGAAGGCGCCGTCCATCGGCGAGTTCGAGCTGCTTGCGGACAGCACCGCCACGACCAGCGCGTTCGCGGTCGCACCGACGCCGGGACTCACCGCGGAGGTCGGTCAGACCTTCTCCGGCAACCTCGCTGCGATCACCGGGCCCGGCACGACGGCCGCCGACTACACGGTGACCGTGGACTGGCAGGACGGTTCAGACCCGCAGCAGGTGACCCCGACGAAGTCGGCCCTCGGCGCGTGGGAGGTGCCCGGCGAGCACGTGTTCGACACCGCCGGCGAGCACACCGTGCACGTCGTCGTCCGCTCGGGGACGGAGATGGCGAGCACCGACGTCCCGGTGACGATCTCGCGGACCGCTCCGAGCCTCCAAGGCGCATTCGACAACGTCTGCCTCGGTGACCCGGGCCAGGCCGCGAACTGCGACTTCGGAGGCCGCGGGTTCTCCCGCTCGGCGCTCGCCGCCGACGGGTTCACCCAGGGTGCGACGAACGCCGTGCCCGGCACGGACCTGACGTTCGACCTGCCGGCCGTCGAGCCGGGTGAGCCGGACAACGCCACGAACGACGGTCAGGTGATCCCGGTGCCGACCGGCACCGGGATCACGGAGCTCTCCGTGATCGGCACCGCCAACGAGCACCCGCAGCAGCTCGACGGCACGATCACCTACGCGGACGGCAGCACGGACGTCCTCCCGATCGCGTTCGGCGACTGGACTGCCTCGTTGGCGAACCCGCAGTTCGGGAACACCGTCGTCGCGACCAGCGACCACCGCACCGTCGGGGTGAACGGCACCGACGGCACGGACGCCGGCGTCTTCGCGACCGCGGCGTTCGCGATCCCGACGGGCAAGCAAGCCGTCTCGATCACGCTGCCGGAGGCTGTCGGGACCCCGTCGGGTCAGGGCCGCATCCACGTCTTCGCGATCGCGACGAACGGCACCCGGGTCCCCACCACAGCGCTCGCCGCGACCGCCGGGGACACCCTCACCGGCACCGCCGGCGAGGAGGTCTCGGGGACCCTCGCGACCGCGACCGGCGGCACCGTCGGCACGGGCACGACCACCGCGACCGTGAACTGGGGCGACGGTTCGCCGCTCGAGGCCGCGACCGTCAGCGTCACCGACGGCACCGCGACCGTCACCGGGAAGCACACCTATGCCGACGCCGGGGAGCGCACGGCCATCGTGACCGTGGACGACGGCACCGGGAGCGCGACCGTGCGCACCGCGGTGACGATCGAGGCGGCGCCGGTCTGGACCCCGACGCTCACCACCTCGGCGGGCGACGGCGTCCGACCGCGTGCGACCGTGCACGTCACGGGCGCCGGGTTCGCGGCGGGCGAGTCGATCACGGTCGGTGTCGACGGGACCACGGTCCCGGTCACGGCGACCGCGGGCAGTGACGGAGCGGTCGGGTTCGACGTGACCGCCCCGGGACGTCCGGGCAGCCACGTGGTCTCGGCCACCGGCGACCGGTCGGCGACCCCGGCGAGCGCCACCTTCCAGGTGGTCGTCCCCGGCAACGGCGGCGGCAACGGGAACGGCGGCGGGAACGGCGGCGGCAACGGCAACGGCAACGGCAACGGCAACGGGAACGGCGGCGGCAACGGGAACGGGAACGGCGGCGGACACGGATCGTGGGCGCCGGAGTTCCGGCTCCTGGCGGACGCCGGCACCGAGGGCACCGTCGTCGGGTTCTCCGGCAGTGGGTTCGCGCCGAACGAGCGGGTCACCCTGACCCTGCACAGCGCCCCGATCGCCCTCGGGACCGCGACCGCCAACGCCGACGGCGTGCTCGGCGGGACCTTCACGGTGCCGTCCGCAGCGCGACCGGGCAGCCACCGGGTGGAGGCCCTCGGCGCGACGTCCGACGTCACGGTGAGCGCCGCGTTCCGGGTCCTCGCCCGACCCGCCGCCGACGCGGGGGCGGCACCGGCGGAGCCGGGTAACTGGGACGGCCTCGCCTGGACCGGTTCCGACGTCGACCCGGCCCGCTGGGGGCTCGTGGCCGGAGCGCTGATCGCGCTCGGTGCGGCGATCACCGTCGCGGTCACGGTGGTCCGACGTCGACGCGACCGACTGGGGGTGCCGACGGAGTAGGGACCGGTCGGAGCACGGACACGTGACGGACGGGAGGTGCGGTGCCGGTCGGCATCGCACCTCCCGTCCGCCGTCCTGGCGCTCAGCCCTCGGCACCGGTGTCGTCGTGCGCGGCCCCGACCGGCTTCGACTCCGGCGACCCCCGCTCGCGCAGGAACACCGACAGCACCGCCATGCTCCCGACGGCCAGGAACTCGGACTGCCAGTTCTGCAGGGTGCGGTTCCAGAAGTCCGCGCTGACGACGTACTGCGCCCAGGTGACCGGCGCCTCGAGGTCGAGCAGCTGCTGCTCGTCGTACGCCACCACCCCGGCGGCCGACTGCGCGGCCCAGCTCGCCAGGAAGACGCCGCCCATCACGAGCAGCAGCGAGTGCGAGAACAGTGCCTGCCGCAGACCGCCGACCGCGGCCCAGCGCGGTGAGCGGGGACCGGCGTGCGGGCCGACCTCCTGGTCCGCGTCCGACTCGAGCCCGGTCTGGTCCTGCTCCTTCGACTCCGGGGAACCGCGCTGCACGAACCACACCGTCGTCCAGATGTAGAGCAGGAACTGCAGGTACTCGGACTGCCAGTTCTCCGCGACGTCGGCGGTGAAGCTCGACGAGGACACGTACTCCAGCCAGCCGATCGGGTCGAGGCCCTCCGCGGTCTGGGTGTCGTTGAACACCGCCCAGCCGGCGAACGACTGCCCGACGAGCGCGGCCACCAGGATCCCGCCGAAGAACAGCCCGAGTGCGTTCTGCCGGACGGCCTTGCGCACCGCGCTCACCGCCCGAGTGCGGCGATGGCGAAGCAGTACGCCAGGCCCGCGACGATGAACACCAGGTACGCGGTGAACAGCTTCCGCACGTCAGCTCCCGTCCAGGACGCACTCGAACGGGGCGTCGGCGACCGGCGTGCACCCGGCGGCGCGGACCAGCCACGACGAGCCGGACCGCGCCAGGAACACGGCGTCGCCCTCGCCGTGCACGAGTGCGGCGCGTCCGTGCACCTCGGTCGACGCGGTGCGGACGACCCTCGGCAGGTCGAGCTCGAGCACACCGTCGGCGCAGTCCCGGTGGGTCTGGTCGGTCACTGCCTGGCGTGCGTCCGGCACGAGGAGGGCGCAGGCGTCGGCACCGCGCTGGTCGTCGAGCGCCGTGACGAAGTCGGAAGCCGCGTCGACGGCCGCCGCCCGGGTGTCGCCGCCCGCACTGCACCCGGTGACCGAGGCCATGAGCAGGGCCGCGAGCAGGGCCGATCCGGTCAGGACGCCGGCCGGGGTCCTGACCGGGGTACGGGTCGGTCGCTGGTGCACGGCCCCTGGTTACCGCGACGCCGGGGGAGGCGTTCCGGACCTGTCCGACACACGCGGGGTGGGCCTCCCGTCAGCGTGCCGCGCCTGCCGTGCGTGCCGCGCCTCCCGTCAGTGCGCTGAGCCGGACCGGGACGGCGCTGCCGGTCAGGCGTCCTGCGCCCGCGCGATCCGCGCCCCCGCGATCCGGGCGAAGCGCAGCGGGTCCCGCAGCGCGTCGTCGGGCTCGCCGGTGGTCTGCGTCGCGATGACGGTGAGCGACGCCGCCAGCGCGAACCCGTCGACCGGTGCCGCGATTGCTCCGGCGACCAGCGCAGTCGGCGTCCCCAGGTCCTCGGCGAGCGCCCGGACCACGGCAGGGGCCTTGCCCGCGGCGCTCTGGGCGTCGAAGCAGCCCTCGCCGGTGATCACGAGGTCGGCTCGGGCCACGGCGTCCGACAGTCCGATCGCGTCGGCGATCGTCGTGGCACCGCTCGCGAGGACGGCGCCCCAGGCGAGCAGCCCGAACCCCGTCCCGCCTGCCGCTCCCGCGCCCGGCGTGGCCGCGTCGACGTGGGGGAAGCACTCGGACCAGCGGCGGAGCCGGTCCTCGTGCACGGCCACCCGGTCGGGCGCCACGCCCTTCTGTGGTCCGAACACGGCGGCGGCCCCGTGCTCGCCGAGGAGCGGGGAGGTCACGTCGCTGAGCACCACGGCGCCGAGCTTCGGCAGGGTCCGGAGCGCGGTGGTGTCGACGGGAGGCACGTGGTCGAGCACCGTGCCGCCGGTCGCGTCCGCCGGCACGCTCGTCCCGACCGCCAGTCCCAGCGCCCGCAGTGCGCCGATGCCGCCGTCGGTCGAGGCGCTGCCGCCGATGCCGAGGAGCAGCCCGGTCGCGCCGGCGTCGAGGGCCGCGGCGATCGCCTGCCCGAACCCGGTCGTGTGCGCGGTGTCGGGCCGGGGGTGGTCGAGGAGTGTCAGGCCACTGGTCGCCGCCAGTTCCACCAGGGCACGGCCGTCCGGCAGACGGAGCCATGCCGTCTCGACGGGCCGGTCGTCCGGTCCCGTCACGGTCACCGGTACCCGTTCGCTGCCCGGTACCGCGGTGGCCACGGCGTCGATGGTGCCCTCGCCGCCGTCGGCCATCGGCAGGATGACCAGGTCGTCGTCCGGCCGCTCACTCCGCCAACCGTCGGCGACGGCCCGGGCGACGTCGGCCGCCGACGCGGTCCCCTTGAACGAGTCCGGTGCGATGACGACGCGCATCCCGTCACGCTAGCAACCCCGCGAGCGCGCCCGCAGAACGCAACCCCGGCGGCACCGCGCAACGGAGTACCGCTGCGTGCCGCCGCCCGCGTTGCGTGTTGCGGCGCAACCGACCAGCTGGCCCGGGTCCGACTGAGTACCGTCCGGACGATGACCGACGACCGCCGCCGCGAGCTGGGCTCCACCGACGCACCCGTGGAGGACGAGCTCGCCGAGTCCTTCGACGCCACGATCGAGGAGGGCGCCGAACGGCTGCAGCGCACGACCCGCGCCGTCCTCATCACGGGCTTCTTCGGCGGCCTCGAGGTGGGCCTCGGCGTGATGGCGTACCTCGCCGTGCTCACCGAGACGGACAGCCACCTGCTCGCCGGCCTCGCGTTCGGCATCGGCTTCATCGCCCTGCACCTGGCGCACAGCGAGCTGTTCACCGAGAACTTCCTCATGCCGGTCGCAGCCGTCGTCGCCCGGGAGGGGACCGTCCTGCAGCTCGTGAAGCTCTGGGGCGGCACCCTGGTCGCGAACCTCGCCGGCGGCTGGGTCTTCATGTGGTTGGTGGTGCAGGCGTTCCCGCAGTGGCACGCCACCCTCACCGAGTCGGCGGCGCACTACATCGACGCGCCGTTCGGCCTGCAGAGCGTCGTGCTGGCCGTCCTCGGCGGCAGCACCATCACGCTGATGACGCGCATGCAACAGGGGACGGACTCGGACCCGGCGAAGCTCGTCGCGGCCGTGGCGGGCGGGTTCCTGCTCGCGGGCCTCCAGCTGTTCCACTCGATCCTCGACTCACTGCTGGTCTTCGGCGCGATCCAGTCCGGCGCGGACATCACGTACGGGCAGTGGCTCGGGTGGTTCGGCTACACGCTGCTGTTCAACGTCCTGGGCGGCCTGGTCCTGGTGACGGCGCTCCGGCTGCTCCGCACGAAGGAGCTGATGCAGGACCGTCGGCAGGACTCACAGCAGGACCCCGAGCGCGCCGACGCTGAACAGACCGACGCTGAACAGACCGACGCCGAACGGGACTGAGGCGCGGCACGGACAGCACGCGGCACGGTCAGAGCGCGAAGCGCGGGTGCGGTTCGCCGCCGGTGGCGAGGTCCGCGAGCATCTCCCCGACGACCGGCGCGAACTTGAACCCGTGCCCCGACGATCCCGTCGCGACCGTCACCGGCCCGCGCCGGTCCAGCACGAAGTCTTCGTCGGGGGAGTTGTCGTACAGACAGCTGATCAGCGTCGGCTGCGACGCGTCCACCCCCGGCACGAACCGCTCGACGTACGCCTGCAGCCGCGCCACCTCGGCGGCGTCCGGCGTCCGGTCGCGGTCGTCCGGGTCGACGACCGGCCCGGTGCCGTGGAAGCCGACCTTGACGCCCTCGCCCGGGGTCAGCAGCCCGTAGACGCCGCCGCCGTCGGCCGGGTGGTGGACGAACGACGGCCACGCCTCGTCCGGCAGGTGGCTGGGGAAGTGCGCGGGCTGCTCCTGGGTGACGCGGATGGCCGGGAGGCCCGCCCCGCGCCCGGCGAGCAGCGCACCCACCAGGGTGGGCGCCCAGGCTCCGACGGCTGCGACGACGCTGCGGGTGCGGACCGTGCTGCCGTCCGCGAGGGTCAGGGTCACCGTGTCGCCGGCGTCCTGGACGTCGGTCACCCGCATGCCGAAGCGGAGGTCGGCGCCGTCCGCCGCTGCCAGGTCGAGCAGCGCCTCCAGGGCGTCGGCGGCGCGGATCCGACCGGCCGTGGCGTGCGCCAGGACGTGCCCCTCGAACGCGATCCCGGGCCAGCGGGCGGCGGCCTCGGCCGGGGTCAGGTGTTCGACTGCGACCCCCGCGGCGTCGAGCGCGGCGGCGATGGCGTCGACGACCTCCGGACGACCGTGGTCCACGGCGCCGGTGTGGTCGAGCAGGGTCCGACCGGACGCGGACTCGAGCGCGGCCCAGGCGTCCCAGGCCCGCAGCGTCAGGTCGACGTAGTCCGCGTCGGGGTACCCCATCCGGAAGATCCGGCTGCCCCCGTGCGAGGAACCGTGCACGTGTCCCCGGTCGTGCTGCTCGAGCAGCAGGACGCGCTCGCCGCGGGCGGCCAGGGCTCGGGCGGTCGCGGCGCCCAGGACGCCACCGCCGATGACGACGTGGTCGGAGGTGTGCGTGGTCGGTCCGTCGGTCGACGTCGCAGGGGGCATGACGACACCGTAGTGAACGCGGTGTCCCGCCGGGCCCTGCGCGGGGGGTCCGGATGCGTTACAGTTCGACGCAGAGGGAAAAAAACCCGTTCTGCTCCGGCAGACGGAACCGCGTACGCGTCTCACGGGAGCCGCCACTTCTTCATCGAAGGAGTGCGCCCGTGTCAGTACGAACCTCCCCGCCGACCACACCCGTCTCGCCACCCGCTGGTCTCCGCGACGCCTGGCTGCCGTTGGCCGGCCTGTCCGCGGTCTTCCTGTTCGAGATGCTCGACAACTCGGTCCTGAACGTCGCGCTGCCGACCATCGCCCGTGACCTCCGGGCCTCGACGACCGCGCTGCAGTGGGTGTCGGGTGCCTACTCGGTGGCCTTCGGCGGCCTGATGCTGCTGTTCGGTGCGGTCGCCGACCGCGTCGGCCGGCGTCGCACGATGCTCGTCGGCCTGGTGCTGCTGGCGGTGGCGAGCCTCCTGACCGTGTTCGTCACCTCGGTCCAGGAGCTCATCGTCGTCCGGGCCCTGATGGGCGTCGCCGCCGCGATGACGACCCCCGGTTCGATGGCACTGGCGTTCCGCCTCTTCGCCCGCCAGGACCTGCGGGTCCGGGCGCTCACCGTCATCTCCACCGCCGGGCTGGTCGGCCTCGCCGTCGGGCCGACCGTCGGCGGGTTCGTCCTGGCCGTGGCGCCGTGGCAGGTGCTGCTCGTCGCGGACGTGCCGATCGCGGTCGTCGCCTTCGCCGGCATCCGGGCAGGGATCGCCGCGGACCGCCCGGACGACCTGCACCGCGACCCGATCGACGTCGCCGGGGCGGTCCTCGGTACCGCGAGCATCGTCGGCGTCCTCGTCACCCCGACGCTCGTCGTCGGTGGCGCTGCCGGATGGGCCGGGTGGGGCGCCGGCGCGGTCACCGCCCTCGTGGCCGTCGGCTTCGTCGTCCGGGAGCGCACCGCACACCACCCGCTGCTCGACCTGCACCTGATCGCTCGGCCGCTCGTCGCGAGTGGCCTGGCGTACAAGGCCGCGGCGGGTCTCGCCATGGCCGCGCTGTCGTACCTCGTCACCCTGCAGCTGCAGTTCGCCTGGGGATGGCCCCCGGCGCTCGCCGCAGTCGGGACGCTGCCGCAGGTGGTCGTGCTCCTCGCCAGCGGACGCCTCGTCGGCCCGTTCGTCCAGCGCGTCGGACTCGACCGGGCGGCACGCATCAGCGCCGCCGCGGTCGTCGCCGGCCTCGCCGTGTTCGCCCTGACCGCACGGCTGGGGTACCCCGGTGTCCTGGTCGCCCTCGTGCTCGTCGCCGCCGGCATGCGCGTCGTCGGTGCCGTGGCCGGCAACAACGTCCTGCACGGGCTGCCCGCCGACCGGACGTCGATCGGGGCGGCGCTCGTCGACACGGCGAGTGAGATCGCCACCGCGGTCGGGATCGCCGCCACGGGCACGATCCTCGCCGCACTCGTGCCGGGCGACCTCGGCACGACCCCCTGGGCGCCGGGTCGGACCGCCGCGTTCGAGGGCGCCGTCTCGATCGCGGGCGCGGTGGTCACCGCCGTCGCGGCCGTCCTGGTCGTCGTCGGCATGCTCCGCGCCCGCACCGCCGCAACCCCTTCCACCGCAACTGCTCCCACCACCAGCCAGGAGAACACCGATGTCTGACCTGATTGCCCGCCCGCCGTTCGACCGCGAGCTCGCGCCGTTCCTCGCCGCACTCGCCGCGCGCGGACCGTTCGTCCTCACGCCGGAGATGCTGCCCCGGATGCGGCAGCTCGACATCCCGCTGGAGACCCACGACGAGCGACTGCGCCAGCGCGGCCTGGAGCGTCGGAGCATCACGGTGCCCGGCCACCTCGGCGACCCGATCGAGCTGGCGGTCATCCAGCGCACCGGCCGCACCGGCCCGACGACCGGGGTCTACACGATCCACGGCGGCGGCATGATGTTCGGCCACCACCTCGGCAACCTGGGCTCCTACGACGACTGGCTGCTCGACCACGACGTCGTCCTCGTCAGCGTCGACTACCGCCTGGCCCCGGAACACCCGGACCCCTACCCGGTCGAGGACTGCTTCGCCGGCCTGGTGTGGGTCGCCGAGCACGCCGACGAACTCGGCATCGACCCGGACCGGATCGTGATCGCCGGACAGAGCGCCGGAGCCGGCCTCGCGGCGGGGACGGCCCTGCTCGCACGCGACCGCAGGGGCCCTGCCCTCCTCGGGCAGATCCTGGTCTCGCCGATGCTCGACGACCGCGACCGGACCGTGTCGACGCGGCAGATCGACGGCGTCGGCGTCGCCGACCGGCAGATGACCCGGTCCGGCTGGACCGCCTACCTGGGCGACCGCCGGGCCACCGACGACGTGTCCGAGTACGCCGCCCCGGCGCGTGCGACGTCACTGGCCGGGCTGCCACGCACGTACATCGACTGCGGCAGCGCCGAGGTCTTCCGGGACGAGACCGTCACCTACGCCAGCGCGCTCTGGGCCGCGGGCGTCGACGCGGAGCTGCACGTCTGGCCGGGCGCCTTCCACGGCTTCACGAGCATGGTGCCCGAGGCCGCCGTGTCGCGGCGCGCGACCGCGGCGTTGGCGGACTGGACCCGGCGGCTGCTCGGCGAGCCGGTCAGCCGCGCGTGACGCCGGTCACCCGCCAGCGGTCAGGGCGACAGGTCGAGGTCACGGCAGGTGCCCGCCGTTCCGGGCCGGGTTCGTGTCGAGACGGTACGACGAACCGTCCGCTGACCGGGTGAGCACGCCGGCGTCGACCGCGTCGCGCCGGACGAGCGCGACGTCCTCGACGAACATCGCGAGGGCGGCGTTCAGTGCCGCTTCCGAGACGCTGCGCCGAGCCGGCAGGCGGTCGAAGACGGTCTGGACGATCGCGTTCGAGAGTTCCTGACGCCGGCGCGCATCGGTCGGCAGGTCGCGGATCCGCCCAGTGTGCAGGACGGCCCGGTCGGACTGCAGGAGCTCGATCGTCTCCTTCGCCTCCACCAGCAGGTCGGTGACGACGGCTCCGTCGTCACCGACCCAGTCGAACCGGTCCGCGGGGATGTGCGGGTTGATGGCGACCGCCACCACCTGCCGTGCGCGCCGGAGTGCGGACTGCATGCTCACGTCGAGTACTCCTTCGTCGTCTGGGTGCCGGTGACGATACCGACGGACGTGGCGCGGGCGCGACGCGGAGCGGGGAACGGCGGCTCCACCTGTCGCTTCTCGCGGCAGGTGAGACTCCGGGATTGCCCGGTACTCAGTCGGGACGGCGGTCGACAGAGGGGGGGGCGGAGATGCTGGTGCAGGTGTCTGGGCCTCCCGGGGAGCCGGGAGATCCCCCTGTCTGCTGCGATCGCGGAGCGGTTTCCGGCGACCTCACGACGCTGGTCGTCGACGCGTACAGCTTGCTGTCGCGGTAGCTCGTCTAAGTGAGCCCAGTGTGCTGCGTCGAGCCTGAGCACTGCGACGAGCGCAGCTTCGTCCCGGATGCCGATCCTCTACCGGTCGCGCTCCGCTGCCTCAATCCGCTGCGTACGTTGCTGCTGTCGAGCAGCGCGCGGCCCCAACACGAAGAGAACTGATCCAGCCACGGCGGCGGTCACCGCAGCGGCGAGCAGGGGCGGCCACGACGTGAAACGTGTGGCCGCTGCGATGACGGTCACGACGAACAACGCAATGGTGACCGGGCCGAGTATCCAGCCCACCCAGAGTCGATGTGTTCGCATCCCTCAGTTGTACTCGGCCGATGTCTCGGCGGTCGATCGGCTACCGGGCGCGTTCTGATGTGCTGATGGTCAGCCGTGCTGCCTAGGGCGGTCAGTCAGTCAGTCAGTCAGACCGACAGCATGCGAGAGCGGTGGCGCAGATTCCTCGCGGGCTAACCCGTCCGCGAGATGCGGGGCTGCTCGGGGTAGGTGCACTTCCAGCCTCGGTGGTCGTCGGTGGTGTCGCTGCCTCGTCCGTCAGCCATGTGCCTCTGCACGGTGATGGCCTGACCTGCGGCGAGATGGCCGCCGTCGGCTTCATACGAGAGCGCGATATCGATCTGGCACAGGTCGAACCGCTCGAGCAGGTTGGAGGTGGTGTCGTTGGCTGCGACCACATACCGGTAGACGCCGGGCGATTCCTCGGTTGCCGACCCCATCGCACCCTGACGCTGACCGAGATCGGTTGCGGGCCAATCCTGCGTCGCGTCGCCCAGTGGCGTCGCCGCCGCGCCAGCCTGAGTGCTCGAGCCCGCATCGGAAGGCGATGCTGCATCGGTTGGACGGGAGGCGCTGGCAGGCGTCGTTTGCTTCGCCGCGGAGGATGAAGATGGGACACGCGGCCCTTCTTGATTGCTCGGAGCGGAGCAGGCGCTGGCCACCAGAGTGACGCCCAGAATCAGTGCGACTCCGGTTCCCCGGAGCATGTTGCGCTTGTCCACGTGTTCCCCCCCCCCCCCTCGTCACCGGGCAAGTCCGCCCGGCTTCGGTCGACCGGAGCTTACCGTCCTCCCCCCCCCCCCGCTCGGCCTGGCGCGAGTCCCGCTCGCGGAGGGGATCCGCCAAGTCTGGAGACGTAGTGGTGAGGCACGACAGTCGGGGAGGTCCGCGGTGGTCACGCCTGCAGCTGGGGGAACGTTCCGCGCGCCCACACCAGGTTGATGGAGAACGACGTGACGAGCCAGGTGTCGCCGTGACGGATCAGGCGGCCGCGCCAGACGTTCGATCCCTCGAATGCCGGCGTATGCGCGTCGTCGCAGAAGACCGCAGTGACATTGCCGCGAACTTCCGCCTGGTTCCCCGCGATGTCGGCCACGACGCCCGAGACGAGGTGCTGCGTGGCGGGGATCGGCTCGTGAACGGCGCGGACCTGCTCGACCACCAAGCCGGCGCCGACAGTGACACCCATGACCGTCGTCGCTTCCACGTCGCTCGCATACATCTGGGGGAGATCGTCGAAGCGGCGGTCGTCGATCGCGGCGAAGATGCGGGAGATGATGTCCGACGGTGTGCTTGACATGAGAAGCCTCTCTTACTGTTGGGATCCCAACGTTGGAATCCCAACGATACACGGAAGCGGGAGTTTCGCCTACCGTGGAGAACATGGCTGAGCGGGAGATTCCGGAGCGACTGCGTTCGCTTCCGAGCTGGCTGCTCGTCGAGGCTGCGGCGCGAGCGTCTCGAGTGGTGTCGGAGCTCACCACCGAGGCCGGCGTCCCGAAGGCGGCGTACCCGATCCTTGCCGTGCTCGAGGCGGCTGGTCCGCTCAGCCAAGCCGAAGTCGGCCGTCGCGTCCGGATCGACCGCAAAGACCTCTCGGGATACGCTGCGCGGCTCGAGCAGCTCGGCTTGGTCACGCGGCGTCCTGACCCCGCAGACGTGCGACGCAACCTGCTCGAGCACACGCTTGCGGGGACGGAGCTCCTCAAGCGGCTCGACCCCGCTTTCGCGGCGGCGCAGGACCAGCTGCTGACGCAGTTGACCTCAGCGGAACGGGCGACGTTGAAGCGGCTGCTCGATCTCATCACCACTGAAGTCGCCCACTAGCTGCAGGCCCGTCGACCTGGCAGTGACTTTCGTCATCGCGACGACGGCGCTCCTCCCGTGGCTGCCCCCCGCGGTGATCCAGCCGGCAACCTGCAGTGATGTTCCGTGAGCCGGTGACCCAGCGGACAGCGGAGTTGTGGCGAGGGAGCGAGCGCTGGGGACCGTCACCGTCGCAGTGAACGATCGTGCGTCGACGCAATGACCGGTCGCTGAGGGGCTGTCGCATCCACGGGAACCCGCCCAAAGTGCATCTACCCGGTGAGGATGCGTCCTGCCCGCAGCATGGCGAGGGTCGCTGCCCGTTCAAGCCGGGCCGGGTCCGTGGGCCTCACTTCGCTGCGGGCGATGTCGGAGGTCATCAACAGCGACGTTCGATGAGCCATGGCCTACCGGTCAATGACTGCTCGTCTCGGTGACCGGGTCGATCACACCAGGGAGCTGCTGTCGGTCACGGTCGCAAAGCTGCCGTCGAGCGCGGCCATGAATGCGGCGTGCACGGCTGCGCCCGGCACGACCGTGTCACCGTGTTGCAGGTCTGGTGCCGTGCAGGCGTCCGAGACGACGGTGTTGCTGTAGCCGAGTTCGTGCGCGGCCCGCGTGGTCGAGTCGATGCACATGCTGCTCATCATCCCGACGATCACCAGTTCGGTGACGTCGGCGTCGTCGAGGACCGATGCCAGCCCCGTGTCGATGAAGCTGTTCGGCCGGTGCTTTTCGAGCACGACCTCACCGTCCGCGGGCGTGACGGACGAGTGGAACTCCACCCCAGACGTCTCGGGACGGAAGAACGACGCTGCCGGGTCCGTGCTGACGTGGAAGATGTGCACGACGAGCTCGCCGGACGCGCGGAAGCGGTCGAGGACGGTCCGCGCCGCGGTGGCCGCCGCCTCGGGCTCGACGAGGGGGAACGCGCCGCCGGGGAAGTAGTCACGCTGGATGTCGACGAGGACGAGAGCACGGGTCATGTCACGAGTATTGCGACGCTCGCCTGGATCTTCCGCTGTCATGGAACTCGCGCTCGCGCTTGAGCGCTGCGCTTGTCGTGGCTGCGCTGGTGGCCTGGCTTGCTCCAGCTTCGGTGGTCGCTCTCCGCCTGGCATGGACGGATCCTCCCTCTCCAGTGCCCGTGCATTGGACGGGAGCAGGCCCAGATCAGTGGGCTTCGGCGGACGACGCCTTCTGGTCGTGCATCGTTCCGGGCATCGTCGGAGCGCTTGTCTGCAGTCTGCTGGTCGTCCCGTTGTCTTCGGGCGCTTCGCGATGGGGCGCAGCGATCACTTTCGGGGCGGTGAGCGCGGGAACAGGCATCATCGCGTTCTTCTGGATCGCGATGATGCTCGCTGCTCAAGGAGCGACGACGCCGTTCCTGGTCGTCCTTGCCCCGCTCGGGCTGGGAGTGCTCGTGTTCGGCCTCTCCCTACTCGTTCAGACGAGGACCGCCCAGTCGACGATCGCGAGCTTGACTAGTTCGAGCCTGCAGATTGCATCGCCAGTGTTTTCCGGAAGGCATCCGCGGTCCCTTCCACCAGGTCGGCGGGGTCGCTGGCCAGGATTCGACCGCTGGAGTAGCAGGCGACCGCGAGTTGCCCTGCAATGGTGGCAACGTCAACGGGGGCGTTCTGCATGATGAGCGCCTTCGTGAACTCGTTCGCGATGTACTGGTGCTTGACCGCTTCGCGTGCCCGCAGCTCCTCGTGCGCGTCGAGAAGCCTTGTGTGCCGCCCGTACGTGGCAAGGTCCGAGATCGCTTGTGCGCAGAGTTGGAGGACAAGCGGTTCGAGCGCGCTCAGGGCGTCTCCGAGGGTTTGCACGGCTGGCGCGGGATCCCAAAGCGCGGATGCAACGGTAGTGATCGCGTCGAACATGGCCTGCTCTTTGGCGAAGACGACTTCTGTCTTGTCGCCGAAGTGTCGGAAGAACGTCGTCCGGCCGACCTCGGCCCGTTCGGCGATGTCCGTGACCGAGACCGCGTCGAAGCCTCGCTCGGCGAACAACTCATCTGCGGCGTCGATGATCCGGCTCCGCGCGGCACGCTGCTTGCGTTCGACCAAGGTCAGCGGGGTCGTGTCTGCTTCGGCGGCTGGCTCGGTCATGGCTTCACTGTACCAACAAGTGCCGGACTAGGTTCCAACGTGAACGGGGTGTGATACGGTACTGAGTACCAAACAAGGAGGAGCAATGCTCTCGACAGATGACCGGCTTCAGATCTCCGAGACTCTCGCGCGCCAGGCGTTCATGGTCGACGAGAACGCCCTGGATCAACTCGGTGAGGTGTTCACTCCCGACGCCACGTACGACATGACCAGTTCCGGGATGGGCGCTTTCGAGGGTCTGGAGGCCCTGCGAACCGCGGCGGGGCAGCTGTTCGCCTCCGGGCATGCGCCGCTGTCGCACTTCGTGACGAACATCGTCATCTCGGAGACGGGGGAGTCGACGGCGTCGGTGCGATCCAAGGGACTGATGATCATGGCTCACGGCGGCGTGCACGGCGTCGTCTACGACGACACGGTCGTCCTGCATGAAGGCCGCTGGCTGATCGCGAGCCGCGTCATCCTGCCGCTCCGTACGACATCCAACGTTGAGCACTGATGCGAGGGGCGACGCTGGGTAAAGTCCTGGTCTCCGCTACTGCGGTGGCGCAGATGGTCGGCCCGTACGTGTTCGACTTCAACGAAACGCACATCTACAACGACTCCTGGCCTCCGCACGCGAAGTTCCACAACGCGCAGACCATGAGCTCCGGCGTCGCGTTGTCGATGGCGACCCTGGCGAACTTGTGGCGGCCGGGCTCCGGCCGTGTGGGCGTGGACGCTGCCGCGTTCGCGGCAAGCACGTACTGGCTCAGTCAGCTCTCGGCGTTCTTCTACCCGGGAACGGCAAGCGTGGACCCGCCCGCTGAGGACGATTGGCCGCAGCTCAAGTTCACCATCCCCATGCTGGCCGTGATCGGCGTCGGCTGGTTCCTCGCACGCCGCGGGCTCGCTGGGACCCGGCAGCGATGAGGCGCCTGCAGTACCACCGCTACGGCGGTCCCGAGGTCCTGGTGTTGGAAGACGCGGCCATCCCGCAGCCAGGTCGGCGCCAGATCCTCGTGCGCGTGCGTGCAGCATCGGCGAACGCCATGGACTGGAAGATCCGCAACGGCGAGATGCGGGTCATGACCGGCAGGAGGTTCCCACGCGGTGTCGGCCACGATTTCGCCGGTGTCGTCGAACATGTCGGAGAGAGCGTCACCCGCTTTCGGGTAGGCGACGCGGTCCTCGGCGCGGCGCGCCTGCAGCATGCGGGAGCGTTCGCGGAGTTCGTGATCGCCGACGAACGATCCGTCGCTTCCAAGCCCGACGACCTCTCCTTCGAACATGCCGCAACCCTGCCGGTGGCCGGCCTCACCGCCTACCAGGCGGTCACGGCGGCCGGCAAGCTCCGACCTGGACAGCGCATCTTCATCAACGGCTGCCTCGGCGGAGTCGGACGGATCGCCGTCCAGGTCGCACTCGCGGCAGGCGCGAGCGTGGCCGGGAGCTGCCGGTCGGGCACGGAAGCCGAAGCTCGTCACCTCGGCGTCGACCCCGTCGTGACGTTCGACACAGATCCTCTTCCGCGCACCGGCCGGTTCGACGTGGTCTTCGACACGGCAGGGACCCTGCCCTACGGCGTCGCACGCCAGATGCTCACCCTCCACGGACGCATCATCGACATCGTCCCCGCGGCATCGAAGTTCGCCCGCAGCGTCCTACCCGGCCCCTACAGCGCGTTCATGGCCCGCCCCGACAGCGACGACCTTCAGCGCGTCGCCGACGCCGCCGGACGAGGCGAGATCGTCACCCGCATCGCTCGTGCCGTCGCCCTGGACGACGCCATCCCCGCCCTCGCGGAGCTGGAAACCGCCCCCAACCTCCGGCGGCGGAAGACTCGTCATCACCATCGAGTGACCTGCGGGGTTCACCCCCGCCGCATCAACGCTCCTCGATCGAGTACACCGTCGGACACCATCACCCCACCTGGAGATACAACGCATGGCCATCACCTTCTGGATCGTTGCCGGTCTCGCCGCAGTCGCCTTCTTCGGCGCAGGCCTGATGAAACTGATCCGCCCAGTACCGGCCCTCAAGGAAGCCGGCATGGGCTGGATCGAGGACTACTCCAACACCACCGTCAAGCTCATCGCCCTTGCAGAAGTCGTCGGAGCAATCGGACTCGTCCTCCCCATCGCGACCCGCATCGCCCCTGCCCTCAGCCCCGTCGCCGGCGTCGCCCTGACCGTGATCATGGCCGGAGCGATCGCCGTTCACGTCCGCCGCAAGGAATCTCCCATTGCCGCAATCGTCCTGACCGCGCTGCCCCTCGCCGCCGCGATCCTCGGCTTCATCCTCGTGTTCTCGTGAGCCTGCAGCCGGTGTGAAGAAGGCTGTCGCAGACAGACAGACAGACAGACAGACAGCACTGCCACGTCGGCGCAGCTCCACGATCTGGAGACCGTACGCCTGTAGCCATGTTCGGCCGCCCGTCAGCCGGTCGGCGACCGGACGGCATCCAGGTCGCCGGAGCGGCGTCGGGGCCGAAGGCGATCACTGTCCCGATGAATCGGGCTCGGTAAGCAGTGCGGAAGCGGAGAGAGCGAGTGACGGGAATCGAACCCGCGCTACCAGCTTGGGAAGCTGGAGTTCTACCATTGAACTACACTCGCGCATCCCGTCGAACGGGACCGCACCAGCCTAGCGGAACTTCCGCCGGGTGCCAGCCGCACCTCCGTGGCGGACGCACGCCGGGCCTCCTGTCCGCCCCTGTCTCTCCGCTGTGAGCCGCGCTCTCCGACGGACACCGCCAGGAGCCCGTGTGTACCGTCCGAGTGGACCACCCAGCTCGTACGACTGACCCGAGGAGGAACCGGAATGGTCCGACATCCCCTCATCGACGACGTCGTCGGTCCGGCCATCGTGGTGGACTCCAGTGCCCCCGTGGTGTGGCTCACCGACTCCCTCGACTCGCTCCTGCGCCGCGCTGAGGCGGCCGGGCGCACGGTCGTCCTGCGGACCGGGCCGGAGGCTGCACTCACTCCCGCACTGCGGCACGCCCTGGGCGCGCACGGCGCCGCGTGGGCGGTCCGCGGACCCGACGGTGCCCTCCGGGACGGGCGGACCGGTGTTCCGGCGGCCGGCGTGGAGGACTTCGTCACGCACGGCCCGGAGCTCCTCGGTGACCCGTCGCCGGAGCACCGCGACGCCGTCGGCTCCGTCCGACAGATCAGCATCGACCTGACCCTGCGGCACCACGACGAGCGGACCGTCGACATCGGCTCCGCGATCGAGGCGCTGTGCGCGACGGTCGGCACGTGCCCGACACGGTGGGGCACGTCGGAACCGCTCACCTCGGCGTGGGACCGCTGGGTCGTGACGCAGTACGCGATGCACGAGTCGCCGGGCATCAGCACCTCGTACGCCATCGGTGACGGCTTCGCCGCGACGATGACCGCGCACCTGACCGACGGGGTCGTCGTCGAGACGATGTCCGCGGTCCTCACGGTCCCCGAGAGCGGAGCGGACCCGCAGCTCGCATCGCGCCTGCTCGACGCCGTGCACAGTGTCGCCGAGGGCGTCGAGCCCGTGTTCGGTGTCGTCATGCAGCGCCGCGGGGACGCGGACCACCTGGTGCGCGCGTTGGCCTACGGCGAGCCCGAACCGCTCGCGGTCATCGTCGGCCCCGAGGCCACACGCTTCCTGGACCGCCGCGGCGAGTGGCCGCCGGTCCGCACCACCACTGACACGTTCGCGGGCGAGGTCGGCGAGGGCCTGGTCGTCCGGTTCGAGGACGGCTGGACCGCGCTCGAGTCGTTCCTCGACCGCATCGACGAGGACCGGTTCCTGCAGTTGGTCGGCGGGGCGCCCCTCGACCCCGCCTCCGACGACGGCGCACTCGGGCCGCACGCCATGCACCACGGTGGGCAGGGGTCCCAGGGTGCCGCGTGACGTGACCCTCCTCTGTCGCGGTGAGGTGCAGGTCCGCGACGTCGCCGAGGCGTTGCTGCTCCACGACGACGCATGGGGTGTCCGGGCGCTCGACGACGGACCGATGATGCAGGTCTGCCGTGACGCCACGCACCCGGTCATCACGGTGCTCGGCGTGCGTCGGGTCGACGAACTCGGCGAGGTCGCGCGGCTCCTGCCCGACGCCCCGGCGCTCTCGGTGCCGCTGTGGTGGGTCGACACGGTGACGCCCTTCGACGCCGACGGTGAGCGCGGGGTGACGGCCGCGCTGGAGGCATCACTCGACCTCGACGCCGTGTGCATCGTGCACGGGGACTGACACCGGGTCGTGGCAGCGGCCGCTGACCCCTCCGTCCGGACTCAGACGCAGCGGGCGCGCATCCGCCGTGCCGCCGCACAGAGGACTGGAACGTCGGTCCGAGCCGTGCCGAGCAGCACCGACGCGGGTGTCCCGGCGGGCCGGCGGGTCAGTCGGCCGGCGAGTGCCGACACGTGCGCCCACGGCACGGCCGGTTCGTGCGCGGTCATCATCGGCGGGAGCCGCTGGACAGCCGAGGCGATGTCCACCAGGCACATCCGGACGGCGTCGTGCACGAGCGCCTCGGGCAGGGCCGAGTCGGCGACGTAGGTGCGGATCCGATCACAGGAATCGATGACGTCGTCCAGGGACTGCGCGACGGGCGTCGTCACAGCGGGACCGTCCGATCGAGCAGCTCGTCCGGCAGGGCATCGGCGGCCAGGACCTCGACGCGCACGCCGAGCAGTTCCTCCGCGTCGTCCTGCATGCGCATCAGCGCGAACATGCCGGTGGGCGGTGCCAGGTCCACGACGAGTTCGACGTCCGCCGGCCAGTCGTCCGCGCCCTGCGCTCCCGAGGTGCCGACGAGCTGCCGGACGGCGACGGCGCCGTGCCGTACGAGGATCGAACGGAGTTCGTCACGGTGCCGGGCGACGAGTTCGCGCAGAGGGAGTGGCTCGGCGACGGGTTGCAGGTCGATGGCGGTGCGGAACCCCGCCGCGAGCAGGAGCCGCTGGAGCGCCGCGAGCGAGGGTTCGCGTCGGCCGTTCTCGTAGGTGCTGATCACGCTCTGGGTCACACCGGCTCGTCGGGCGAGCTGCACCTGCGTCAGGTCGGCCCGGAGCCGGGCTTCGCGGATGATCGCTGCGGCGGAGAGCGTCGTCGTCGACGCGCGAGCGTGTCCTGGCGGCATGCGGCCAACGATACACAGGATTCCGTATTCCGGTTCGCAGCCGGAGGTCGTGGGGTCTGCCGCCCCGACGGAGGCTCGTTCAGCGCGGCTGGGACACGTCCGCCCGGTGGAAGTTCAGCGCCGACCGCGACGCCGTCGGTCCGCGCTGCCCCTGGTAGCGCGACTGGTAGTCGGCGGACCCGTAGGGCTTCTCGGCCGGGCTCGACAGCTGGAAGAAGCAGAGCTGGCCGATCTTCATCCCCGGCCAGAGCTTGATCGGCAGGGTCGCGACGTTCGACAGCTCGAGGGTCACGTGCCCGGAGAAGCCCGGGTCGATGAACCCGGCGGTCGAGTGCGTGAGCAGCCCGAGTCGACCGAGCGAGCTCTTGCCCTCGAGCCGCGCCGCGATGTCGTCCGGCAGCGTGACGACCTCGAACGTCGACCCGAGCACGAACTCGCCCGGGTGCAGCACGAACGCCTCGTCCGGGTCGGTCTCGACCAGACGGGTCAGGTCGGGCTGGTCCACCGCGGGGTCGATGTGCGGGTACTTGTGGTTGTCGAACAGGCGGAAGTACTTGTCGAGCCGGACGTCGATGCTCGACGGCTGCACGAGTGCGGGGTCGTACGGGTCGAGGCCGATCCGGCCCTGGTCGAGCTGGGCGGTGATGTCGCGGTCGGAGAGCAGCACGCTGGAAGCCTAGTCGCCGGCCCGCGCACCGTCAGGAGTCGAACACGTCCAGGACCCAGTCGTCGGTCGGCAGGGTGCGGTCCTGCCAGCGCATCCGGATCGCGCCGTCGTCGACCAGGTGGGAGTCCGGGTGGCCCGTCCGGAGCTGACAGCGGTGCCCGTGCAACATCCGTGGGCAGCGGTCCTGGTCCGGGCCGGCACCAGGTCGGCCGACGACCGCGCCGATCAGGCGGGCGGCGACGCGGCGCAGACGAGCGCGGCTGGTCCGGCGGAGGCTGACGCGTCGGGCGACGGGCCGGACGGCGGGCGGGGAGGGAAACGGTGTGCGCACGGGAGACTCCAGCTGTTCGCAGTGCTGCGAATGAACGAGCGGCCGGGGTCTGGGGCTACCGCGTTGCACGGTAGTCGAGCGCACCTCGGAGTGGGTGGAGTCCGCGCGACTAGGCTGAACCCGTCCGCTTCAGCACCCAGCCCCCGCGCTGCAGCCACCCCTCAGCAGGAGCGCAGATGACCACGACGACGACCTCCGTCCCGACGACCACGTCCGGCACGAACTGCCCGATGCGGTGCAGGCGATGATCTCCTTCGCCGACGCCGCGCGGCGGTTGCAGGACGGTGAGGACGGCGCCATCGCCACCGCGTTCGTCGACGTCCTGCCCATCGAGGGCGCCGCGCTGTCGACGCTCGGACCGCCGTTCGGCAGCGCGGTCTTCTCCGCGTCAGACCCCCGTGCCGCAGCATCGGACGAGCAGCAGGTGCTCCTCGGCGAAGGCCCCGGCTGGTCCGCCCTCCGGCACCGAGAGCCCGTCCTCGTGTACGACCTCGACGGCGCCACCGGGGACGACTGGCCGTCGACCCGAGCAGCCCTGCGGCAGACCGGCTGGGCGGGACTGCTGTCGTTCCCCCTGTCCGTCGGGACGTTCGACCTCGGGGCCGTGACGCTCTACCGGGCGGACACCGGCCCGCTGGCACCGGCCGAACTCGACGGGGCGAAGCTCCTCACCCACCTGGCCGCGCTGCGGATGCTGTCCTCGGCGATCCGGGACGTCGAAGCCGGCCGCACACCGACGTCCGTCTCGGTCGCGCAGCCGTCCGGCCGCCACGTGCACCAGGCGACGGGGATGGTGGTGGCCCAGCTCGACCTGACCGCCGAGGACGCACTCCTGGTCCTCCGCGCCCGGGCGTTCGCCGACGGGCTGCCACTCCACGCCGTCGCCCAGGGCGTCATCGAGCGGCGCATCGACTTCCGAGACCCACGCACGACCGACTCCGCACGGAAAGAAGACCGCTGATGACGCAGAGCAGAGAGCAACGCCTCGTCGACACGTTCGTCACGCTCGCCGACACCCTCGTCGACGACTACGACGTCATCGAGCTGCTCCAGCTGCTCGTCGGGAAGGCAGCGGACCTCTTCGACGTCAACGCTGCAGGGATCATGCTCGCGACCCGGACGGACGAACTCGAGTTGGTCGCCTCCACCAGCGAGCGGAGCAACCTCGTCGGCATCATGCAGCTCGACGCCGGCGAAGGCCCCTGCATCGAGGCCTACCGCACCGGCAAGGTCGTGACCGTGGGCAGCACCGCCGAGTTGGCGGACCGGTGGCCGGCCTTCGCGGCAGCGTCGCAGTTGTTCGGCTACGCGTCGGTGCACGCCATCCCGCTCCGTCTCCGGAACGAGACGCTCGGCTCGATGAACCTCTACCGGGAGCAGCCCGGTGCGCTGGGCGAGGACGACATCGTCGCCGCGCAGGCGTTGACGGACGTGGCCACGATCAGCATCCTGCAGCAGCGTGGGCTGGAGCAGGCCACGATCGCGCGCACCCAGCTCCAGCGGGCGCTCGACAGCCGAGTGGTCATCGAGCAGGCGAAGGGGTTCCTCGCGCAGACGCACGAGGTCGACATGGACCAGGCGTTCGCGCTGCTCCGGTCCTACGCACGGTCCCACCAGACGCCGCTCGCCGAGACCGCACGGCAGGTGGTCGAGCGGACCCTCTCGATCTGAGGGGTGTCGGAGTGGACTGTCAGGCGATCTCGCGCAGGTCGGACCCGCGCTCGACGACGTCCTCGGCGAGTTCACGCAGGCCGCGACCGGTCCGCCCGGCGCCGTCGCGCAGGACGCGGAAGGCCTCGTCGATCCGGACGTCCCGGCGGTAGGCCAGCGCGCCCTTGGCCTGCTCGAGCAGCACCCGGGCCTCCAGGGCATCGCCGATCTGCTCGTCGAGCGTCCGCTGCGCGCCCTCCTCCCGGTGGCGGACCAGGGCGGCGGACGCAGCGTCGGCGAGCAACTGGATCACCACGACGTCGCGGTCATCGTGTCCCCGGTCGTGGTCGGCGAAGACGCACAGCGACCCGATCGTCGCGGTCCGCAGCCGCACCGGTTCGGCGAACGTGCCGACGAACCCGCGCTCGTGCATGACCTGCGAGAAGGTCGGCCACTCGGCCGCCTTCGTGCTGACGTCCGGGACGTCGATCGTCCCGCCGGTCCGGAAGCAGTCCAGACACGAGCCTTCGTTCGTCCCGAGCTGCGCTTCCTCGGCGTCGATGCTGCGCTCGCTCGTGGAGGCGATGACGTGCAGGGTGCCGGACTGGTCCGCGAGGACGATGCCGGCTTCGGTCGCCGCGGTCCACTGCACGCACGCATCGACCACCCGCGTCATCGCGTCGAGGACGTCGAGCGCCGGGTCGAGGACGGACCCCATCACGTCGAGCAGGTGGTCGAACCGGTCCTGGTCATCGCGCTGCGCTGTCGTCGTCACCCTGCTCACGCTACGGCGTACCGCCGGGGTCGCCGTCCAGGCTCCCGATCCACATGGTGGGCCCAGAGGGGCGCGCCTACGATGGAGGGTCCGCGGACCGCGGACGGAACCGACCCGAGACAGGTATGGCCGTCACGTCACCCCAGCCCCACCCGGACGCCGCCGACCGTCCGGACGCCGCCACCCGCCCGGGAGGCCCGGCACCGGACCACGCGCCCGTCACCACGCGCACGTCCACCGTCGCGACCGTCCTCGTGATCGCCCTGCCCCTCGTGGTGGCCTGTGCGGTCCTCGGGATGACGATCACGGGCGCGTTCACCGCCGACCAGCAGCTGGAGTCCGCCGGGGACCTGGTGCAGTTCGGCCTGGTCGCCGCCCGCGGTGTGCACGACGGCGTCGCCGCGCTGACGGTCGGTCTGCTCATCGTGGCCGCGTTCGCCCTTCCGGCCCAGAAGGCCGACCACCGGGCGATGTCCTCGGTGCAACACCGGGCAGCGCGCTGGGCCGCGATCGCCGGGTCGCTGTGGTTCCTGGCCGCAGTCGCCGGCATCGTGCTCACCGGTGCGAACACCCTGGGTGTCCCGCTGACGAGCCCGGTCTTCGCCCGCAACTTCCTGCTCTTCGCGTTCCAGGTCGAGATCGGCCAGTCGCTCGTCGTCTCGGCCGCCGCGATCCTCATCGCGACGGTGCTCGCCGCGCTCGCCACCCGGGCGACGACCCTGGCGTTCGCGACCGTCGCCGCGCTCTTCGCCCTGCTGCCCCTCGCCCTGTCCGGCCACGCCGCCGGGTCGCTCGAGCACGCCAACGCGGTGAACTCGCTCGCGGTGCACCTGCTCGGGGTGTGCGTCTGGGCCGGTGGTCTCGTCGCCGTCGTGCTGCTCCGCACCCGGATGAAGGGCGCCACCGGACGCGTCGTCGCCCGCTACTCGACGCTCGCCGGGTGGGCGTTCGGTGCGGTGGCGTTCTCCGGCATCGTGAACGCGCAGCTCCGGCTGACCGGGCCACTCGACCTGGTCACGACGCCGTACGGGTGGCTCATCACGACCAAGGCCACGATCCTCGTGCTGCTCGGCGTGGCCGGCGTCGTGCAGCGCCGGAAGCTCGTGCCGGGCCTGCTCCGGGCTCCCACCGACCGACGTCTGTTCGTGCGGTTCGCGCTCGCCGAGATCGTCTTCATGGCCGTCGCGATCGGCGTCTCGGTCGCGGTGTCCCGCAGCCAGCCGCCGATCCCGCAGACGCCGGAGACCGGCGCGGACACCCGCTCGGGGCTCATCGGCTACCCGTACCCGCCCGCGCAGACCATGCAGACCTACCTGGCGCAGTGGCACATCGACTGGATGTGGCTCGCGCTCGCCCTGGTCGGTGCCGCCTGGTACCTGTGGAGCGTCCGGAAGCTCCGGCAGCGCGGTGACTCCTGGCCGGTCGGTCGGACCATCGCCTGGCTCATCGGCTGCGCGGTCTTCGCCTGGACGACCTCCGGCGGCCCCGCGGTCTACGGCATGATCCACTTCTCGTCGCACATGGTCCAGCACATGCTGCTCATGATGTTCGTGCCGCTGCCGCTGGTCCTCGGCGGCCCCGTGCTGCTCGCGCTCCGCACCCTGCCGGTCCGCAACGACGGTTCCCGTGGTGCCCGCGAGTGGCTGATGCTGTTCGTGCACTCGCGGTGGATGCAGTTCCTCGGCAAGCCCGCGGTCGCCGGGGTGATCTTCGCCGGGTCCCTCGTGGTGTTCTACTTCACGCCGGCGTTCGAGTACTCGATGCAGTCCCACGAGTGGCACATCGTGATGATCGTGCACTTCGTGTTCAGCGGGTACCTGTTCTTCTGGGTGTTCGTGGGCATCGACCCGGGACCGCAGCGTCCCCAGTACCCGATCCTCATCATCGCGCTGCTCGCGACGCTGGCGTTCCACGCGTTCTTCGGTGTGGCCGTGATGACCTCGCAGTCGGTGTACGCGATCGACTGGTTCCACGCGCTCGGGCAGACGAACGACCGCGCGCTGCTCGACGACCAGCACGTCGGCGGCGGCATCGCCTGGGGCGCGTCCGAGCTGCCGATGGTGTTCGTCGCGCTGCTCGTCGTGCGGAACTGGGTGCGCTCCGACGAGCGCATCGCCAAGCGCAAGGACCGACAGGCCGAGCGCGACGGCGACGCCGAGCTCAAGGCGTACAACGAGCGCCTCTCGGCGATGCAGCGCCGGGACTGAGGCGGGGTCCCGGGCGGAGCATGATGGTCGCGTGACCTTCGGCGATTACCAGAACGAGATCCACCTCCGCGGCCTGCAGGGCGTCGTGCCCCGGTTCCCGGTCGCGGCCGCGGACCTCGCGGCCGCCGCGGCGGCAGCGATGGCACCGTCGGTGTGGACCTACGTCGCCGGCGGTGCGGGCGACGAACGCACGCAGCGCGCCAACGTCGCCGCGTTCGAGCGCCGCGGCATCGTGCCGCGCATGCTCGTGGGCGCGTCGGACCGGGACCTCTCGGTCGACCTGTTCGGGATGCACCTGCCCTCGCCGCTCTTCCTCGCTCCCGTGGGTGTGCTGGGCGTCGCGGCGCAGGACGGCCACGGCGACCTCGCGACGGCCCGCGCTTCCGCCCGCACCGGCGTGCCGATGGTCGCGTCGACCCTGTCGGAGGACCCGCTCGAAGCCGTCCGGGAGGCCCAGGGCGACACCCCGGGCATGTTCCAGCTCTACACACCCACCGACCGCGACCTCGCGGCGAGCCTGGTGCGGCGGGCCGAGGACGCGGGCTACGCCGCCGTCGTGGTGACGCTCGACACCTGGGTCACGGGCTGGCGCCCCCGCGACCTCCAGACCGCGAACTTCCCGCAGCTGCGGGGCGCAGCGCTCGCCAACTACCTCAGTGACCCGGCCTTCCTCGCCGGCGTCCCCGTCCCCACGGACCCGCGGTCGGTCATCGAGCACTGGACCCGGGTCTTCGGCAACCCGCTGCGGTGGGAAGACCTCGCCTGGCTGCGCGGTCTCACCGACCTGCCCCTCGTCCTCAAGGGCATCTGCGCCGCCGACGACGCTCGGCGGGCGGTCGACGCCGGGGTCGACGGCGTGTACGTGTCGAACCACGGCGGACGTCAGGCGAACGGGGTGCCGGCGATCGACCTCCTGCCCGAGGTGGTCGACGCCGTCGGTGACGATGCTCCGGTGTTGTTCGACTCGGGCGTCCGGTCCGGTACCGACGTGGTGACGGCACTCGCCCTGGGAGCGACGGCCGTCGGGCTCGGGCGTCCGTACGTGCACGGGCTCACCCTCGGCGGGACCGACGGCGTCGAGCACGTCGTGCGCTCGGTCCTGGCCGAGGCGGACCTGCTCATGGCGGTCAACGGGTTCCCGGACCTCGCCGCCCTGCGGACGGCCGACGTCCGGAGCATCCCGGCCTGGTGACGGTCGGCGGTGAGGATCGGGTGGTCGGGTGGAACCATCCGGGTGCTGCCGGACACTCCAGGACATGAGAACCGGAAGCGGCGACGACGCCGAGGACTGGGCGGCAGCGGGCCGCGGTGACGGCGAGGCCTACGGCCGCGTCTTCGACCGCCACCGTGACCGCGTGCACCGGCACGCCCTCCGGCTGGTGCCGCCCGAGGTGGACGTCGACGACATCGTCGCGGTCGTGTTCCTCGAGGCGTGGCGACGACGGCGGAGCGCTCGGCTCGTCGACGGCGACCTGCTGCCGTGGCTGCTCGTCACCGCAACGAACGTCGCGCGCAACGCCACCCGCGCGACGATGCGGTACCGGCGATTGCTCGCGACGCTGCCGCCCGCCGATCACGCTCCCGACCCCGCCGACCGGCACGACGACGGTGCCGCGGTCGCCGCGTTCCGGACGCTCTCGGCGGCCGACCAGCAGGTCCTCGCGCTCTGTGTCATCGCCGGGCACCGTGAGGCCGAGGCAGCCGAGGTGCTCGGCGTGCCGATCGGGACCGTGAAGTCCCGTCTCTCCCGAGCCCGGAAGCGCCTCGGTGCGCAGTTCGCCGAGCAGACAGCAGTGCCGGCCGCTCCGCCGACCGCACCGACCACGACCGCACCGTCCACCACCGGAGGAGCACGATGACCGAGACGACCCGCGACCGCGCCCTCCGTGCCCTGCTCGTCGACCGGGTCGACCGGTCCGTGCGACGGCGGCGCTGGCTCGTCCCGACCATCGGCGTCGGCGCGTTCGTCGTCGCCGGGTCCCTGACCGCCGGGGCCCTCGTCGGCACCGGGCTGTTGCAGCAGTCGCTCACGCCGGAGGACGCGTCCGCCCTGGTGGCGACCGGTGCCGCCGGGGACGTGACCCTGCTCGGATCGCCGGTCGTGCGGGTCACCGACGGCTCGACGACGCTGACGCTGCCGGGGCGGCCCTCCGGAGCGCGTGACGTCGCCGTCGGGCTGCAGTGCGCCCCGCCCGGCACCGCGACCGTCACCATCGGCACGGGGGACGGCGGTGTCGACCCGACCACCGCGGACTGCGGCGCCTCGGTCACGCTGCCGGTCGGCGCGGACACAGCAGGTCGGCCGACCGTGCGGGTCGAGCACGACGGGCCGATGACTGTCTGGGCGTCGTGGGCGCGCCCCGACCCGATCCCGGGGCCGTCGCCCGAGCAGCAAGCCGCCCTCGAAGACGGTGTCGTCACCCGTTTCGAGTACGTTGCGGCCTGGGACCGGTACGTAGGGTGCATGCGGGCATCCGGGCACCCCGTCGACCTGGGCCCTCTGCAGCCCGTCGTGATCGTGAGTGGGATCCCGACCGAGGCCCTCCAGGCCGACAGCCGGTGCGGAGCGTCCGAGCTCCTCGACGTCGACGCGATGTGGCAGAACGAGCACCCGGACGCGGAGCCGTACACGCCCGCTGCGGGAGCACCGTACGACCCGGCCAGCGACCCCCGCTACGCCGGGTAGGCGAGGCCGGCCACGCGGCGAGGCCGGCCACACGGCGGCGGCGACCGGCCTGGAGGCGCGGGGCGGGCCTCCAGGCCGGGGCACCACACGGGGAGCTCGCCGGGGACGACGGAAGGGCCCCGTCGCTGACGCGACGGGGCCCTTCTGCACGGGACGGGGAGACTCAGCCCTTCTTGGCGAGTGCCTCGAGCGTGTCGTCGTTCGAGTACGCCTCGACCGCGTTGTCCTTGGTGACGAGGACCGGGGTCAGCTCGACGGTCGGGACGATCTTCTTGCCGTTGTCGTTGTTCTTGTCCTTCACGGTCTCCGGCTTCTTGCCAGCGGCCAGGTCGGACACCAGGTCGACGGCGGCCTGGGCCTCGTCGGTGGTGTTCTTGTAGATCGTCGAGTACTGCGTGCCCTGCATGATGAGCGGGATCGACGCGGTCTCGGAGTCCTGACCGGTGACGACGGGGTTCTCCTTGCCGGCGGCCTTGGTCGCGGTGAGGATCGCACGGGCGAGCGTGTCGTTCGGCGACAGGACGCCGTCGAGCTCGGTGTCACCCGTGTAGTACTGCGAGATCAGGTCGGTCATGCGCGACTGGGCGTTCTGCGCGAGCCAGCCCTTGGTCTGCACCTTCTGGAAGGTGGTCTGACCCGAGGTGACCTTGAGCGTGCCGTCGTCGATCTTCGGCTGAAGGACGTCCATGGCACCGTTGAAGAACACGGTGGCGTTGGCGTCGTCAGCGGAACCGGCGAAGAGCTCCACGTTGTACGGCTTGTCGCCCTTCTTCTCCTCGAGACCCTTGAGGAGCGCCTGTGCCTGGAGCTGGCCGACCTTGAAGTTGTTGAACGCGACGTAGTAGTCGACGTTCTCGGTGTTCAGGATGTTGCGGTCCCAGGCGATGACGACGGCGCCCGAGGACTTCGCCGACTTGACCTGCGAGGTCAGCTGCGAACCGTCGGCCGCGCCGATGATGACGGCCTTCGCACCCTTGGTGATCATGCCGGAGATCTGCGACTGCTGGTCCGGGACCGGGCTGCCGGCGTTGGCGTACTGGATGTCGGCCTTGAAGCCGGCCTTCTCGATCGACTTCTTGAACGCGGCGCCCGCGAGGACCCAGTTCTGCGAGGTCTTGGCGGGGAGGGCGACACCGATGAGGTCGCCCTTCTTGATGGTCGAGCTGGAGCCGGAGCCCGAACCCGAGCCGGAGTCGCCCGAGTTGCCACGGGACGAGCAGCCGCTGAGGGCGAGGCCTGCGATGAGCGCCAGGCTGACGCCGGCGACGATCTTCTTGCGCATGTGATTGCTTTCTCTTCGTTGAGGAGTTGGGACCGGGGCCCCGCTGTGTGTGGATGGGTCGTACCGGGTCACGCGGCGGCCGGTCACCCGACCGCCGCGAGTACCCGAGCTAGGGGAGGGTGACCTTCTCGGGCTGGTCCTCGATCGAGCGCGGCTGCTGGGCGGCCACGGTGTTCTGCTCGGTGTCCTTGCGCTGGAACTGCCGCATCATGCCGCCGATCAGCGACGGACGCCCCTGCGACTTCGAGTAGACGTCGAAGGCGACGGCGACCAGCAGGACCAGACCGCGGATGATCTGCACCTTGTTGGACTCCAGGCCCATCAGCTGCAGGCCGTTCGACAGCAGGGCCATCACGAGACCACCGATGATCGAGCCGGAGATCGTACCGACACCACCGGCGACCGCGGCGCCACCGACGAACACGGCGGCGATCGCGTCGAGCTCCCAGCCGGTGCCGTCAGCCGGGCCGGAGGCACCGGAGTAGGCGACGAACACCATGCCGGCGACAGCGGCCAGGACGGACATGTTCATCATGACGAAGAAGTTGACCTTCTTCGCGGAGACACCGGACAGGACGGCGGCGCTGGAGTTGCCACCGACCGCGTAGACCTGGCGGCCGAAGATCGTGTTCTTCGTGACGAAGCCGTAGATGATCGTCAGGACACCGAGGATGATCGCGACGATCGGGACCGAGGTACCGACCGGGCCGGCGCCGAACAGGTACGTGGCGACGAGCGTGACCGCGACGAGGATGCCGGTGCGGACGACGGAGACCCACAGCGGCGGGACCTCTGCCTGCATCTTGCGACGACGGGCACGGCCGCGGGCCTCGATGATGATGAGCGCGGCGATGGTGACGAGCCCGATGAGCAGGGTGCCGTTGCTGTAGCCGAAGTCCGGACCGAAGTCACCGAGGAAGCCGGCGCCGATCGGCGTGTAGGCATCCGGGACGGGGACCGAGGTGGAGTTGCCGATGATCTGGTTGACGCCGCGGAAGATGAGCTGGCCGGCCAGGGTCACGATGAACGCCGGGACACGGACGAACGCGACCCAGAAGCCCTGCCAGGCACCGATGAGCGCTCCGACGGCCAGGCCGAGGATGATCGCGGTCCACACCGGGAAGTGCCAGACCGCCATGGACTGCGCCACGATGATGCCGACGACCGCCGCGACCGAACCGACCGACAGGTCGATGTGGCCGGCGATGATGACCATGACCATGCCGAGCGCCAGGATCAGGATGTAGGAGTACTGCAGGAACAGGTTGATCACGTTGGTGGGCTCGAGGATCAGGCCCTGTGTCGTGATCGAGAAGAAGATCAGCAGCGCGATGAGCGCGATGACCATGCCGTACTGGCCGATGCTGTTGCCCTTGCCGAAGAGCAGTTTCAGGTTGTTCATGAGACGGTGGCGCCCTTCCGCGCGGACGTCATGCTGCGCATGAGCGTTTCTGGATCGGCCTGGTCGGCCGGGAGGTCAGCGGTGATCTGGCCCTCGAAGATGGTGTAGATCCGGTCGGAGAGACCGAGGAGCTCGGGGAGCTCGGACGAGATGAGGATGATCCCCTTCCCCTCGGCCGCGAGCTGCTGGATGATCCCGTAGATCTCGAACTTCGCGCCCACGTCGATGCCGCGGGTGGGCTCGTCGAGGATCAGCAGGTCCGGGTCGGTGAACATCCACTTCGACAGGACGACCTTCTGCTGGTTGCCGCCGGAGAGCTTGCCGACGTTGTCCTCGACGCTCGGCACCTTGGTGCGGAGCATCTTGCGGTACTTCTCGGCGACCGAGTACTCCTCGAGGGAGTCGACGACGCCGCCCTTGGAGATCTTCTTCAGGTCCGCCGCGACGGTCGAGCGCTTCACGGTGTCGAGCAGGTTCAGCCCGAGGGCCTTCCGGTCCTCCGACACGTAGCCGAGGCCGTTGTTGATGGCCTGCTGGACGTTGGCGATCTTGACCTCGCGGCCGTCCTTGATGATCTGCCCGTCGAGCCAGGTGCCGTAGGAGCGACCGAACAGGCTCATCGCGAGCTCGGTGCGCCCAGCACCCATCAAGCCCGCGAAGCCGACGATCTCGCCCCGGCGGACGTGGAAGTTCGAGCCCTTGCAGACCAGGCGCGACGAGTCGAGCGGGTGCTGCACGGTCCAGTTGCGGACCTCGAAGAAGGTCTCGCCGATGTTCGGGGTGCGGTCCGGGAACCGCGACTCGAGCGACCGACCGACCATGCCGCGGATGATGCGGTCCTCGTTGACGCCGTCCGCCTTGACGTTCAGCGTCTCGATGGCCTTGCCGTCGCGGATGATCGTGATCTCGTCCGCGATCTGCTCGATCTCGTTCAGCTTGTGGCTGATGATGATGCTCGAGATGCCCTTGGCCTTCAGCCCGATGATGAGGTCGAGCAGGTGCTGCGAGTCGTTCTCGTTCAGGGCGGCCGTCGGCTCGTCCAGGATGAGGAGCTTGACGTCCTTGTGCAGGGCCTTGGCGATCTCGACGAGCTGCTGCTTGCCGACGCCGATGTTCTTGATCTGCGTGTCCGGGTCGTCCCGGAGGCCGACGCGAGCGAGCAGGTCCTGAGCGCGCAGCTGGGCGGTGGTCCAGTCGATCGCACCGAAGCGGCTCGGCTCGTTGCCGAGGAACAGGTTCTCGGTGATCGAGAGCTCCGGGATCAGCGCCAGCTCCTGGTGGATGATGACGATGCCGGCCTGTTCGGACTGCTTGATGTTCGCGAAGCGGACCTCTTCGCCTTCGTAGACGATCTGGCCGTCGTAGGTGCCGTACGGGTAGACGCCCGACAGCACCTTCATCAGCGTGGACTTGCCAGCGCCGTTCTCGCCGCAGATCGCGTGGATCTCGCCGGCGCGGACGCTCAGCGAGACGTCGGAGAGCGCCTTCACACCAGGGAACTCCTTGGTGATGGAACGCATCTCGAGGATCGTCTCGGGAGCGGTGATCGAACGGGTCTCGAGCCCGCTCGCGATCGGGTCGTGACCCTGTGGGGTTGACGCCACGGTGCATCTCCTTCTGCCGCTGCGATGCGGCAGTCCTTCGGTGGAACAGCTGCGGCATCCGAAGGGCACGAGGGTGCGTGCGGACTTCGTTGTCGCGTCCGGGTGATCCTCGTGTGACAGCTGATGTGAACGGTCACATCGAGGAACGGAGGCAATGTTACGCACACGCTCGGCGCGGCTGTCAATTCGGATTGGTCACGTTTCGGTGACGCAGGGTCGGTTGCCGCGGACGGCGGAAGCGCTGTCCCTCGGGTTGGGGTCAGCGCCGTGACGGGCCGGCGCGCGACGAGGAGTCCACCCGCGGTTCGCTCAGCGGCGTCGCGGTGCCGACGTGGAGCCGCGCACGACCAGCTGGGGCACGATGTCGATCGGCCGGAGCGTGTCACCGCCGCTCGGCAGCAGGATGTCCACGCTGCGCCGTCCGAGCTCCTCGAAGTCGACCTGCACCGTGGTGAGCGGCGGCCAGAAGTGCTTCGCTTCGGGGATGTCGTCGTAGCCCACCACCGAGAGGTCGCCGGGGACGTCGAGCCCGTACGAGCGGGCCGCGTGCATCACGCCGAGCGCCATCGCGTCGTTCGAGCAGAACACCGCCGTGCAGTCCCGCCACCGCAGCAGTTCCCGCCCGGCGTGGTACCCGAAGTCGGCCGTCCAGTCCCCGAGGATCGGTGGCTGTACCGGCATGTCCCGGTCGGACATCTCGCGGAGGAAGCCCTGCATCCGGGCATCCGCCTCGATCCAGTCCTGGGGCCCCGCGATGTGCCGGACGTACTCGTGGCCCAGGTCGAGCAGGTGGGCCGTCGCCAGGCGTGCGCCCTCCATCTGGTCGACCCAGAGCGCCGTCGGGTCCTCGCCGACGCTCGAGCGCATCGTCACGTACGGGGTGCGGACGCCGAGCTCCTCGATGAGGTCGAACACCCGCTGCTGCGGGGCGATGACGACGATCCCCTCGACGTCCTGGTCCAGCAGGTGTCCGAGTCCGTCGCGGACCGCCTCGTCGGTCGGCACCGCGATGTTCGCCGTCGTCACCGAGTACCCGCGGAGGACCGCGGCGTCCTCGATCGCCTGCAGGGTGACGGTCGGGCCGTAGTGCGACCGTTGCGCCGTCAGGACTCCGATGGTCCGGGTCTTGCTCGTCACCAGTGCGCGTGCGGCCCGGTTCGGCCGGTACTGCAGTTCCTCCATCGCCGCGAGCACCCGGTCACGGGTCTCGGCCCGGATCGCGTCCGAGTTGTTGAGGACCCGGGAGACGGTCTGGTGCGAGACGCCCGCGACCCGCGCGACGTCACGGATGCTGGGGGACCGCGGCTGTTGTGCCCGCGTGGTCGCCATTGCTGCTCTCTCCCGCCCGGGGCCGCGGCACGCCCATGTGCACGTTCACATCCCGAGCCAGATCATTATGCACGGCTCTCCGGTCCACGCCACCTGAGCAGGTGAGGAGGACGGACGCGACGGGAGGCCCGCGGCGGCATCGCCGTGGACCTCACGTTGCGTCGTCCGGGCGCGTCGGGTCCGACGACCCGCCGGTCAGCGGTGCTTCAGCGCTCCGCGCCGAGGGCGTCGAGCGGGAGCTCCGCCAGCTGCCACCCGAGCCACGGGCTGAAGGCGAAGGGCGCGGCGGTCACCGCCTGGCGGAGGTCCTGCTCCGACAGCCACACCCACTCGGCGACCTCGTCGTCAGCGGGCTGCGGGTCGCCGTCGGCCAGGGCGCGGAACACCGGGCAGACCTCGTTCTCGACGATCCCGGACGCGTCCACCGCGCGGTAGCGGAAGTCCGGCAGCACCAGGTCGACACTGTGCAGCGTCATGCCGAGTTCGCGGTCGGCGCGACGGGCGATCGCGTCCTCGAAGGACTCGTCCGGGCCGGGGTGCCCGCAGAACGAGTTCGTCCACACGCCGGGCCATGTCTTCTTCACGAGGGCGCGACGGGTCACGAGGAGATCGCCGGCCGCGTTCTGCACGTGGCAGCTGAAGGCGAGGTGGAGGGGCGTCTGGTCTGTGTGCACCGTGAACTTGTCCGCCGTACCGATCGGGGTACGGTCATCGGCCAACAGGACAACGGTTTCCGGGAAAAGGCTCATCTGCCTCGATAGATTAGGCCAATGACCGAGGAAGCGGCCACCGTGGCGCACATCGACCTCGCGCTGGTGGATGAGTGCCTCGAGCGCTTCTTCACGGTGTCGAGCGCCCGGGCCCAGGCCTTCGGCCGACCGTCCGAAGAACTCTGGCGCGTCCTGCGCAGGGCGAGCATGGGTGGCAAGCGGTTCCGGCCGCGCATGGTCCTGACCTCGTACACGGCCCTCGGCGGGCAGGACGTGCACGCCGCGTCGCACGTCGCTGCGGCGTACGAACTGCTGCACACCGCCCTCGTCGTCCACGACGACGTCATCGACCGGGACTGGTCCCGCCGTGGTCGTCCGAACGTGGCCGGGTCCTTCCGCGACAACGCGACGACCGGGGGGCTGCCGCTGCCGACGGCCGAGCACCGGGGGACGAGCGCCGCAGTGATCGCCGGGGACCTGGCGCTCGCCGCCGCGCCCCGCTTCATCGAGGCCAGCGGGGTCACCGGGGACCGTCGTTCCCGCCTCCTCGACCTGTTCGACGACGCCGTGTTCGCCAGCGCCGCCGGCGAGATGGCGGACGTGGACCTCGCGCTCGGCGTGATGCCCACCGTGGAAGAGGTCCTGCAGATGGAGCGCGCGAAGACGAGTGTCTACAGCTTCGAGGCACCGCTGCAGTCCGGTGCGGTCCTGGCCGGTGCGCCGGAGCCCGTCGTCGCCTCGCTCGGCGCCTTCGGCCGTGAGATCGGCATCGCCTACCAGATCGTCGACGACCTGCTCGGGGTCTTCGGCAACGAGGGATCGACGGGGAAGACCGCCATCGGGGACCTGCGCGAGGGCAAGCGCACGATGCTCATCGCGTACGCCGCGACCACCGACTGCTGGCCCGACCTGGCGCCGTACCTCGGCGACCCGGACCTGACCGAGGAACGTGCCGCGGGACTCCGCGGCCTGCTCGTCGAGTGCGGTGCTCGTGACGCCGCGCTCGACCACATCCGCGAGCACACCGCTCTGGCCCGCGCCGAACTGGCCGCGCTGCCCGACGAGCTCGGCGCACGACTCGAAGGGCTCGTCACCGAACTCGTGGAGCGCGTCCGGTGAGCTCGAGCACCACCGGTCACCGCCTCCCGCTCTACGACGCCACCGCCGAGGCCGCCTCGAGCGTCGTCATCAGCCGGTATTCCACGTCCTTCGGGCTGGCCAGCCGCCTGCTCACGAAGGACACCCGTGAGCACATCCGGAACGTCTACGCCCTGGTCCGGGTCGCGGACGAGGTCGTCGACGGCCCCGCGACCGAGGCCGGCCTGGACCCCGCGCTCGCCCGGATCGTGCTCGACGAGCTCGAGCAGGACACCGACCGCGCCATGGCGTTCGGCTTCTCGGTGAACCCCGTCGTGCACGCGTTCGCCCGGACCGCCCGCACCGTCGGGTTCGGCAGTGAACTGACGGCGCCGTTCTTCACGTCGATGCGGATGGACCTCGAGCAGACCCGGCACGACCAGGCCTCCTTCGACGCCTACGTGTACGGCTCCGCCGAGGTCGTCGGCCTGATGTGCCTCCGCGCCTTCGTGTACCGCGCCGGGCGCCCGACCTTCGACGACGCGGTCCTCGTCGACGGCGCGCGTGCCCTCGGTGCCGCCTTCCAGAAGGTGAACTTCCTCCGGGACCTGCACGCCGACTTCGAGGTCCTCGGCCGCTCGTACTTCCCGGGCGTCGACGTGCGCACCTTCGACGAGGCGACGAAGGGCCGGCTCGTCGCCGACGTCCAGTCGGACCTCGACCGGGCCGCCGTCACCGTCCCGCTGCTGCCGCGGGACGCCCGTCCGGCGGTCGCCCTCGCACACGCCCTCTTCCAGGAGCTCAACGACCGGATCGCCGCCACCCCGGCGGACCGGCTCGTCACCTCCCGGGTCCGGGTCCCGAACCCCGTGAAGGGACGGCTCGCCGCGCGTGTCCTCAGCCGACGCGGCGCCCTGCCCGCGCGCACCGTCACCACCCCACAGACTGGAGGCTCGTCATGAGCCCGACCCGTGCCTCCCGTCCGACCGACGCACCGACCACTGCCGCACCGCCCGCCATGCGCACCGTGCCGGTCCGCCGAGCCGTCGTGATCGGCGGCGGCATCAGCGGCCTGGCGGCCGCCGCCCTGCTCGCCCGGGACGGCTTCGCCGTCACCGTCCTCGAGCAGCGCACCCAGCTCGGTGGCCGCGCCGGCACGTGGGAGCAGGACGGCTTCCGGTTCGACACCGGACCCAGCTGGTACCTCATGCCCGAGGTGTTCGACCACTTCTTCCAGCTGCTCGGCACCAGCGCCGACGAGCAGCTGGACCTCGACGTGCTGGACCCCGGGTACCGCGTGTACACCGAGGGCCGCGACGAGCCGATCGACCTCCGGTCCTCGCGCGAGGCCAACATCGCCCTGTTCGAGTCGATCGAGCCCGGTGCGGGCGCGAAGATGGCGAAGTACCTCGACTCCGCCGCCGACACCTACGACATGGCAGTCCGTCGGTTCCTGTACGGCACCTTCCAGGACCTCACGAAGCTGGCCGCCCCCGACGTCCTCAAGCGGATGGGCAAGCTCGCCCGACTGCTGCTCCAGCCGCTGTCGTCGTTCGCGTCGACCGCGGTCAAGGACCACCGCCTGTGGCAGGTCCTCGGCTACCCGGCGGTCTTCCTCGGCACCAGCCCGTACCAGGCGCCGAGCATGTACCACCTGATGAGCCACCTGGACCTGGCCGACGGGGTGCTCTACCCGAAGGGCGGCATCACGCAGGTCATCGCCGCCGTCGAGCGGGTCGCGCTCGCCGAGGGGGCGACGATCAGGACCGGTGCGGCCGTGACCCGGATCGTCGTCGAGGGCGGGCACGCCACCGGTGTCGCCTGGCGCGACCAGGACGGCGCCGAGCACGTCGAGCACGCCGACCTCGTCGTCAGCGCGGCGGACCTGCGGCACACCGAGATGGAACTCCTCGAGCAGGAACACCGCACGCACGACGCCGCGCACTGGGCCAAGCGCGACCCCGGCCCCTCCGCGGTGCTCGTGTACCTCGGCGTCGACGGCCCGGTCCCCGGACTGCTGCACCACACGCTGGTGTTCACCGAGGACTGGAAGGAGAACTTCGGCGCCATCTTCGGCAAGGACCGGCACGTGCCGGACCCCGCGTCGATCTACGTCTGCGCGCCGTCGCTCACCGACGACTCGGTCGCGCCGGAGGGGCAGAGCAACCTGTTCGTCCTCGTCCCGCTGCCGGCTGACGTCGCGATCGGCAAGGGCGGTCTCGACGGCGCCGGCGACGCCCAGGTCGAGGCGATCGCCGACCGCGCCATCGACGTCATCGCCGAGCGGTCCGGCGTACCGGACCTGCGCGACCGGATCCGCGTCCGCCGGACGATCGGCCCGCAGGACTTCGCCGACGACCTCAACGCCTGGAACGGGTCGATGCTCGGCCCGGCGCACACCCTGACGCAGAGCGCCTTCTTCCGCGAGAAGAACGCCTCCACGAAGGTCGACGGGCTCTACTACGTCGGCGCCTCGACGATCCCGGGCATCGGGTTGCCGATGTGCCTGATCAGCGCCGAGGTCCTGCTCAAGCGGATCCGCGGCGACACCTCGACCGAGCCGCTGCCGACCCCGCTGCCGCGGTCCGTCGACGCGCCGCCGGTACGGACGACGGGCTGATGCCGGGGCTGTACCTCGCCGGACTGCTGATCTCGATCGCCGGCATCGCGGTGCTCGACGCCCGGTACCGGCTGTTCTTCTGGCGTGCCCCGCTGCGTGCCGCCGCCGTGATGCTCATCGGGCTGGTGTTCTTCATGGTCTGGGACGTCGTGGGCGTGCACCTCGGGATCTTCTTCATCGGCACGAACGGGCTGCTCACCGGAGTGCTCCTGGCGCCGGACGTGCCGCTCGAGGAGCTGTTCTTCCTGGTGCTGCTCTGCTGGACGACGATGGACCTGTTCGGTGCCGTCCGGCCGGTCCTCGCGCATCTCAGCGCTCGGCGATCCGCGGACGCGGGCCACGACGGGAGCCGGGCATGACCGGGTCCGGCACGTACGCGCTGCTCGCGGTGCCGTTCCTCGGCGTCGCCGTGCTCGTCGCGGTCCTCGCCGGAACCGTGTCCGCCCGTCGCCGACGGGCGGGACGGCCGGACGCTGCGGCCCGTGGCCGTCGCACCACCGTGCTCACCGGGGTCGTCGCCGGCATCGCGCTGCTCGTGATGACGTGCGTGTTCAACAACGTGATCGTCGGGCTCGGCATCGTCGCCTACGACCCGGCGCTCGTCCTCGGGGCGCGCATCGGCCTGTTCCCCGTCGAGGACCTGGCGTACTCGATCGGCGCGGTGCTGCTGCTGCCGAGCTGCTGGGTGCTGCTCGACGGCCTGGGCAGCGACCGGAGCCGGCGACCGGACGCGGTCGCCGGACCGGTACGGTCAGAGCGCCCGACCCAGCCGTCCCGTGCACCGGAGGAGACCCCATGACCGTGAGCCGAGCCTCCAGGCCGTCGACGCTCCGTGCCCTGTTCGTGTCCTCGCGACCGATCAGCTGGGTGAACACCGCGTACCCGTTCGCCGCCGCCTACCTGCTGGGCAGCGGGGTCGGCGTCGAGGGCGGCGGCGGGTTCTCGCTGCTGGCGTTCCTCGTCGGTGTCGTGTACTTCCTCGTGCCCTACAACCTGGCGATGTACGGCATCAACGACGTCTTCGACTACGAGTCCGACCTGCGCAACCCGCGCAAGGGCGGCGTCGAGGGGGCGCTGCTCGACCGGAGCGTGCACCGGGCCACGCTCTGGGCCGTGGTCGTCACGAACGTGCCCTTCCTGCTCGTCCTCGTGCTGCTCGGCGGGCCGTGGTCGTGGCTCGTCCTCGCGATCAGCGTCTTCGCGGTCATCGCCTACTCGGCACCGGGGCTGCGCTTCAAGGAGAAGCCGTTCCTGGACTCCCTGACCTCGTCGACGCACTTCGTGTCCCCGGCCGTCTACGGGCTCGCGCTCGCCGGCGGCCAGTGGACCGGGCAGCTCGTCGCCGTGTGCGTGGCGTTCTTCCTGTGGGGCATCGCCTCGCACGCGTTCGGCGCCGTGCAGGACGTGCTCGCCGACCGGGCCGGCGGGATCGGGTCCGTGGCGACCGTGATCGGTGCCCGGGCGACCGTCCGTCTGGCGTTCGTGGCGTACCTCGTCGCGGGTGTGGCGCTGCTGTTCTCGGCGTTCCCGGGGCCGATCGCCGCGGTCGTCGTCGTGCCGTACGCGCTCAACGTGCTGCCGTGGTGGAACGTCACGGACGCCGGGGCGGAGGCGGCGAACGCGGGCTGGAAGCGCTTCCTCTGGATCAACTACCTGGCGGGCTTCATCGTCACGATGGCCCTGATCGGCTTCGCCTTCACGCACTGAGCGGTGCGGTGCGGTGCGGTGTGGGCCGGGGCGGCCGCCCTGCCGGTGCGGTCCCACGCTCCCGCGTGCGCGTCGGCGTGCGCGTCCCGAGATGCCGCACTCGCCGCGCGTACTCCGCCGAGATGCCGCGATATCGCAACCGGGCGCCGGACCGGGCGACCGACCGGGCAACCTCGGCAACGGACCGGGCGACTTCGGGCGCCGGACCTGAGCGACCGACTGGGCGACGGACCGCCCGCGTCAGGCCGCGCCGGCCGCCCGCCGCGCCTGCGCGACCGCGGCCCGCACCCCGCGCGACCACGACGGGCCGTGCCCCGGCAGGACGTGCTGCGCCTCGGTGTCGACGAGCAGGTCGAGGGACGCGACCGCGGTCGCCATGTCCGCCGTCGCCGCGGGGGCCACGACCCGCGGGCCGATCCCGCCGGTGTACGGATCGAAGGTGACCAGCGCGTCGCCGGCGATCACCGCGTCCCGGTCCGCGAAGTGCAGCGCCACGTGCCCGTCCGTGTGCCCGGGCGTCTCGATGATCCACGGGTTGCCGGGGACGTCCGCACGGGACTCCAGGGTCTCGACCTCGTCGATGCCGTCGACGGTCGCGGCCCCGGCGAGCAGCATCCGGCTGAGCGGACGGAGGCCGCCGGGGTGCGCGACGACGAACCCGAACCGGTTCTGCTGCGGCCGGTACGAGTACGGGTGGGCTGCGAGGTCACGGTCGCCCGGGTGCACGTACACGGGGGTGCCCCACTCGTGGTGCATCCTGGCCGCCGTCCCGACGTGGTCGAAGTGCCCGTGCGTGAGCAGCAGCGCCTCGACCCGGTCAGGGGAGTAGCCGAGGTCGTGGACCGCGAGCAGCAGGTGTGGCCAGACGGCGGGCAGCCCGGCGTCGACGACGAGCAGTCGGTCCCCGGTCTCGACCAGGTAGGTGTTGGTGTGTGCGAGCTCGAGGCGGTGGATGCCCTCGGCGACGTCCCGGAACAGCATGCGGCGGACGCTAGGCCGACACCCCTGGGCGCGCGTCCGGCTCCGGATCGCCCACTGCACGTCCGCGGACCGCACGCCAGCGCGTCTACTCACCGCGGAGCGTGTACTCAGGGAGAATGCCCAACGACTCCATGCCCGAGCTCGAGCTCCGGAACGTACGGACCCGGGAGCGCATCGTCGACACGGTGACGCGGATCCGGCAGAAGTCCGACGTGCCCGCGCGCACCCGCCTCGCCCTCGCGAAGACCCGGCAGCGCTGGCACCGCGACCCCACGCCCCTCGTGGCCGTCGCGATGACCGCCGCCGCCGGCATCGCCGCGATCGTCGTCGGTGCACGCATCCGGAACGAGCCCGCCGGGCGGCTCTCCGCTCTCCGCGAGCCCGCTCCCGTCCCGGTGTTCAAGCCGGTCAAGCTCCGCAAGGACGGACAGTCGAAGGGCGTCCCGGTGTTCGCGCAGAAGGACCCGACGGGCAACCCCGTGTACCAGGAACGCCAGGCCGCCGAGAAGCGTCGGAAGAAGGACGCCAAGCGGAACAAGAAGGCTCGCAAGCGGATCACGAAGGCAGCGAAGGGCTGATCATGGCGAAGGAAGCACAGAAGCCGGCGGCGGACGACCCCCGGAAGCCCGACAGCCCGACGGACCTGAAGAAGCCCACGGTCGTCTACACGCTGAAGAAGACCCTGCGGGAGTTCACCAGCGACCAGTGCACCGACCTGGCCGCGAGCCTCACGTACTACTCCGTGCTGGCGCTCTTCCCCGGGCTGCTGGCCGTCGTGTCGATCCTCGGCCTCATCGGTCAGGCCGACACCACGATCAAGACGTTGCTCGACGTCATCGGCAACATCGGGTCGCAGGACGTCGTGAAGCTGATCCGGGGTCCGGTCGAGAACCTGGTCCGGTCGCCCGCGGCACCGGTGACGTTCATCGTCGGTATCCTCGGTGCGCTCTGGTCGGCGTCCGGCTACGTCGGCGCGTTCGGCCGCGCGATGAACCGCATCTACAACGTCCGCGAGGGACGTCCGATCTGGAAGCTCCGCCCGACGATGCTCGGCGTCACGGTGACGACGGTCGTGCTGCTCGTCATCGGCCTCCTCGCCCTCGTGTCGGGGCCGCTCGCCCGCAGCTTCGGCGACGTCATCGGCCTCGGCGACGCCGCAGCGCTGGTGCTGTCGATCGTGCAGTGGCCGATCCTGCTCGTCATCGCGGTCGTCATCATCGCGGTGCTCTACTACTGGTCGCCGAACGTCAAGCAGCCGAAGTTCACCTGGGTCAGCGGGGGCTCCATCATCGCGCTGCTCATCTGGATCATCGCGAGCGTCGGATTCGGCTTCTACGTCGGGAACTTCTCGAACTACAACGCCACGTACGGCTCGCTGGGTGGCGTCATCGTCTTCCTGCTGTGGATCTGGATCACGAACAACGCGCTGCTCTTCGGCGCCGAGTTCGATGCCGAGATCGAGCGCGGCCGCGAGCTGCAGGCGGGCATCAAGGCCGAGGAGGACATCCAGCTCCCCGAGCGCGACACCCGCCAGACCGAGAAGCAGGACGAGAAGCGCGCCGAGGACGTCCTGCAGGGCATCCGGATCCGGCAGAGCGCCGGCGAGACCAAGGACGACGACTGAGCAGTCTCCGGACACGCCACCCGGACGGGAGGCCCGGTACCGGTTCCGTAGGCTGGCCTGCGTGACCGACACCGAGCCTCCCGTCCCCGTCTCCACCCCCGCCAACGACCGTCCGGTCGCGCTCGTCACCGGCGCGACGCGGGGCATCGGCCGCGCGATCGCGGCCGACCTGGGCCGGACGCACCACGTGCTCGTCGGCGGACGCGATGCCGGGGCGGTCGACGCCGTCGTGGCTGCGCTGCCGAGCGCGGAGCCGTTCGTCGGTGACCTCGGGGCCGGCGACGTGCCGACGGTCCCGAGCTGGATCGACGTCCTGGTGCACTCCGCCGGCGTCGAGCAGGGCACCCGGGTCGCGGACACCCCGCGCGACACGTGGGAGGCCGTCTTCGCCACGAACGTCTTCGCGGTCGCCGAGCTCACCCGGGTGGCGCTGCCGGGCCTCCGGGCGGCGCGGGGCATCGTCGTGTCGATCAACAGCGGCTCCGGGTTCACCGCCGGAGCCGGGGGCGGCGTGTACGCGGCCTCGAAGTTCGCGCTCCGGGCCTTCACCGACGCGCTGCGTGAAGAGGAGCGGGCGAACGGCGTGCGGGTGTCGAGCGTGCACCCGGGCCGTACCGACTCGGACATGCAGCGGGCCCTGACCGAGAAGCTCGGCGAGGACTACGACACCGACTACTACCTCGCGCCGTCCGACGTCGCGGACGCGGTCCGCACCGTCGTCGACCTGCCGGAGCGCGGCACGGTCGAGGTGCTCTCGATCCGGCCGTCCCGGCGGCGCTGACGGCGGACCGGTAGCGACACCCGGCACCCGGCACCCGAAACCGACGGCCGACGCCGACGCCGACGCCCGGCGCTGGCCGCCGGTGTCCTCAGCGCAGGTGCACGCGTCCGTCCAGGTCCAGCCGGTCGAGGAACGTGTCGTCGTGGCTCACGACCACCAGCGCACCCCGGTAGGCCCGGAGCGCCGTCACCAGCTGGTCGACGCTCGCCATGTCGAGGTCGTTCGTCGGCTCGTCGAGCACCAGCAGCTGCGGCGGCGGGTCGGCGAGCACGAGTCCGGCCAACGCCACCCGGAACCGCTCCCCGCCGGACAGCGACCCGGCGGGCCGGTCCACCGTGTCGCCCCGGACGAGCAGCCGCGCGAGCCGGTTCCGCAGTTCGGCTGGTGCGATGTCCGGGGCGACCCGACGGACGTTCTCGAGGACGGTCGCATCGTCGTCGAGGCTGTCCTTCCGCTGCGGCAGGTAGCAGATCCGGTCGGTGTACGGCACCGCTGTCGTCTCCGGCAGCGGGTGCCGCCGCGCTCCCGGAAGTCCGACGAGGTGCTCGAGCAGGGTCGTCATGCCCACGCCGTTGTCCCCGACGACGGCGATGCGCTCCGGCCCCTGCACGACCATCGTCCGGCTGCGCACCGTGACGGTCGCGATCCGGCGGGACGCGGCCACCCCGGGGTCGGGCAGCTCGACGTGCAGGTGCTCGTCGTCACGGACCCGTCGGCCGGCCTCCCGCGCGGTCGCGAGCGCTGCCGCTTCGGCCGACGTGTGCCCGGAGCGCAGCCGACCTGCCGTGGCCTCGGCGCGCTTCCGCCGCTCGTTCGCCACGATCTTCGGCATCGACGACGCCGAGGCCGCGCCTGCCTTCGCCCGTCGCGCGATCGTCGTCTCGGCCTCGATGCGCTGACGCTTCTCGGCACGGTGCCGCTGTTCGGCGACGCGGACCTCGCGCTCGACGGCGGCCTGCTGCACGGCGAGGTGCTCCTCGAATGCCGAGTACGTCCCGCCGAACACGGTCAGGGTGCCGTCACGGAGCTCGACGACCTCGTCGACGTGCTCGAGGAGTTCCCGGTCGTGGCTCACCACGACGAGGGTCCCGCGCCACCCGTCCACCATGTCGAGGAGCGTGGCACGCGCACGGCGGTCGAGGTTGTTCGTCGGTTCGTCGAGGAACGCGATCGGACGACCGCGGAGCCGGATGCCCGCCACCGCCACGAGCACGGCCTGCCCGCCGGACAGTGTGTCGACAGGCCGGTCCAGGTCCGCCGGGCCGAGGTCGAGTGCGGCGAGTGCGGCCCCGGCGCGCTCCTCGACGTCCCAGGCTTCGCCGACCACGTCGAAGAGCTCCGGGGTGGCGTCCCCGGTAAGGACGGCTCGGAGCGCCCGGACCTGCGGGCCGACCCCGAGCAGGTCCGCGACCGTGCGCGGGGAGGCGGGACGGGCCTCCAGGCCGCCATCCGCAGTACGCGACCCGATGTCAGCGAGTCGCTGCGGCAGGTGGTCCACCGGGCCCGTCGTCGTGACGGTGCCCGATGTGGGGGTGAGCTGGCCCGTGACCAGCCGGACGAGGGTCGACTTCCCGGCACCGTTCCTCCCGACCAGCGCGGTGCGGCCACGACCGAAGGCAGCGGCGAGGTGGTCGAGCGCGACGGAGCCGTCGGGCCAGGTGAACGAGACGTCGTGCAGGACGACGGACGGGCTGATGGGCATGGCGATGCCTCCGGTGGTCGTGCGGGCGCACGACACCGTCAGCCGCGGAGGCGGCAGACCCGCGAGGAGGCGGGCGAGGTCACGGTGTCAGCGCAGGGACAGCGGCTGCTGCGGCGCAGTGCCGGTGGTCTCGCGCAATGCCGGATCCGTTCCCGTCGGGAGGCCCCGTGGCCGTCACCCGTGCCGCCGGTCGGTCGTCCCGCACCGGGGTCCCGCGTGACGACGGGGTACGACTCACCGTACGACCGCGCAGTCGCGCCGCGCAAGATGTCCGACATGGCTGACGACGAGAAGCAGACCCGGGACGACTTCGCCGACGCGGTGAACATGACCGCCTCGCAGCTGCAGGGCTGGCTGGACTCCGACGAGTCGAAGGAGGTCGGCCAGAAGAAGGACGGTGCCTCCGAGTCGACCGGGCACGAGTCCGGGCGGCACATCGTGCGGATCCTCCGCAAGAAGCAGGGCGAGTACACCGACGACGACTACGCGCACATGCGGAAGGTCGTCGGGTACGTGGCGCGGCACATGGAGCAGCGACCCTCGGGCGACGTCGAGGACACCCGGTGGCGGTACTCGCTCATGAACTGGGGACACGACCCGCTGAAGTGACCGGGCGGCTCAAGTAGCGTGGCGGGCATGCCGGACAACCTGCTCCCGAACCCCTCGACCAACCCCGAGACGCTGCTGGCCGCCGAGCCCGAGGTGGACGCGGCCCTGGCGGCGGGCGCTCCCGTCGCCTCGGTGGTGGTGTCCTCCCCGTCGTCGAGCCTGGCGTGGGCGATGCTCGCCGACGAGGCGTGGGCACGCGGCGCGACCGTCGAGTCCTACGCGTACGCCCGGGTCGGGTACCACCGCGGCCTCGACGCCCTGCGGAAGGCCGGGTGGCGCGGAGCCGGGCCGGTGCCGTGGTCGCACGAGCCGAACCGTGGCGTGCTCCGGAGCCTGTTCGCGCTGCGCCGGGCGGCCGAGGCGATCGAGGAGCCGGGCGAGGCCGAGCGGCTGACGCAGTTCCTCGACGGCGCCGACCCGTCGGCCGCCGAGGCCATCGCGCGCGGCTGACGCCGCGCCGCGCCGCGGCCGGCCGGCCGGCCGGCCGCGCCGCACTGCGGCTGGGCACAACAGGAACCCGTTCGAACCGGGGGATCCCCTGGTTCGGACGGGTTCCTGTTGTGCGGCGCCAGCCGGCACCGGGTGCCGTTGGCCCCGGCCGGCGGCGGCTCCGGCGCCGGCTCCGGCGCCCCGCTACGCCAGCAGGACGCTCCAGCTCCGCGCGCTCGGCCAGAGCTGGTGCTCCGGCAGCACGTCGAGCCCGCACGCCCGACTCCCGAGCCCGTGCTGCGCGTCGTCGAGGTACAGGTACAGCGCGTCCGGCACCGGCAGCTCGTGCGGGTGCCCGGCACGCCCGACCTGCTGCGCGGTCCACGGCGTCAGGGTGAACCCGGCGCGGTGCCCCGATGCGGGATCCGGCAGGGTCGTCACGGTGATCGGCCCCACGCTCAGCGTCCGGAGTTCCGGCCGGTGCCCGCTCTCCTGCGGCATCGAGTAGCGCGTGGTCATCGCCGACACCGGCGCCTGGAACCGCCCGACCCGTGCCGCGTGCGAGGAGTCCGCGTACGACTCGTCCGGCCCGGTCCCGAACCACGAGGCCGTCTCCGACAGCAGCGCGGCGGGCAGGTCGATACGCACGCCGATCCGCGGCCAGGTGACGTCCCAGCCGCCGAACGGCATGGCGTCCGTCCGGAGCAGCAGTCCGGCGTCGGTCAGGGTCCACCGGTGCGTGACCTCGACGCCGGCACCGCTGTTCGCCGCCGCGACCCGGACCCGCTGCACCAGGCCGTCGTCGGTTCGCGTCACGGACACCAGCCGGTGGGTCAGACGGTCGAGACCACGGGCCTCCCACCGCGACGCCGACGAGGGCGCCGTCGGGTCGCCGACGCCGAGGGTCAGCACCGGGTCCGAGGTCTCGTACCCGCCCTGCGAGGCACCACGGTCGTTGTCCGTCGGCGCCCGCCACAGCTCGAGCCGCGGGCCGGACACGTCGTGGCCCCTGAACGTCGCGAGGTCACCGCGTGCGGTGAAGGTCGCCTCCCCGAGACGGTCGCCGTCCCAGCCCCGACTGGAGGCCCGTGGCACCGCCGCCGGTCGGCTCGCCACGAGCGCCTGGGTGCGTGCCACCACGTGCCCGGTGTCCGCCCAGGCGGTCGGACCGGCGAGCTCCGCGACGACGTCGAGCCACAGCTCGTCGCCCGGCGCGAGGGAGCCCGCATCGGCCCGGGCTGCCGCCAGCACCTCGTCGGGCACCGGCACCGTGGCGGACTGCCGCACCGCGACGATCCCGGGGGCGAGCCGCCCGGACGCCTCGACGACGCCGTTCCGCGAGAGGGTCCAGCAGAACCGCAGCCCCGCGGTGGAGGCCGAGTGGTACCGGTTCTCGACCAGCACCGTCGTGTCCGAGACGGACAGGCGGACCGGCGCGACGACCGCCGCGAACTCCGCCAGCCCCGGGGTGGGGGTGTCGTCCGGCAGCACCAGGCCGTCCATCACGAAGTTCCCGTCGTGGACGACCTCGTGGAAGTCGCCTCCGTAGGCGTGGTAGGGCGTGCCGTCGTCCGTGTGCGCCAGCAGTCCGTGGTCCCGCCACTCCCACACGAAGCCGCCGTGCAGGCGTGGGTAGCGGTCGACCAGGGCCTCGTACTCGGCGATCTGCCCGGGACCGTTGCCCATCGCGTGCACGTACTCGCAGTGGATGAAGGGCTTCGACCGCTGTCGTGCCGCCTCGGCGGGACCGCAGCCGAGCAGGGGAGTGGCCGGACCGCCGCCGATCGACTCGGTCTCCTGCAGCGTCGGGTACATCCGTGAGTAGACGTCGGTGTACTCGCCCGTGTAGTCGCCCTCGTAGTGGACCGGACGCTCGGGGTCGCGGGCGTGCACCCACTGCGCCATCGCGGCGAGGTTCCGGCCGGTGCCGGACTCGTTGCCGAGCGACCACATCACGATCGAGGCGTGGTTCTTGTCGCGCTCGACGGTGCGGGCGACGCGGTCGAGGTAGGCGTCCTCCCACGCCGGGTCGTCGGACGGGTTGCCGAGCCACCCCTGGAACTCGAAGCCGTGCGTCTCGAGGTCGCACTCCAGGACCACCCAGAAGCCGAGTTCGTCCGCCAGGTCGAGCACCCGCGGGTGCGGCGGGTAGTGCGAGGTGCGGATCGCGTTGACGTTGCTCTGCTTCATGAGCGCCATGTCGGCGCGGGCGTGGGCCTCGTCGAACACCCGGCCGCGGACGGGGTGCGTCTCGTGACGGTTCACGCCGTGGAACACGACGCGCTCGCCGTTGACCAGGAAACGGTCGCCCACGATCTGCACGCTCCGGAAGCCCAGGCGCAGCGACACGGTCTCCCCGTCGAGGGAGCCGCCGACAGCGCCGCCGCCCCCCGACGTCAGCGTCGCGTCGTACAGCCGCGGGAGTTCGGCGCTCCACGGTTCGACGCCTTCGACGGTGATCGGGGCGACGTCGTCGGCGCTGGCCCAGGTCACGTCCACGCCGAGTTCGGGTACGGCGAAGTGCACCGGGAACACGGCGTCGATCGTCGGCACCGAGATCGTGCCCGTCCCGGTCGACGGCCGACCGGACGCAGCCGTCCCGGCGGACACCACGTCCCCGGGCGAGGCGGTCCAGCCGGCGCGCACGAACACGTCGTCGATCGGGGCGGTGGGCCGTGCCAGCAGGGTGACGTCGCGGAAGATGCCGGGTAGCCACCACTGGTCCTGGTCCTCGAGGTACGAGGCCGCCGACCACTGGTGCACCCGGACCCGGATCTCGTTCGACCCCGGGCGGAGCAGCGACGTCACGTCGAACTCGGTGGCGAGCCGGGACCCGGTCGACCACCCGACGACGGTGTCGTTCAACCACACCCGGTAGTGCGACTCCACCCCGTCGAAGCGGAGCAGCACGCGCGCTGCCCCGTCGAAGGAGTCCGGCAGGGTGAACGTCCGGCGGTGGTCACCGGTCGGGTTCTCGTCCGGCGGGTGCGGCGGGTCGACCGGGAACGGGTACTGCACGTTCGTGTAGCTCGGCGCACCGTGACCGTGCAGCACCCAGTGCGACGGCACCGGGAGCGACCCCCACCCGTCGGGGTCCTCGAACCCGGGGGCGTCGGCCACCGGTGACCACCGGAAGTCCCAGTCGCCGTGCAACGACAGGGACGGCGCGTCGGTGTGCAACCAGGCACGCGGTGCCCGTCGCGACGTCGAGCCCGGGGCGGTCGAGTGCAGGTCGTCGAGTGCGGCAGAGGTCAACCTCGACCAGTCCTTCCGTGAGGCCCCGCACCGGTGCACGGGGGAGTGGCGCGGCCGGGCCTCCGGGGGCACGCCGTCGTGCAGTCCAGTGTGGTCGGTTCCTGCTCCGCTGCTGTCAGCATCGTCCGCCGCGGCGCGGATCGGCCGCCCGTCCACCAGGACGCGGCACCTGCGAACGGGGTCAGGGACGCTCGCGGACCGTGGGATGCCCACGAGAGGAGCAACGATGATCGAACGCGGGAACACCACCCACAACCCGGAGCTCGACGACCAGCTCGCGCACGAGGCGCAGAGCATCGTCCAGGGACACGGCAGCAACGCCCACGTCGAGGAGTTCCGGCAGTCCGAACCGGTGCCCGACGACACCGACGACGCCGAGACCGTGCGGGCGTCCGGCTACGACGGCGACCTCGAGGGCAGCCTCGTCGACGACACCACGGATGTCGACGCCCCCGACGACCCGGCCGGCGTCGCCGCCGAGGAACCGGACGGCAGCGGGGACGGCGCCGACGCGACGGTCTACTCGACCTCGACGGCCGGTGCCGACGACGACGCGGCGGACGTCACCGCCACGAACGCGGCCGTGCCCGACGCGACCCCGACCACCCCCGACCTGAGCACCGCGACGACTGGAGGCGACGATGCCGATCACGCAGAATGAGACCACCGAGGACGGTCGGGCACTCGGCTCCCGACTCGCCGGCGGCGGGACGTGGACCTGGGCCTACGTGGACGCCTCCGGGGACCGCGAGGACCCGCAGCACCTCGCCGCCCTGCAGCGCCGGAAGGCCGAGGACGCGCTCCGGGCAGCAGGAGCCGACGCCGCCGTCATCGACACCGTGATGGCGGAACTCGAGGAGACGCCGGGCGTCCCCGCACCCGTGAACCGGTACGTGCTCGTCCACGACGGCGAACTCGTGCTCAGCGAGGTGCTCCCCGGGCACATGCACGGACCGGAGTCGGTCGGGCACGGAGCCGTCCCCGACCTCGTGCCACTCCTGGCGCACCGGCCGCTCGACGTCCCGTTCCTGGTCGTCGAGGTCGGACGCGGTGGCGGCGGGTACCGGGCGTACCGTCTCGGGCACGCTGACCACCCGGACCAGCGCGACGAGCAGGAGGTGCAGGGTCGGACCGACACGCTCCACAAGTTCCAGGGCGGTGGCTGGGCGCACCTGCGCTGGCAGCACCACACCGAGGAGCTGTGGCGGCAGAACGAGTCCGAGGTCGCCGCCGCCGTGCAGGACGCCGTCGACCGGCTGTCGCCCCGGCTCGTGATCGTCGCCGGCGACATCCGTGCCCGCCAGCTGCTCATCACCGAGTTGTCGAAGACGAAGGCCACCGCGCCGCTCCTGTCCGAGGTGCCGATCGACCCCCGCGCCTCGGACGCGTCGGAGGACGGCGTCCGCGAGCACGTGGACATCGCCCTCGCCCGGGTCGTCGCCCAGCGCCGACACGACGTCGAGGACCTGCTCCGCACCCACGACGGTCGCGGGGACGGTGAGGTCGCGGCCGGACTCGGCCCGGTGGTCGAGGCCCTGCAGCAGGCGCAGCCCTCGATCGTGGTCCTCGACCCCGCGGGCTTCGAGGACCGCACCGTCCTGGCCCTCGACGCAGCGCCGTGGATCGCGACGGCGCCGGAGCAGGCACTCGGCGCAACCGTGCTCGGGCACGTCCCGGCACCCGTCGGGATCGTCCGTGCGGCGCTCCTGACCGACGCCGAGGTCGTGTACGCCAACACCGCGGCACTGCCGGGCGGCGCACCGGCCGCTGCGCTGCTCCGCTGGCGGACCGGGCCGGAGATCCCGGGGGCCTGACCCGCGCCCGACGCGGCAGACGGTGACCCGATGACGGACGGGAGGCTCGTGGCGGTGCCGCCACGAGCCTCCCGTCCGTCGCCCCGGCCCGTCGTGGGTCGGTCGGTGTCGCGGGTCGCCCGGCATCGCGGGCGGTCGACGTCGCGGGTCAGTCGTGCGACCGGTCCACCCGCGGCACGAGCGGCAGCGCCAGCACCGGCAGCGCCGCCACCAGCAGGAACGACCCGGCGAAGCCGACCAGCCCGACCAGTGCGCCGATGCCCGGGCCGACGGCGCTCGCCGCGATGAACTGCCCGGTGTTCTGTGCGCCCAACGCCCGACCGGACCACGAGGGGCCGGCGGCTTCGGCGACCGACGTGTACGCCAGCCCGTTGTCGGCGACCGTGACGCTCGTCGCCACGACCAGCACCACGGCGGCCGCGGGCAGGTGCGCGACGTCGACCAGGGCCAGGACCGCCATCACCGCGGCGGCTGACACAGCGACCACCCGCAACGGCCCGACCCGGGAGCCGACCCGGTCACTCCAGAACCCGACCAGGATCCGGCCGATCGCGCCGACGAACTGCGCCGCCCCGACCAGCAGCCCGGCGGTGGCGGTCGACCAGCCGAGGGTGACGAGCCAGACCAACCCGTAGGTCGACAGGGTGAACTGGGGGACCACGAGCAGGATCGAGACCGCGTGGATCCGCCAGAGGAAGCCGGTGGCGCGGTAGGGGTTCGCGGTGCCGACTGCGGCGCCGGCATCGCCGCCCGACGCCGGACGGGACGGGCGCGGCGGGTCCACGATCCCGACCGCGCAGACCACCGCGAGCACCGCGCACAGGACGACCGGCAGGACCAGCGCGCTGCGGATGCCCGACGCCTCGGCGAGCCGGGGCACCGTCACGGCCGCCAGGGTCACCCCCAGCGGCTGCGACATCTGCCGGATCCCCATCGCGAGGCCGCGCCGCTCCTTCGGGAACCAGCCGACGACGACCCGGCCGCTCGCCGCGTTCGTCGAGGCGCTCGTCATCCCGGCTGCCAGGAACGCGACGCCGAGCAACACCGTGTCGTCGTCCGCCAGCCAGGCTCCGGCGACCGCGAGCGTGGTGAGCACCAGACCGCCCGCGATCACGATCCGCTCACCGATCCGGTCGGCCACCGCGCCCCAGGCGATCAGCGTCAGCACCATCCCCGCCGTCGGGGCCGCCGCGAGCAGCCCGGCCTGTGCGAGTGGCATGCCCTGCGCGTGGAGGTGCGGGATGAGCAGTGCCGGTGCGGTGACGACGAGCGTCCCGGCGGCCTGCGCGGCGACCCCGAGCGCGAGCATCGTCCACGCTCGGGCAGGTGTCCGGACCACGCGCTCCCCGTCTCGACTCGGCTGGTGTACCGGAACGGTATACCAACGGTGGTCCGACGGCACTACGCTGGATGCCCGTGACCGAACCGACCGACGCAGCACCCGTGTCGCAGACGGCCCAGCTCTACGACAACCTCCGTGCCGCGATCCTGACGCTCGACATCGCGCCGGGGGAACGCATCTCGGAGCGCGGGCTCGAAGCGCGCTTCCACGCCTCACGCACCCCCGTCCGGGCAGCCCTGTCACGCCTCGAGCGCGAGGGGCTCATCCTGCACGAGGGTCGCTCGTGGACGGTCACCCCGATCGACCTCGACGAGATCGCCTCGCTCGCCGAACTCCGCGGCGTGCTCGAACCCGCCGCCGCCCGTCTCGCCGTCGCCCGCGCGCAGCCCGAGGCGCTCGCCGAGGTCCGCGCGCACCTCGACGCCCTCCGACCGACCCCGGACCAGCAGGCCGGCATCACGATGGGCTCGACGTTCCACCTGGACCTTGCCGCGCTCGGCGGGAACCGCTTCGTCACCGATGCCGTGGCCGACGCCCTGACCCGACTCGAGCGCACCCGGTGGATCGAGGTCCGCACGCCCGAGGCCCGCGACGCGGCGTGGCAGGAGCACAGCGACATCCTCGACGCCGTCCAGCAGGGCGACGCCGACCGCGCCGCGGAACTGGTCGCCGCCCACGTCGCGGGGACCAACGACCGGCTGCTGGGCTTCATCGCCCAGGAGCGGCGTCGGCTCCGCGGCGCGGGCATGGCGATCGTCGGGGCACCGGAGCGGCTGGCGGCCGGGGCCTGACCGACGCGGGCCGGACCCCGGTCGCTCCTCGACCGGTGGACGTGGCCGCTACTCGACCAGCGGACGTTCCTCCGTCCCGTCGAGCTGGGCGGTCACCCAGGACAGGTGCGGGTCGGCGTCGTGGTCGAGGAGGGCCTCCCGCACCTCGGCCTCGTCGGTGGAGAGCCGGTACGCATCCCTGCGCCCGGACGGAGTCGACTGTGACATCTGATCGTCCTTTCCCCTGTTGGTCGGGCCAGTGTCGTCCTGCGCGCTGTCGTCCGCAAGGCCCCGGGCTGGACCTGTGGAGAACCGACGCTGCCTAGGATGGTCGGCGTCGCCGGGCGGGCTGCCCGCGGCTCCGACCGCGACGGGAGGCACGGCGTGACCACGCAGGGCACCGCACCTCCCACGGTGTACGACGTCGCCTCGGCCGCGGGCGTCTCGATCGCGACGGTCTCCCGCGTCCTCCGCACGCCCGACGCCGTCCGCGAGGGCACCCGGGACCGTGTCCAGGCCGCGATCCGCTCCCTCGGCTACGTCCCCTCGGGGAACGCCCGCGCGCTGGCCGGACGCCGGACCGGCGTGGTGGGCCTGCTGCTGCCGGGGTTCGACGTCGTACCGGACGAACGGCCGGACGTCGTCACCGACGGCGGTGTGCGCATCGTCGACGACCGCCGGCACGTCACCCAGCCGACGTCATCGAACCTGTACTTCGACGAGGTGCTGCGCGGCGCCGAGACCGAGGCGTGGCAGCGTGGACTGGCGCTGATGGTGGCGGCCGGCCGTGGTCCGTCGCGGGACGTCATCGTGAACGACGTCGCCGGCCGGGTCGACGGGCTGGCGGTCCTGGCGCAGACCGTGCCGGACGAGCTCCTCGAACACGTCGCCCGCCGGATCCCGGTGGTGGTGCTCGCCGACGACCGGCGCTCGCGCGGCTTCGACTCGATCAGCGTCGACAACGCCGCGGGCATGCGGACCCTCGCCGCCCACGTCATCGGACGGCTCGGCATCCGGTCGATCGCCTACGTGGCGGGACCGGTGGACTCCCCGGACGACCAGGAGCGCACCGCCGGGTTCAGGCGGGCGCTCGAGGACCACGGGCTCGCGCCGACGGCGGTCCGGACCGTGCACGGCGACTTCGGTCGGGTCCGGGCCCGTGAGCTGGCCCGGACGCTGCTGGACGAGCGGGTGCCGCGGGCGATCGTCTGCTCGAACGACCAGTCGGCGCTCGGGGTGCTCGACGCGGTCCTGGCGCGCGGGCTGCGGGTGCCGGACGACGTCATGGTGACGGGCTTCGACGGCATCGACGCGGGGCGGTACTCGACCCCGCGCCTGACCACCGTGCACCAGCCGATGGGGGACCTGGGGCGTGCGGCGGTCCGGGCGATCGTCGACCGACTGGACCGCCGTGAGGGGCCACCGCGTGCCGTCCGGCTGCCCGTCGAGGTGCTGCTCCGCGAGAGTTGCCCGCCGGAGCTCTAGCGTGCTGCGCGACGTACGGACTGCGACTTGCGCACCGCGATGTAAGCGCATACATTGACCCTCGTACCCACTCGACACGGAGGTCGACCGAGCAATGACGCTTCCCCCACAGCGCACCCGCCGTGCTCGCCTCGCCGCTGCCCTCGCCGGCATCGCGGTCGTGGCCCTCACAGCGACCGGCTGCAGCATCCAGGTCCGGTCGGAGCCGGACCCGAGCATCGGCAAGGACACGATGCTCATCAACGCCGACCACGGCAACCCGCTGTTCGACCGCAACTTCAACCCGTACATCACGAACGCCCGGACGGCGTCGAAGTGGATGTACGAGCCCCTCATCGAGGTGAACCCCCTCGACGGCAAGCGGAACCCGTGGCTCGCCAGCTCGTGGGAACAGCCGGACGCGAAGACGATCGACATGACGATCCGCCGGGGTGTCGAGTGGTCGAACGGTGACGCGTTCACCGCGAAGGACGTCGTCTTCACGTTCGACCTGCTGAAGAAGTTCCCCGCGATGGACGTCAAGGGTGCCTGGCAGCACATCGACACCATCGAGCAGCAGGGGGACCACGTCGTCTTCCACCTGAAGTCCGAGGACGTCCCGAGCCTGACGATCATCGGCCAGACGTACATACTCGGCGAGCGGCACTGGGGGAAGGTGGAGGACCCGACGACGTGGCGGGACCCGAACCCCATCGGCACCGGCCCGTTCGTCCTCGGCAACTACACCGACCAGCAGTACTCGATGGACAAGAACCGTCGGTACTGGCAGGCCGACGAGATCGCGATCGAGCACCTCATCCTGCCGGCGACGAACACGCAGCTCGACACCGTGACCCGCGGCTACGACTGGTCGTACTCGTTCATCTCCGACGTCGAGGGCACGTGGGGCGCCGCGTCTCGCACCAACACGTGGTGGTTCCCGCCGGGGGGCGTGATCGGGCTGATCCCCAACCTGACGAAGGCGCCGTACGACGACGTGAACGTCCGCCGGGGCATCTCGCTCGCCCTCGACCGCGACGACATCGCCGAGACCGCGACCGAGGGCAACCTCACCGCCGCGGCCCAGACCGGCCTGATCCTGCCGAACCAGGAGCGGTACGCGAACCCGGACATCCCCGACAAGGGCATGGTGACGCAGGACGTCGCCGCCGCGAAGGCCGCGTTCGCGAAGTCCGGCTGGGTGGAGCAGGGCGGCAAGATCGTCAAGGACGGCAAGCAGCTCGCGATCACGATCACCACGGCGAACGGCTACGCGGACTGGCTCCGTGCCGCGCAGGAGGTCCGCCGCGACCTCACCGCCATCGGCGTCGCGGTGACCATCAAGGCCCCGCAGCCCGCCGGGTACCAGCAGGCGATCAACAACGGTGACTTCGACATGGCGATGGGCGGCATGGGCAACGGCGACGTGTACCAGGCGTTCAACTCGCTGATGTCGACCGAGTTCTACCAGCCCGTCGGCAAGCCCACCGTCAACAACTACGAGCGGTACCGTGACCCGGCCACGCAGCGCCTGCTCGACGAGTACAAGGCGACGACCGACACCGGCCGGCAGCAGCAGATCCTCGACCAGCTGCAGACGATCGTGTACGACCAGCTGCCCGTGATCGGCATGTACCACGGCGGCCTCTGGGGTCTGTTCAACACCGGCAAGTTCGTCGGCTGGCCGAGTGCGGAGGACCCGTACATGGCCCCGCAGAACTACGACTCGGCACCGCTGCTCATCTTCACCAAGCTCCGGCTGCGCGACAGCGCCGCAGGGCGCGCGATCGTCCAGGAGCAGGGCAAGTGAAGTACATCGCCCAGAAACTCGTCCTCTTCGTCCTGACCCTCTGGGCCGCGGTCACGCTGAACTTCGTGCTGCCGCGCCTCATGCCGGGCAGCCCGAGCGACGCGGCCCTCGCGAAGCTCAGCCAGAACGGCCCGGTCACCGACGCCACCCGCACGGCCATCGAGGCGCAGCTCGGCGTCCCGACCGGGAACCTCTGGGACCAGTACGTCAGCTACCTGCACCAGGTCGTCACCCTCGACTTCGGGACGAGCTACACGTTCTACCCGCAGCCGGTCGGCGACCTGGTCGGGAAGGCCCTGCCGTACACGCTGATCCTGGTCGGGGTCGTGACGATCCTGGCGTTCGTCCTCGGCACCCTGATCGGCATCGCGGCGGCCTGGAAGCGCGGCACCTGGCTCGACTCGCTCCCCACCCTGTCCGGCAGCTTCATGTCCACGTTCCCGTACTTCTGGACGGCGCTGCTCCTGCTGTTCTTCCTCGGCTACGTCCTGCACTGGTTCCCGACCACCGGCGCGTACTCGGCGACGACCACGCCGGGTCTCACCGGAGCGTTCGTGGGTGATGCCCTGCAGCACGCGGTCCTGCCGGCGGTGACGATCCTGGTGACGAGCCTGGGCGGCTGGATCATCGGCATGCGCAACGCGATGATCAACACGCTCGGCGACGACTACGTGACCTTCGCCGAGGCGAACGGCCTGCGCGGCCGGACCGTCGCGATCCGCTACGCGGCGCGCAACGCGATCCTGCCGAACCTGACCGGCTTCGGCCTGGCCCTCGGCGGCGTGGTCGGCGGCTCGGTGCTCGTCGAGCAGGTGTTCGGCTACCCGGGCATCGGCTACCTGCTGTTCAACGCCGTCATCGGGCAGGACTACCCGCTCATGCAGGCACTCTTCCTGATGATCACCGTGTCGGTGCTCATCGCCAACTTCATCGTGGACGTGCTGTACGGCGTCCTGGACCCGAGGACGCGCCGATGACCAACACGAGCACCCCCGACGCAACCGTCGCAGTCCGCACCCAGCCGGGCCCAGAACAGCAGGCGCCGAGCAAGCTCAGGTCAGCCGCTCGCCAGTTCGGCGTCGTCTGGTCGAACACGAAGGCCCGGATCGGCATCATCATCCTGGCCGTGTTCGTCCTCGTGGCGATCCTGGCGCCCCTCCTCGCCCCGTACGGCGCCAGCCAGAACGGCTTCGCACGGTCAGCCGACGCGACGCCCGACCACTGGATGGGCACCACCGCCGCCGGCGAGGACGTCCTCTCCCAGCTGATCTACGGCGCCCGCATCTCGGTCATGGTCGGCGCGGTCGCGGGCATCCTGTCCACGCTCGTCGCCGTCGCGATCGGCCTCAGCTGGGGCTACGTCCGCGGCTGGGTGGCCGAGGTCATCGGCTTCATCGTGAACCTGTTCCTGGTGATCCCGGGCCTGCCGCTCATGATCGTGATCGCGGCGTACCTGCAGAACGGCGGCATCGCGGTCATCATCGCGGTCATCGTCGTCACCGGCTGGGCCTGGGGAGCGCGTGTGCTCCGCTCCCAGACGCAGTCCCTCCGCGGCCGCGACTTCGTGACGGCCGCGCAGTTCTCCGGCGAGGGGGCGACCCGCATCGTCTTCCGCGAGATCCTGCCGAACATGACGTCCCTGATCGTCGGCAGCTTCTTCGGGGCGGCGACCAGCGCGATCCTGGCGGAGGCGGGCCTGGAGTTCCTCGGCCTCGGCGATTCCTCGATCGTCAGCTGGGGCACGATCCTCTACTGGGCGCAGAACTCGAACGCGCTGCTCACCGGCCAGTGGATCCTGCTGTTCGCCCCGGGGCTCTGCATCGCCCTCCTCGCGATGAGCCTCACCCTGATCAACTTCGGCGTCGATGCCGTGTCCAATCCGCGGCTGCGCGAAGGCGCGCGCCCGAAGCGCAAGGAGGCGACCGCATGAGCGGCGCACGTCCCGTCCCCACCACCGGACTGGAGGCACGCACCGGCGCCGCCACGGGCCTCCCGTCCGACACGTCCCACGGAACCACCGGCTCCGCAGGATCCGACGTCCTGCTCGACGTCCGCGACCTGTCGGTCGTCTACGAGTCGTCGGGGCAGACCGCCGTCCAGGCGGTCGACCACGTGTCGTTCTCGCTCCGGAAGGGCGAGTTCGTCGGGCTGGTCGGCGAGTCCGGCTCCGGCAAGTCGACGCTCGGCTACGCGCTCACCCGACTGCAGAAGCCCCCGGCGCGGACGAACGGCGGCAGCATCGTGTTCGCGGGGAAGGACATCCGCGACCTCGGCGACGAGGAGCTCCGGCAGCAGCGCCAGGGCGGATTCGCGATGGTGCTGCAGTCCGGCATGAACGCGCTCAACCCGGTGCGGACGATCCGGAACCACTTCATCGACGTCTTCACGGCCCACGGCCACGTCCCACGCGAGCGGTGGGACAGCCGGATGCGGGAGCTCGTCGGCAAGGTGAAGCTCCCCGACTCGATGCTCGCGCGGTACCCCGGCGAGCTGTCCGGCGGCATGCGGCAGCGCGTCTCGATCGCCCTCGCGCTGTCCCTCGAGCCGCAGCTCATGGTGTTCGACGAGCCGACCACGGCGCTCGACGTCCTCGTCCAGCACGCGGTGATGGACACGATCATCGAGCTGCAGCGGGCCGAGGGCTTCACGGCGGTGCTCATCAGCCACGACCTCGGCATCGTCCTCGAGGCCACCGAGCGCGTCCTCGTCATGCACGAGGGCCGGATCGTCGAGGACGGCGGTTCGCGGGAGATCCTCCGTGACCCGCAGGACCCGTACACGCAGATGCTGCTCTCGCACTACGCCGACCCGCGCGCGTCGGTCGTGAGCCTCCCCGGCTTCCCGGACCGCTCGCTCCGTGCCGCGTCGGGTGAGAAGCGCCAGCAGGCGACCTCGTCGTTCAGCACGGTCGGCTCGCGCGAGCGCAGTGCGGCGCGGAACCCGATCGTCGTCGACCACCTCGTGAAGACCTACGCCCCGCCCCGTCGTGGTGAGGACCCGGTCCGCGCCGTCCGCGACGTGTCGTTCACGCTCGAGCCGGGGCAGTCCCTCGCGCTCGTCGGCCAGTCGGGCTCCGGCAAGTCGACCATCGCGAAGCTGCTCACCGGCGTCGAGAAGCCGACGTCGGGCACTGTCCAGTTCGGCGACCTCGACGTCGCGAAGCTCGGCCGCCGCGGCATGCGGGACCTGCGCTCCGAGGTGCAGATGGTGTTCCAGGACCCCTACTCGGCGCTCAACCCGCTGCACACGGTCGAGTACACGCTCACCCGTCCGGTCGTGAACTACACCGGGCTCCGCGGGCGCGATGCCCGCCGTCGCGTGCTCGAGCTCCTGGAGACCGTGGGCCTGACGCCCGTGGAGCAGTTCGCGCAGAAGCTCCCGCACCAGCTCTCCGGCGGGCAGCGGCAGCGCGTGGTGATCGCCCGGGCGCTCGCGAGCGATCCGCAGGTGATCATCGCCGACGAGCCGGTCTCGATGCTCGACGTGACGCTCCGCGCCGGGGTGCTCGCGCTCCTCGAGGACCTGCGGGAGCAGTGGGGCGTCTCGCTCCTCTACATCACCCACGACCTGTTGAGCGCCCGGCTCATCACCGACGACATCATGGTGCTCCACGAGGGTGCCGTGGTCGAGCGGGGGCGGACCGCCGACGTGCTGCAGCACCCGCAGGACGACTACACGGTCGCGCTGCTGGACGCCGTGCCGAACCCGCGGCGCGCGGTGGAGCTCGAGGGCGTCGCGAAGCGGCGTGCGACCCCAGCGCCGAGCGAGCCTGCGAGCTCGGTGGATGATGCAGTATGACGAACCTGCACGCGTTCCCCACGGTCCCGCCGTTCGGCCACCTGCCCACGCCCGAGGGCGTCGACGTCGTCGGCATCGACCTCCCCGTCGGCCGGCTCACCGCCTACCGCGTCGTCCCGTCGGGTCCGTCGAAGGGCGTCGTGCTCGTCGTCCCCGGGTACACCGGCTCGAAGGAGGACTGGCGCACGTTCATGCCCCTGCTCCGCGACGCCGGCTGGACCGCGGTCGCGATCAGCCGCCGCGGGCAGGCCGACTCGGCAGCGCCGGGCTCGCCGCAGAGCTACACGCTCGACGAGGAAGCCGCCGACGTCGTCCGCGTCGCCCGGCTGCTCGACGACGGCGCACCCGTGCACCTCATCGGGCACTCGCTCGGCGGCGTGATCGTCCGCGCCGCCGCGATCGCGTCGCCTCGCTCGTTCCGGTCCGTCGTGCAGTTCTGCTCGGGACCGTACGGCTGGCCCTACCGCAAGGTCACCGAGCTGACGATCATGCACGACACCGGTGGGAACAACCGCACGCTGTTCGACGCCACGAACCCGCTGTGGGCGTACCGCCCCGACGAGGAGCTCCCCGACGACGTCCGCATGGTCCGTGAACGCTTCGACGCCACCAGCCCCCTGAGCATCGTCGCCGGCGGGCACATCCTCGAGGACCACACCGACAGCTCCGCCGAACTCCGCGCCACCGGGCTGCCCGTCCTCGTCACGCACGGCGAGTGGGACGGTGCCTGGCCGATCCCGTGGCAGCGCGCCATGGCGACCGACACCGGCGCCGAGTACGAGGTCGTCCCGGCGAGCTACCACGGACCCCAGATCGAGAACCCGCAGGGAACCGTCGAGGTCTTCGATCGGTTCTTGTCCGCCCACTGAAAGGCACCATCATCACTTCGCTGCACTTCCCCGACGGCTTCCTCTGGGGTGCCGCCACCGCCGCCCACCAGATCGAGGGCAACAACGTCAACAGCAACTGGTGGGTGCACGAGCACGAGCCGGACACCACGATCGTCGAGCCCTCCGGCGACGCGGCGGACAGCTACCACCGCTACCGCGAGGACATCCGGATCGCCGCCGACCTCGGTCTGAACTCCTACCGGTTCAGCATCGAGTGGTCCCGCATCGAGCCCGAGCGCGGGTTCGTCAGCCGCGCCGAGGTCGACCACTACCGCCGCATGGTCGAGGCCTGCCACGAGTTCGGCCTCGAGCCGATCGTCACCCTCATGCACTTCACCGTGCCGCGCTGGTTCGAGCGGGACGGCTTCTGGCGCGCCCCCGACGCCGCCGACCTGTTCGCCCGGTACACCGAGGCCGCGCTCCCCGTCGTCCAGGACGGCGTCCGCTACGTGTGCACGATCAACGAGCCGAACATCGCGGCGATGCTCGCTGGCGGTGAGGACGCCCGGAACCTCGTCGCCTACGGGTTGCCGAACCCGGACCTCGGCGTCGCCGACGCGCTGCTGGCCAGCCACAAGCGGTCGCGAGACGTCCTGTCACAGGTGTCGGGCCTCCAGACCGGGTGGACCGTCGCGACGCAGGCGTTCAAGCCCTCCGGCGAGCCCGGGTCCGAGCAGATGCTCCGTGAGTACGGGTACCCGCGCGACGACTGGTACCTCGAAGCGGCGGCCGGGGACGACTTCGTCGGCGTCCAGGCCTACACGCGCACGTTCATCGGTCCGTCCGGTCCGCTGCCCGTCGCCGACGATGTCGAGACCACGCTGACCGGGTGGGAGTTCTACCCCGAGGCCTCGGCGGACGGCCTGCGGTCGGCGTGGGAGCTCTCCGGTCACGTCCCGCTCATGATCACCGAGAACGGCATCGCGACCGCCGACGACACCCGCCGGATCGCCTACACGCAGGGCGCACTCGAGGGCATCCACCGCTGCATCGAGGACGGCATCGAGGTCCTCGGCTACCAGCACTGGTCGCTGCTCGACAACTACGAGTGGGCGTCCGGGTTCCGGCCCACCTTCGGGCTCGTCGCCTGGGACCGGGAGACGTTCGAACGGACGCCGAAGCCGAGCGCGCACTGGTATGGGGGCGTTGCGCGTGCGAACGCGCTCGAGACGCGTCGCAGCTGACGTCTTGTCCTGACCGACGGGAGGCCCGACTCACCTCCGCCCCGTTCCGGCAGCCGTGCACATGACATGTTCGGAGGGCGCGGGTGGGTCCTGCGTACTGTGCGCAGATGGACCCATGGCCTCTGACCCACCCCGGCGATCCCATCGAACCGAACAGATCGGCCCGAGCGCCCGTCCGGACGTCGACCACCGTGTCGGACGTCGGTGTCCCGGACCTCGACGGACTCGTCGCTGCTGTACCACCGGGGGCCACCCTCCGCATCACCCGCGCCTGGAAGCGGTTCTCCCCGCTCGTCCTGAGCCGGCCGGTCGCCCTCGTGTTCGAAGGCGCTGGCTCGATCGCGATGACCGACCACGCGACCGCCATCGAGATCGCGTCGAGCTGGGTCTGCGTCTCCGGAGCGCGACTCGTCGGCCCCGGTGGGACGGTTCAAGGTGACGGACGAGGCATCAGGGCACGAGCGACGTCGGAAGCGCCGTTCCGCGGTCTGCGCGTCTCCGGCTGCACGATCACCGAGTTCTCCCGCTCCGCACTCGAGTTCCAGCACGTGCAGGACTTCGTGGTCGAGTCGAACACGGTCCAGGACCTCGGCCACGCGGGGGTCGTGCTGCTCTCCTGTTCCGACGGGACCGTCAACGACAACACCGTCGCGGACGTGCACCAGCCCCACGGGTACGGCGACTCCGCTGGGGTGACCGTCTCCCGCGACGACGCTCGAGACTCCCGAGACGCACCCGGGAGCGCTCGTGTCGCGGTCGACCGCAACCGCATCACCGGAGTGCGGGGATCGGTGGGCATCGAGATCCGATGCGGTGCCGACCTCGCCGTTCGGCAGAACCGCGTGCAGGACTGCCGGGTCGGGATCACCGTGCTTGTGTCGAAGCAGGCGGTCGATCTCGACGCCGGGTCCGCGAGCGGGCAGGTCCTCGTCGCCGGCAACCACCTCGAGCGACGGGCGCCGCTCGGCCCCGGGTCCGGCATCGTCATCCGTGGTGCGGGGACCGCGGTCCGGGACGACCGTCAGCGGGTGACGGCCACGATCACCGGCAACACGATCGTGGGCTTCGGTGGGAGTTCGAGCGATGCCGGGATCCGCGCTTCCCGCACCCACGCATTGGTGATGAGTGACAACGAACTGCATTCGTGCGTCCGTGCTGCGGTGTCGCTCGCACACTGTGACGGACGCACGACGGTGACGCGGACGTCCGTGCACGGTGTGGTTCCACCGGAGCCCGGGGGGCAGTCGGTGGCTATCGAGGTGGGAGCCGCGACCAGTGCTCGGGTCATGGCGACACGTGTCCGGCCCGGTGTCGACGGTCGACGGTGCTCGAGCGGTGCCGTCTGTGCGAGCGGCAGCAGGCTCACGTTGCTCGCGAACGACTGGTCTGGTGCCGAACGCGCCATCGCCGGGGCCGGGACGTTCCTCCGCTCAGGAGAGCAGTGACGGCCCGCATCCACGCGTCCGGAGTGGCCGGGACAATCGGTGTGACGTCGTCATCGATGAGACGCGCTGGATCGAGTCCGGCGCTCCTGCGCCATCGCCGCGTCGCGCAGTCCGCTCGGAGCGAGCGGCGGGACGTTCGCATGCGCGATCTTCGGGTGGATGGGTCGTCGGTCCGCCTCTCCTTCCCCGATGAGTTCCTCATGGAGTTTCTCGCCCGGCCGGAGTCCCGAGAACACGATGTCCGCCGCGCTGTCGAGCTCCGCTATGAGACGTTCGGCGACGTCGAGGATGCGGACCGGGTCGCCCATGTCGAGGACGAGCACCTCGCCGGGCGCAGCGATCGCTCCGGCCTGGATCACCAGGTGACACGCCTCGGGGATGGACATGAAGTACCGGGTGGCGTCCGGGTGCGTGACGGTGACCGGGCACCCTGACCGAATGAGGTCCACGAACAACGGGAGCATCGATCCTCGGCTCCCGAGCACGTTGCCGAAGCGGACGGAGACGTAGTCGTGCCCGGTCGTCTCGGCGACCCAAGCGGTCAGCCGCTCCGCCAGCCGCTTCGTCCGGCCGAGGACGCTGATCGGGTTCGCCGCCTTGTCCGTCGAGATGTTCACGAGCGTCCGCACGCCGGCCGCGGCTGCCGCCTCGAGGACGTTGCGTGTCCCGAGGACGTTCGTCTTCCAAGCCTCTTCCGGGTACTGCTCGAGCATGGGGAGGTGCTTGAGGGCCGCCGCGTGGAAGACGACGTCGGGACGCCGGTCGAGCATGATGTCGGTCACGGCATCGGCGTCGCGGATGTCGACCAGCACCACGTCACGGGTGTCCAGGAGGCCGTGCCCCGACACCGAGACCTGAACCGTCTGCAGCGCGGTTTCGTCGCGGTCGAGCATGATGACCTCGGACGGCTCGAACCGCACGATCTGTCGGCACAGCTCGCTGCCGATCGAGCCGCCGGCACCGGTGACGAGGACTCGCTTGCCACGCAGGAAGTCGGCAGCCAGTTCAAGGTCCGTCGCTGTCGAGTGATGCCCGATCAGAGCCTCGATGTCGATGTGCTCGATGGACAGGTGGGGTTCTGGACGAGCAGGGCTCAGGGGGGCCTTGTGGTTCACGATGCTCCGGAGGGGATGGTGTGCTGGCGGGGAAGTGTGCGGGCGGGGACCCCGACGACGGTCGTTCCCGCTGTGACGTCACGCGTCACGGCGGCGGCGGCACCGACGACAGCATCGGGGCCGATCGACAGCCCCTGGAGCACGACGGCACCGGCACCGATCAGCGCGCGGTCGCCGACGAGCACGTCGCCGGAGAGCGCACTCCGCGGGTTCACCGACACGTGGTCACCGAGGTGGACGTCGTGCCCGATGACTGCTCCGGGGTTGACGTGCAGGTGCCGTCCGGCGCAGACGTTCGATCCGACCGTGGCGTTCGCGCAGACCACGGCGCCGGTGCCGAGCGAGACGAGCGAACCGATCGACGCCGACGGATGGACGAGGGAGGTCGCCGAGGCGCCGGCCCGGAGCGCGGTGAGGTCGAGCCGGGACCGGATGGCAGGCGCTCCGACGGCGACCACGAAGGACCGCCCCCGGGCCGTCGGCAGCCAGTCGGACATCCCGCCCAGGAACCGGATCCCGAGCCGTTCGAACGTCCGGAGGGCTGTCCCGGTGGGAGCGTCGTCGACCACACCGTGGAGGGGACGTCCGCACGCGAGCGCGATGTCGAGCGTTTCGCGTCCGAAGCCTCCTGCGCCGATCACGGTGACGGGTGACGCGTCCGTCATGGCAGGAACCGCCGGATCGTCTCGCACACGCGCGTGAAGTCGTCGTCCGACATCGCACTTCCGGACGGCAGCGCGAGCCCGTGCTGGAAGAGTCTCTCGGCGACGCCCGTCAACACCGCTTCGGCGCCGACGTGGACGGGCTGCAGGTGCATCGGCTTCCACAGGGGCCGTGTCTCGATCCCTTCGCCCGCGAGCGCCGCAGCCAGGTCGTCCTTCGTCCAGCCGGTCGTCTCGGGGTCGACCACGACTGCCGTGAGCCAGCAGTTCTCGAGGTGGTCGTCTCCGCCACGTCCGAGGACCCGGACGCCGTCGACCTGCTCGAAGAGCGCCCGGTACGCGGAGCGGAACGAGCGACGCCGGGCGATCATCTCGTCGAGGCGTCCCAGCTGCGCACGACCCAGCGCTGCGAGCACGTTGCTGAGCCGGTAGTTGTAGCCGATGTCGACGTGCTCGTAGTGCGGAACGGGTTGCCGCGCCTGTGTGGCGAGGTACCGGATGCGCGCCGCGGTCTCGTCGTCGTCGGTGAAGACCATGCCGCCACCAGAGGTGGTCATGATCTTGTTCCCGTTGAAGGAGACGCACGAGGCGGATCCGAAGGACGCGGCAGCTCGGCCGGCGTGGAGGGTGCCGAACGACTCCGCGGCGTCGGCGATCAGCGGGATCCCTTCGACACGGCAGATCTCCTCGAGCGCGGGGTAGTCGACGGCATGCCCGAGCAGGTCGACGGGGAGCACCGCTCCGATCCGTCGACCACTCGCACGGATCCGCCCGATGGCGGCGGCGAGGAGCTCGACGTCGATGTTCCCGTCGCACTCGACCGAGTCGATGAAGAACGGATGCGCGCCGGTGTATCGGATGGCGTTGGCCGTGGCGGCGAAGGTCATCGTCGAGGTGGGGACGACGTCGCCCGGGCCGACGTCGGCGGCCAGCAGCGCGAGGTGCAGGGCTGCGGTCCCCGATGCGAGGCCGATGCCGTGCCGCCGACCCATCCTGGCTGCGGCCTCGCACTCGAACGCGTCGAGGTCGGGCCCCACCGGAGCGACCCAGCCGCTCGCGATCGCAGCGGCGACGGCGGTCGATTCGGCGAGCCCGACGTCTGGGGATGAGAGCGGGATCGGACTGTGCATGACCACGAGTGTACAGCACTCGGTATGTTGCACTTGCATTTGATATCCAATACGATCAGCACGACCTTGCTGCTGCGATGGGAGAGAACGATGCCCGAACAACCCGACACGACCACGAGCGCACCACCGTTCGTCTCGCCACGCGCGGTCGTCGCGACGACCGCACGTCTCCACCGAGGAGTCCGGGTGTGGGACGACGCACACGTCGAGCCGGACGCCGAGATCGGAGCCGGGAGCACGATCGGTCGAGGCGTGACCGTCGGACGAGGCGTCCGGATCGGCGCCCGGTCGAAGATCCAGAACGGTGCACTGCTGTACGAGCCCGCCATCGTCGCCGAGGGGGTGTTCGTCGGCCCCGGCGTCGTTTTCACCAACGACCGTGTCCCCCGTGCGGTCCTCCCCGACGGCCGTGTGAAGGAGGCTGACGACTGGGAGCACGTCGGCGTCACAATCGGGCACGGAGCGTCGATCGGCGCCGGAGCCGTTTGTGTCGCGCCGGTCGCGATCGGCCGTTGGTCGATGGTGGCGGCGGGCGCGGTGGTCACTCACGACGTCCCGGACTTCGGTCTCGTCGCCGGCGTCCCGGCACGACGTGTCGGGTGGGTCGGGCGCGCCGGCCACCGACTCGTGCCGCTCGACGACCGTACCCACGAGTGTCCGGTGACGGGTGCCCGCTACCGCTTCGACGGAACCGACCTCCAGGAGACGAGCGCATGAGCATCTTCGACAGCATCGAGTCGACCTCCGAGTACATCCCGGCGGCGAAGCCCCTCATCGGCGACGACGAACGCCGGGCGGTCGACGCCGTCCTCCGCACCGGCATGCTCGCGCAAGGGCCGGAGGTGGCGGCCTTTGAGCGTGAGTTCAGCACGACGCTCGTGCCGTCACGACGTTCGGTCGCGGTGAACTCCGGTACGTCTGCGCTCCACCTCGCGCTCCTCGGGGCCGGCATCGGCCCAGGCGACGACGTCATCGTGCCCTCCTTCACCTTCGCGGCGAGCGCCAACGCCGTCGCACTCGTCGGTGCGACGCCGGTGTTCGTAGACATCGACCCGGTGACCTACTGCATGGACCCTGCCGCTGCGCGTGCTGCCGTCAGCCCGCGCACCGTGGCGATCATGCCGGTGCACCTCTACGGGCACCCCGCGGACATGACGGCGATCGGGGCGTTGGCCGACGAGTACGGCCTGAGCGTGATCGAGGACGCCGCCCAGGCGCACGGCGCCCGATGGCAGGACCGACCCGTGGGCGCGTTCGGTGTCGCCGGCGCGTTCTCGTTGTACCCGACCAAGAACATGACCGCTGGTGAAGGCGGGATGATCACCGTCGCCGACGACGGCCTCGAGCGACGACTGAAGCTGTACCGCAACCAGGGCATGGAGCGACGGTACGAGAACGAGGTCGTCGGGTTCAACATGCGGATGACCGACCTGCACGCGGCGATCGGGCGCGTGCAGTTGGGCAAGGTCCGGACGTGGACCGCTCAGCGGCAGGCAAACGCCTGCTACCTCTCGATCGAGATCGACTCGGTCGTCACGCCGACCGTCGCCTCCGGTGCCGAGCACGTGTTCCACCAGTACGTGGTGCGGGTCCCGGAGGACCGCGATGGCATCGCGAAGGCGCTCGAGCTCGAGTGGGGGATCGGCACCGGCGTCTACTACCCGGTCCCGGTGCACAGACTGCCGTCCTTCGACCGGACGTGTGACCTGCCCGAGACGGAGCGTGCCGCCGCTGAGGTCCTCGCACTGCCCGTCTACCCCACGCTGACCAAGCGCCAGCTCGACCGCGTCGTCGAAGGCGTGAACCGCCTTGCCCGGGCGGGTGCCTGATGGCCGCGTCGATCCGGACCGGGGTCGTCGGCCTCGGCATGATGGGGCGGCACCACGTCCGCGTCCTGCGAGCGCTCGACGGTGTCGACCTGGTGGGCGTCGTCGACGCGGCGGGTGACCGGTACGGCGCCGCGGACGGCCTCCCGGTCTACCGGACGGTGGGGGAGCTCCTCGACTTGGGCATCGAGGCGGCCGTCGTGGCGGTGCCGACGGCGCACCACGAGTCCGTGGCCCTCGAACTCGCCGACCACGGGGTGCACTGCCTCGTCGAGAAGCCACTCGCCGCCGACCTGCCCGGCGCTCAGCGGATGCTCGAGCGCTTCGAGGCTGCGGGCGTGGTCGGAGCCGTGGGGCACATCGAGCGGTACAACCCGGCGTTGCAGGAGCTGCGTCGGCGGCTCGACGCAGGGGCGCTCGGCGACGTGTACCAGGTGGTCACCCGGCGCCAGGGTCCGTTCCCGGCCCGCATCGCCGACGTCGGGGTCGTCAAGGACCTCGCGACGCACGACATCGACCTGACGAGTTGGCTCGTCCAGAGCCCCTTCGCACGGCTCTTCGCCCAGGCTGCCCACAAGAGCGGTCGCGAGCACGAGGACCTCGTCGCGTTCTCCGGGACACTCGCCGACGGCACCGTCACCAACCACCTCGTCAACTGGCTGTCGCCGTTCAAGGAGCGGGTGACCGTCGTGACCGGGCAGCGTGGGTCCTTCGTCGCCGACACCCTGACGGGTGACCTCTGGTTCCACGAGAACGGCACGGTCGCCACGCAGTGGGACGCCGTCTCCGCGTTCCGCGGGGTGTCGGAGGGCGCGATGACCCGGTTCGCCTTCCCCAAGCGGGAGCCACTCGTGCTCGAGCACGAGGCGTTCCGCGACGCCGTGCTCGGGGACGGCTCCCGCATCGTGACCCTGCGCGAAGGGCTCGAGACGCTGCGGGTCGCCGAGTGCGCACTCGAGTCCGCACGCTCGAACCGCATCACCAGTCCGCTCGGGTCGCTCGGGCCCGGCGGCGACCGAGAGGAAGAGGCAGCATGAAGATCGGTGTCGTGGGACTCGGCAAGATCGGGCTCCCGCTGGCGGCGCAGTACGCGCTCCGTGGGCACGACGTCATCGGCATCGACGTCGATGACCGGGTCGTCCGGGCGGTGAACAGCGGGGAAGTGCCGTTCCCGGGCGAACACGGCCTCGCCGAGGCGTTGCAGCGACTGGCTCCGACGGGGAAGCTCCGAGCGACGGGGGACTCCACTGCGGCAGTGCCCTCGTGCGACGTGATCGTGGTGGTGGTCCCGTTGTTCGTCGACGACGAAGGCGTCCCCGACTTCGGTTGGATGGACGCGGCGACCGACGCGATCGGGGCGTCCTTGACTCCGGACACGCTGGTCCTCTACGAGACGACGCTCCCCGTCGGTACGACGCGGGAACGCTGGGCGCCGCGACTGGAAGCCCGCTCCGGACTCCGGCAGGGCTCGGACTTCCACGTGGCCTTCTCGCCGGAGCGGGTGCTCACCGGTCGTGTCTTCGCCGATCTGCGACGGTACCCGAAGCTCGTCGGCGGTCTGACACCAGCGGGGACGGCTCGTGCCGTTGACTTCTACCGGGCCGTGCTCGAGTTCGACGAGCGCGACGACCTCCCACGCGCGAACGGCGTCTGGGACCTCGGGTCCGCCGAGGCCGCCGAGATGGCGAAACTCGCCGAGACGACGTACCGCGACGTCAACATCGGTCTGGCGAACGAGTTCGCTGCCTTCGCCGAGCGGGTGGGCGTGGACGTCGAGCAGGTCATCGAGGCGTGCAACTCCCAGCCGTACAGTCATCTCCACCGTCCGGGCATCGCGGTCGGTGGGCACTGCATCCCGGTCTACCCGCGTCTCTACCTCTGGAACGATCCGGGGGCGAGCATCGTCCGTGCCGCTCGCGAGCGGAACACCGCCATGCCCGAGCACGCCGTGGCGGTCCTCTCCGGCCTCGCGGGAGGGCTCGAGGGCGCGACCGTCCTGGTGCTCGGAGCGTCCTACCGAGGAGGGGTCAAGGAGACCGCGTTCTCGGGCGTGTTCCCGACCGTCGAGGCGCTCCGGGCGCGAGGCGCGCTGGTGCTCGTCCACGACCCGATGTACACCGATGCGGAGCTCGAGCAGCTCGGGTTCGTCCCGGCGCGGCGGGGAGTCGCGGCCGACGCGGTCGTCGTGCAGTCGGACCACGACGAGTACGCCTCGTGGTCGGCTGCGGACGTGCCCGGTGTGCGCGCGGTCCTGGACGGGCGTCGCGTCCTCGACGCCGCCGCGTGGCCGTGCTCCTTCGCGGTGCTCGGCGCGCCACCGAGGGCCTGACGTGCCCGCGGAACGCTCCGGGTTCGTGCAGCGTGCGTGGCAGTCAGGTCTCCCGCGGATCCTCTCCGGCAGTGTCATCGGGCAGGGCGCGGTGCTCGCTGTCTCGCCGCTCCTGACGCGGCTCTACCAGCCGGCCGCCTTCGGTCTGCTCGCAGTGGTGACGGGCGTCAGCGCCGTCGTCGGCGCAGTGGCCACGCTCGGACTCGAGCGCGCGGTCCCGCTCCCGCGCAGTGGGACCGCGGCCCGGGTGCTGGTGACCTCGGCATGCATCGCCGTCGCTGTGTCAGGTGTGGTGACGACGCTCCTCACGTTCGGGTACCGGCGCGAACTGGGGACCGCCCTCTCGGCCCCGGCGCTGGTCGGCCTCTGGTGGATGATCCCCGTCGCGGTCGTCGCGATCGCGCTCCAGCGCATCGTCGCGGCGGTCCTGACCCGACGACGAGACCACGGTGCACTCGGCGCGCGCAACGCCCTGCAGGGCGTCGTGCAGGTCGTGGCGAGTGTCGCTCTGGCACCGGCGGGCGTCATCGGCTTGGTCATCGCACCGTCGGCCGGCCGGATCGCCGCGAGCATCGGTGGCCTCGGGTGGATGAGGCGTCCAACGTTCCGGCTCGTGTCGTGCCGCGTCGGACGACTCGTGCTCGGGCGCTTCCGCCGCTTCATCTGGGCGGCCCCGCTGTCCGCGCTCCTCAACGTGTCCGGTCAGCAGCTCCCCACACTGATGATCGCGTCCAGCGAGGGCGTGGTGGTGGCCGGGTTCGTCGGCCTCGCCGTCCGGGTCCTGGCCGCACCGGTCGGGGTCCTGACCGACGCGGTGGGCCAGTGGTTCACCGGCTCGTTCAGCGCCGTGCTCCGGACGGGGCGCGGAGACGTCCTGGCACTCGTCCTCCGGACCTCGGCCCGGACGGCGGTGCCGGCCGTGTGCGCTGCCGTCGTGATCGCGGTCGTCGCACCCACGGCCTTCGTCGTCGTGTTCGGCGACGAGTGGCTCCGTGCCGGCGAGATCGCGCGACTCCTCGTCGTCCTCTTCGCAGTACAGCTCTCGGTCTCACCGGTCTCACAGGCGCTGCCGCTCCTCGAACGTCAAGTAGCGCAGCTCGCCTGGGACGGCGGCCGATTCGTCCTCGTCGTCGGGGGCGTCGCCCTCGCGATCGCCCTCGACCTCGGGACCCTCGCACTCATCACCACGTACGTGGCGCTCTCGGTCACCGCGTACGCGGTGCTGTGGGTGCTCGTCGCAACGGCGGCGCGTCGCCACGACGCAGTCGCCACTCATCCACGACCCCGGAAGGAACTTCCATGCTCCCTCGAACGATGACCCCCCGCACCGCCGCCATCCTCGGTGTCACCTGCGGCGCACTGCTCCTCACCTCCTGCTCGACCGGCGGCGGCGAGCACCGGAGCGAGGGCACCGCGAAACCGTCCGCATCCGCATCCGCATCCGCGACGGCGCAGGCCACGACGTACAACGAATGCGTCGACGGAGCCGCTCAGGTGTCCGTCGAGAAGTCGTCCGGTCCCGTCACGGTCAGCGATTGCGACGGCATCAACATCATCACGTCCGGGCAGGCGTACCTGCTCGGTTCGGTGAAGGTGCTCACGGTGGAGGCGAGCAACGCGACCGTCGAGATCGGCCAGGCCGGTGTCCAGGAGATCGCCGTGCTCGGCTCCGGGAACACGATCACCTACACCGGTGACGCCCCGGAGATCACCGACGAGGGCGACGACAACACGGTGGACGCAGCCTGACCGAGGAAGCCCCGGCGTGTGCGCGCCGGGGCTTCCTTCCCAAGCACGTGTTATGCTGACATCTAAAGTATCAACTGCTCGACCAACCCGGAAGGTTCGTGGTGACCCCCCTCACTCGTGCGCTCGTCTTGCGCTGGTACTTCGCCGTCGGCGGAGCCCTCCTCGGATTCGTGGTGGCGATCGCGCTCTCATCCACGGTGACGCCCCAGTTCCGGGCGACGTCGAAGATCTGGATCTCGATCAGCGGTGATGCCGAGTCCTCGGCCCTCGACCTCGCGCAGGGCACGAACGCAGCGCAACAGCGGATCCACTCCTACCTGGACCTCGTCCCACAGCCCATCGTGTTGCAGCCGGTTATCGACGAGCTCCACCTCGACGTGAAGGCCTCGGAACTGGCCCGGTCCGTCTCTGCCACGTCGCCGACGGGGAGCGTCGTCATGCAGATCGCGGTGACCTCTCCGGACCGCCAGCGGGTGGCAGAGATCACCGACAGCATCGTGCGGAGCTTCTCGTCCGTCGTCCAGGACCGGCTCGACGCGAACGCGTCGGGTGTCGGTGTGACGGTCACCCAGACCTCGCCGGCGGCCCGTCCGACGACGCCCGTCGCACCGAGGACCCGTGCGAACGCTGCTCTCGGGGGAGCAGCCGGTGCCGGACTCGGTGTCCTCGCTGCCTTCCTGCGCTGGGCCCTCGACACCAAGGTCCGCGGGCGTGACGAGGTCCAGGAGCTCTGGGACCTCCCCGTCCTCGGCGACATCGGGTTCGACCCCGAGGCGTCGAAGCAGCCCCTCGTCCTCCGCGACGCGCGTGCCAGCGCGCGTGCAGAGGCGTTCCGGAGCCTCCGGACCAACGTGCAGTTCCTCGCGTCGCGGCCAGAGGGTGCGCGCACGCTCGCCATCACGAGTTCCCGGCCGTCCGAGGGCAAGACCACCACCGCCGCCAACCTGGCGGTCGCGTTGGCCGAGAGCGGCCTCCGTACCGTGGTCATCGATGCCGATCTCCGTCGGCCGAACCTGGCGAACGTCTTCGGCATCGAAGGGTCGGCAGGTCTCTCCGACATCCTGGTCGGGCGGGTCGAACTCGCCGACGTCCTGCAGCCCTGGGGTCGCGCCGGACTGAGCGTGATCCCCTCCGGGACGGTGCCGCCGAACCCGAGTGAACTCGTCGGGTCTCCAGCGTTCACCGCGCTGATCGAGGACGTCGCGGCGCTGTTCGACGTCGTCATCGTCGACACCCCACCGCTCGGGTCGGTGACGGACGCGGCACTCGTGTCGCGGGCCGTGCAGAACATGCTCCTGGTCGTGGCCTCCGGGCGAGTCCGACGAGCGGAGGTGTCCTCGTCGATCGAGTCACTCGCGACCGTGGGAGCTTCCGTCCAGGGCGTCGTGGTCACGATGGCGCGGAGTCGCGGCGCGCGAGACGCGTACGCCGTCTATGGGGCAGACGTGCCCCCGGAGACGCAGCGATCGCACCGCTCCGCTGTGCCGGGAAGCACGTCCGAGGTGACGCCGTGACCCGCCGCGCGGAACGACGACGCTGGTCCGCGACCGGCGGACGCGTCTTCGACATCGTGATCGCGACCGTGATCCTGATCGTCACCGCCTTCCCCCTGGCGGTCGCAACATTGGTGGTCGCCACCTGTCTCGGGCGGCCGGTGCTCTTCCGGCAGGAACGCATCGGGCTCCACGGGGCGCCGTTCACCATCGTCAAGCTCCGAACGATGCGACCGTTCGACCCCGCTCGCGGCCTCAGCACCGACGCGAGTCGACTGACGAGGTTCGGAGTGTTCCTGCGGGCTACCAGCATCGACGAGCTGCCGAGCCTCGTGAACGTCCTCCGCGGAGAGATGAGCATCGTCGGGCCGCGGCCGCTGCCGGTCACGTACGGTCCTCGCTTCACCGGGTCCGAGAAGCGGCGACACGAGGTCCGCCCCGGGCTGACCGGACTCGCGCAGGTGCACGGTCGCAACGCCTTGTCCTGGGAGGACCGCTTCCGACTCGACGTCGAGTACGTCGACCGCTGCTCGGTCCTCCTCGACTTCCGCATCCTGCTCCGGACGGCGGGTGTCGTCCTCCGTGCGCGCGGCATCACCGCGGCGGGCTGCGCCACGATGCACGAGCTCCGTCCCGAGCACGGCCCCGTCCCGGGCCCGGCGGTCCGCACGTGACGCGCCGCGTGGTGTGGATCCTCAACCACTACGTCGCGGAAGCGGCACGGGACGGCCGGACGTCCCGGCACGAGCAGTTCGCGCGGACCCTCGGCCAGCACGGTTGGCACTGCGTGCTGATCGGTGCCAGCACGGTCCACCCGTCGGGAGGGCAGACCTTCCCCCGGCTGCGGTTCCGCGAACACCGGCGGGAGGGGACGCACGAGGTCCTGCGGCTGCGGGGTGTGCGGTACCGGGGCCCGATCCGGCGCGTCCTCGACATGCTGCTCGTCACCCTCATCGCGCTCGCCCCGGGGACGACTCGCGGTCTCCCGCAGCCGGACGTCGTCGTCGGGAGCTCGTTCCACCCGCTCGCCGCCTGGGCCGCCGCACGGCTGGCCCGTCGGCGGGGTGCTCGGTTCGTCTTCGAGCCGCGCGACCTGTGGCCGGAGACGCTCGTCGCGTTCACCGACCTGTCCCAGCGGTCGCTCGTGGTGCGTGCCCTGCGGGCGATCGAAGCCGACGTGGTGCGACGGGCGGATGCGCTGGTGTCACCGCTCGCCCGGGCCGGGGACTACTACGCGGCCAGAGGACGACACCTGCCGTTCTCCTGGGTGTCCAACGGCACCGAGCCCTGGGACGAAGCCGAGCCCTGGGACGAAGCCGAACCCGTCCACCGCGAGCAGTTCGTCGTCACCTACCTCGGGAGCGTCGGCCGCGCCAACGCGCTCGATGCGGTCGTCGACGCCCTGGCGCACCCGACCGTCGCGACCCTCCCCACCCGGGTCGTGCTGCGGATCGTCGGTGACGGACCCGCCGTCGAGGGCCTCCGTCGACGGGCAGCCGACGGTCCGGCCTCCGAGCGCATCGAGTTCCTGGGCCGGCGGTCGCAACCAGCGGCGCGGGCGATCGGCCGCTCGTCCGACTGTCTGATCGCCAACATGGCGGACCTGCCGCTCTACCAGTGGGGCGTGTCCTTCAACAAGCTCTTCGAGTACGCCCGCATCGGCCGTCCCGTCGTCCTGGGCGCAGCCGGCCCGGTGCCCGTCTTCGACGACGGAAACGCCGTGCTCACCACCGCCGACGATGCGACCGCGCTCGCCGCAGGCATCGCCCGCACCGTCGAGATGGGGCCGACCAGGCGAGCCACCCTCGCCCGTCTCGCATCCGAACGGGCACGCGAGGCGTTCACGTACCCGGCCCTCACGGCGCGGTTCGCGGCTGCGCTCGATCGAGCGTGCTCGGTACGACCCGATGCCCTGCTCTCACATCCTCCGACAAGCAAGGAGAACGCACCGTGAAGGTCATGAGCGTCGTCGGCGCCCGCCCCCAGTTCGTCAAGCTCGCCGCCGTGGCCGATGCACTCGCAGGTCGCTGCGAGCACGTGATCGTCCACACCGGACAGCACTACGACGCCTCGATGTCGGACGTGTTCTTCGAGGACCTGGCGATCCCGGCCCCCGACCACCACCTCGCAGTCGGATCTGCTGCGCACGGCGCGCAGACCGGACGAATGCTCGAACACATCGAACAGGTGTGCCGCAGCGAACGACCGGACGCCGTCCTGGTCTACGGCGACACCAACTCGACGCTGGCGGGCGTGCTCGCCGCCGTGAAACTGCGCATCCCCACGGTGCACCTCGAGGCGGGGCTCCGCTCGTTCGCGCGGGACATGCCGGAGGAGATCAACCGGATCGCCACCGACCACACGGCCGACCTGTGCCTCGCACCGACCGCCACCGCGATGCGCCACCTCGAACGTGAGGGCCTCGCGGCGAGGAGCCGAATCGTCGGCGACGTGATGACGGACGTGCTCTTCGCGGTCCGCGACGCCGTCGCAGGGACCGCGCCGCGCCTCCCGGCCGGGATGGCATCGGACCCGTACGTCGTGGCGACCCTCCATCGCCCGTCGAACACGGACGACCCCGACCGACTCCGGAGCGTGCTCGACGGCCTCACCGACGTGGGGCGGCCCGTCCTGCTCCTGGCACACCCACGCCTGCGTGCCAGCGCAGAGCGATTCCGCGTCCGGCTCGACCGGCCGGGGATCATCGTCTCCGACCCGGTGAGTTACCCGGAGTTGGTCCGCACCGTGCGTGACAGCAGCGGAGTGGTGACGGACTCGGGTGGCTTGCAGAAGGAAGCCTTCCTGCTGCAGCGTCCGACGGTGACCGTTCGCGAGGAGACCGAATGGGTCGAGACGGTCGAGCTCGGATGGAACGCGCTCGTCGGGCACGATCCGTCGGCCATCGGCGCAGCCCTCGCCGGGCTCCCGGCACCGGAGGTCGACGCCGAACCCTACGGTGACGGCCGGAGCGCCGAGCGCGTCGCCGACGCGGTGCTCGAGCTCGCGGGGGGCGTCCGGTGACCCGCTTCGACATCGCGCACGTCTCGAGCGCGCATCCGTGGACGGACAACCGTGTCCACCTGCGGGAGGCGGCCGGGCTGGTCGCAGCGGGGTGGCGGGTGCTCCTCGTGGCCGTCGAGAGCGATCTCGAGGTCCCGGACACCGGAGTCGTCGTCCACACGATCCGCCGCCGTCGACGGTCGACCCGCGTGCTCCTCGGATCGGTCGAGGCGGTGTGGACCGGCTACCGGAGTGGTGCCGCGGTGCTGCACTTCCACGACCCGGAGCTCGTGTGGGCCGTACCATTGCTGCGGGCACTCGGGCGCCGCGTCGTCTTCGACGCCCACGAGGACCTGCCGAACCAGGTACTGAACAAGTCGTACCTCAGTCGTTCGGGCCGCCTGGTGGCGAAGGTGGCGGCGCACGCCGTCGTCCGGTGCGCTCGCTCCGCCGACCGCATCGTGGCCGCGACGGAGACCATCGCCAACCGCTTCCCGACACGGAAGACGGTCCTGGTGCGGAACTTCCCACGCCTCCGGGCGGAGGACGACCTGGTCACGGTTCGGGACCCGGCCGTCGCCTTCGTCGGCGCACTCGACGTCGACCGCGGGGCGCGGACGCTGGCCCGGGCCGTGCTCGACCCCGCCTTCCCGGACGGCTGGTTCCTCCGCCTCGCCGGTCCGGTGCGCCCGGCGGCCCTGCTCGAGGGGTTCCGCGAGGGCGTCGACAGTGGTCGGGTCGAACTGCACGGGCACGTGTCGCCCGGTCGCGCCCGCGACCTGTTGGCTCGATCCAGCATCGGCGTCGTGACCCTCCTGCCCACGCCGGCGCACCTCGACTGTCTCCCGACCAAGCTGTTCGAGAACATGGCCGCGGGCCTGGCCCTGGTCGTCTCGGACTTCCCGCTCTGGAGGCGCCTCCTGCGCGGGTACGACTGCGTCACCTTCGTGGACCCGTCCGACCCGGCTGCGATCGCGCGGGCGATCGCCTCGTACGCCTCGGACCCGGAGCGCTTGTCCGCCCACTCGGCGGTGGCTGCCCGCGCGGCTCGGGAGCAGTTCCACTGGGACGCGGAGGAAGCGGTCCTCGTGGCGATGTACCGGGGGCTGCTCGGGGCCCGGCCGCGGTGAGCGCGCTGTCCGTTCCGGTGGCCTCGCACATCACCGATGACGGTGGTCGCCGTGCAGCCGCCCGGTCGTGCGTGCGCGCGGTGCTGCTCGTCGTGCTGGTGGTCGCCTACTCGCTCGTCCTGCGGGTCGTGTACACGGGCCTCATCTCCGGACCGTTCGCGTACGCCGGGTACACCTCCGTCCCCCAGGCCTGGCAGGACGGAGTGGCCTCAACGATGCTCACCGCGATCGTCGCCCTCCTGCTGCCGCGCCGGATCACGTGCGCGTCGGACGTCGTGCTCTGGATGATGCTGGGGGTCTGCGTCGGGCCCGCCATCCTCATGTCCGGCTACACCGGGTACCTCGACCCGGCCGGTGCCGCCGCGTTCTCGATGCTGCTGGCAGTGGTGTTCTCCGCGGCGGCGCTGGCCGTCCGGTGGCGCCGCGACACCGGGAGTGCGCTGTCGACCGCTCCGGCGACGGCAGCGGACAGCATGCTCGTCGGGTCACGGGTGGTCCGACGGGAGACGCTCGCCTGGGTGCTGTGCGGGCTCTACTCACTCGGGACGTACGGTCTGATGGCGGTGACGACGGGCTTCCAGTTCCGCCTGGTCGCCCTCGACGAGGTGTACGACGTGCGTGCCGCCTACGCCGACGACCTCGCTGCCGGTGGGGGCCTCGGGTACCTCCTCAGCGGCCAGGCGTACGTGGTCAACGCCTACGTGATGATCCGGGCACTCGCGAAGCGGGCCTGGCCGCTGTTCGCCCTCGGGGTCGTCGGGCAGTACCTGCTCTACTCGACGACGGGGTTCAAGACCGTGCTGTTCTCGATCCCGGCGATGGTCGTGATCGCAGTCGTGCTGCGGCGCCGCCGTCCCCGGTCCGGCTTCCCGCTGCTGTTCGGACCCGTCGTGCTCATGGTCGGATCGGCCATCGTCGACGAGGCGCAGGGCGGCATCACCTGGACGTCGCTCTTCTCGCGACGGTTCATCGTCACCCCGGGACTGCTCACCTCGGTCTACGCCGACTACTTCTCGGAACACCCTGTCGCACTGTGGGCGAGGTCGTTCACACGGTTCTGGGTGACGTCGCCGTACGACACCACGCCGACGAAGACCATCGGGCAGTACATGTTGCCGGGGTCGAACGTCAACGCGAATGCGAACCTCTTCGCGGACGGGTACGCGAACCTCGGGGCGGTCGGGGTGGTCGTCATCGCTGCTGTCCTGGCGGCCTGGCTGCGTGTCCTCGACCGATGGAGCCGCGGACTCCCCGTGCCGGTCGTGGGGGTGCTCTTCGTGATGAGCGCGGTGACGCTGTCGAACACGTCGATCCTGACCGCGATGCTCTCCCACGGTCTGCTGGTCGCGACGCTCCTGGTGGCGGTGATGCCCCGCGGCGGTTGGGGTGTCCTGTCGCCGGGCGAGGCAAGTGCGCTGGGGAAGCCGGAACGCGGTCAGGCGCGGCGCTCGTTCCAGCGCCGCGCCTGACCGGCACCGTCTACCGTTCGGCGGCCGGCACCACGAAGAGGTCAGAGAGGAGCGTGACCGCTCCGCGGCGCTGTTCGATCCGGAACCGGAAGTCGTGCGCTCGGTAGTCGACGACGCGACGGAACGACCATCGCCCGTCTCCGTCCACCTGGCGGGTACCGGAGACGAGTTCCGTCCCCCAGTCGTTGACGACCCGGTAGCTGGCGTTCGCGCTCCCGGTGCCTTCGAAGAGGTTCTCCGTGCCGGGGACGACCGACTTCGTGAGCACGGTGACCGGCTCGAGTGACGTCGACCCGGTGACGAAGACCGGAGTCCGGGCTTCCCAACCGTCGGTGGCGAGCTGGAGGCGGAACTCGAACGACGTCGCTCCGTTCGAGACGACGCGATCGAATCGCCACCTGCCGTCGGAGTCGACCGTCGACGTGCCCGAGACGAGATCAGTTCCCCAGCGGTTGACGACGCGGTAGGCCGCTCCGCCCGGACCTGTCCCCTCGAACCGGTTCAGCAGGCCCGGCACCATGGTCGTGGTGCTGGTCGTGACGGACGGCGGGGAGACGACGGGCAATGAGACGGCACCGGAGGCCTCGGTGACGTCACCGGACGTCTGCACGAAGTGGAGCTCGAGTTCGGCGGCGTTGACCGGGACGGGGAGCACGGCCTGCCAGGAGCCGTCGGCGTGGACCACCGCGGCTGCCAGTCGGTTGCCGAAGTGGTCGTCGACCTCGAGTCCAGCGCCGGGGTGCCCCGATCCGCGCAGGATGTTGTCCCACCCCGCCACGAGTCGCTCGTTCCGGAGCGACACGGGGGTGAGCGTGGGGGCCGCCGCGATGGTGGTGGCGGTCGTGGCGGACGCCGCGAAGGTCCCCTGGTCGGTACGGCCGGTGGCGACCGTGGTGAGTGCCTCCGTCCCTGCGGGTGCGTCCGACGGCACCGTGACCGGCACCGCGAAGCGGATGACGGTGCCTGCGGGGAGCTGCCAGCCGGTGTCGGCCCACCGGTAGGTCAGGACGGTGTCGTCCTCTGTGCGCTCTCCGTCGACGAGCTGGTCCGCGGTGAACTGCCGCGTCTGGTCGGAACCTGGCAGCTGGTACTCGCCGCGGATGGCCGCTCCCGAGTCGAAGGTCGTCCCGGCGGGTGCGTCGAACCGCACGACGGAGCCGTCGCGCGGGGAAGTGGTCTCGACCGTGCTCCGGAGTCGTGCCTCCACCGTCGAGGTGTCCCCGCGGACGAGCGACGTGGCGGGACCGTCTACCCCGACCAGGACCTCATCGTTCTCGGGGATCGTGGTGGCGGTCGTCGCGCGCGTGTCAAACGGTCCCTGCAGCGCGTCGCCGTGCAGGTCCGCCGTGAGCGCACCGCGCTTGGCGACCGCATCGGCGGGTGTGTCGACGGTGACCGCCCATCCGAACCGCGTGCCGGGCGGTACCGACCAGGACGGCTGCGTCGTCCAGTGCCATCGGTACCGCGAACCGCCGTCGAGTCGTTCCCCGTCGGTCAGCGTCATGCCGTCCGTGTGCCGGACGCCGTCGTGTTCGTACCAGCCAGTCACCGTGGCCTGCCCGTCGGAGAACTGCGTTCCAGCAGGAGCGTCCACTTCGACCGCTCCGTCGACTGCGCTCACACGGGTCGTCGTCGAGGCCACGAAGGGGACGGACACTGATCCGCCGCGAGCCAGGGTGGTCTCCTCGCCGGCACCGCCCTCGACACCCGCCGCGACGCGCATCGTCGTCGAACCGCCCACACTCCACGGGGCGACACCGCCCGCGCGTGTTCCGGTCGCCAGGTAGGACAGGCGCCCGGTCACCGGTGCAGCGGCCGACACCTCGACGGGGATGGCGAACCGGAGCTGCACGCTCGTGTCAAAGTCCGCCGTGCCGCGGAGCGAGTACGTGGCTTGCGTCCGGTCACCGCTCACCCGGGCATCGGTCAGACGAAGCCGGCTCGTCGACAGCCACCTTGCCCACCCGGGGTTTCGGTACTGACCGAGTGCGTCGTTGTCCGCCGTTGGGAACGTGGTGCCCGCCGGTGCCGACACGGTGACGTCCCCCTCGACGGTGCCCGGGTGCCCACCGAGTTGCTCGAACCCGATGTCGATGGCGCCGGTCTCGCCGCGCTGGAGCACTGCGGTCCCCAGGTCGAGATCGACGGCGCGAGGAGCCGGGTCGGCATGGGTGGGTCCGCCCAGCATCGTAGCGAGCACCGTCGCCACCGCCGCAGCCATGTTGAATAGATATCGCATTCACTTGTTCCTTCCGATCGGATAGGAACACGGTAGCGAATTGACATTTCGCGCACAGGTTGAATATATCAGTGACGGCCCTCCCGGAGTAGGAGGGCCGTCACTGTCAGGGGTGGTGGTGTTCGGGTGTCACTCCGCGGTGGGGTTGACCACGAACGGGCCGGACTTCTTGGTGGCGCCGTTCTTGCTCTGCTCGATGAAGAACGTGAAGTTCTTCGCGTTCCAGGACACGACGCGGTCGAAGGTCCAGTTCCCGTCGCTGTCGACGGTGACCGGGTGGCCGAGCAGGTCGGTGCCGGAGGCGTTGACGATCTTCAGCGTGGCGTCCTTGGTGGCGGTGCCGGTGAAGGTGTTGTTCACGCCGAGGTTGACCGTGGCGGGGTCGGTGACCGTCGGGTCGACCAGGGAGGCGGCCGGGTCCTCGGGGTTGATCACGAAGGCGCCGGACTTCTTGGTGGCGCCGTTCTTGCTCTGCTCGATGAAGAACGTGAAGTTCTTCGCCGAACGGGACACGATGCGGTCGAAGGTCCAGTTGCCGTCGCTGTCGACGGTGACCGGGTGGCCGAGCAGGTCGGTGCCGGAGGCGTTGACGATCTTCAGCGTGGCGTCCTTGGTGGCGGTGCCGGTGAAGGTGTTGTTCACGCCGAGGTTGACCGTGGCGGGGTCGGTGACCGTCGGGTCGACCAGGGAGGCGGCCGGGTCCTCGGGGTTGATCACGAAGGCGCCGGACTTCTTGGTGGCGCCGTTCTTGCTCTGCTCGATGAAGAACGTGAAGTTCTTCGCGTTCCAGGACACGACGCGGTCGAAGGACCAGTGGCCGGTGCTGTCGACCGTGACCGGCGTGCCGAGCAGGTCGGTGCCCCAGGCGTTCACGATCTTGAGGGTCGCGTCCTTCGTCGCGGTTCCCTCGATCGTGTTCGTCGTGCCGGCGACGACGGAAGTGGATGTCACGGCAGCCGGGGTGAGCTCCGAGGTCTTGCCCGGGTTGATCGTGATCTCGGCATGGGTGCGGTTGTACCCCTTCGTGATGCCTTCCGCGACGAGCGTGTACTCGCGGTCCTCGAGGCCGGTGATCGGAATCAGGTAGGAGTTGGTGCCGGCCTTGCCGCTGTTGAGGACCTCGCTCTTGCCCTTCTCGTGGACGTTGATCTCGGTACCCGTCGGTGCAGACCCACGGACAGCGAGGGTGTCGCCTTCGCCCAGCTCGAAGCCGTCGCCCGGCGAGTTGATGGTGACACCGGGGCCGTAGTCGACATCGAGTTCGATGCGGCCGTTGTCCTGGCCGCGGATCTCCTGCCCGACGGTGAGGTTGTAGGCGCCGGGCATGTTCGGCGCATTGATCGGTGCCGTCCATTCGCCGGTGTCGCCGGTCGGGACCGTGACCAGGTCCGTCTCGCCGTGCTTGATCGTGACTCTCGTGTTCGGCTGCGCCGTTCCCGAGACCTGGACGACGGTGTCGACGCTCGCGTCGAAGGCGTACGTGGCGGTGACCGGTGCCACTTCGAGCTTGACGTCGACACTTGTGGTGCCGATCTCATCGCCGCCGTCGAACGCCGTGACGGAAACCGGAGTCGTGCCGAGCTTCAGCCCGGTGACGATCGCGGAGTACTTCCCGTCAACGACCGACACGTACCTCTGCTTCTCCGCGCCCTCCTCGTTCGTCCACTCGACCAGCACGTTCGTCGCGTCCTTCGGAGCCGATCCTGACACTGTCGCTGTCCCGGCATTGACATCAACATTCGACGACGAAGCCGTAACGCCCTCGAGGCTCGATGGGATGTTGACGAATTTGGAGGACGACGGCTTGGAGCTAGAGACGGGGAAGTACCAGACTTTCCCGGCATCCGAGCTTTGACGGGGTGCGGCGATATATCGTCCAGCTTTAGACAGCAGAAAGCCGTCATCGAGCGTCCACTTGGAATTATTCTTTCCGCAGGCCGCACCTGTCAAGAACCCAGCCCAAGGAGTGGGATGATTCTCGTGATGCTCGTAGAGGCATCGCTCGCCATCGTCTGCCTGGATATTCAACTCGAACCACTTCTTGCCGGACTCGTCCTGTTCGACGAAGACGGGTTCGATGAGCTTTGCAGCTGCCTCGGCTTCGGCGAGGGTGCTGTACCTGGTCAAATAGGTCTCGTTGGTGGTTTGGAAGTCTTTTTCAGAATTCTTCCAGATGAGTTTGAATCCAAACCCTGCATGAGTGCTGCTTGCGCTGGTTGCACTAGCCGAAGCGGCGCTTCCGAAACTCAGCCCGGTCAATACAGTGGCAGCAGCGAGCCCAGCGGCCCCGGCTGCGCGAAGTGTCTTCTTCATGTGAGAGGAGATGTCTTTCGGATGAGTGCCGTGTGATACGGCTACAACATGGACATATGAAATATTGCATGTGTCCGCTGAAAGCATCCCGAGTGTAAGGCCTACGCTTGACGTTGACTTGAGCCACCCCGGCGCAACTTCGCCTTCCCCCACTTGACCTCCCAGCCTCCGTGAGTAAAGTTGAGCGCAGCAGACGCAAGTCGGCGCAGACTTTGATCCACCACGAAAGGGAGCCCCATGGGACGTGCAGTAGGAATCGACCTCGGAACCACCAACTCGGTCGTCAGCGTGCTCGAGGGTGGCGAGCCCACCGTCATCGCGAACGCCGAGGGCCTCCGCACGACGCCGTCGATCGTGGCATTCACGAAGGACGGCGAGGTGCTCGTCGGCGAGACCGCGAAGCGCCAGGCCGTCACGAACGTCGACCGCACCATCGCGAGCGTCAAGCGCCACATCGGTACCGACTGGAAGGTCGACATCGACGGCAAGAGCTACACGCCGCAGGAGATCTCGGCCCGTACCCTCGGCAAGCTCAAGCGCGACGCCGAGCAGTACCTCGGTGAGGACGTCACCGACGCGGTCATCACGGTCCCGGCGTACTTCAACGACGCCGAGCGCCAGGCCACGAAGGACGCCGGTGAGATCGCCGGCCTCAACGTCCTCCGCATCATCAACGAGCCGACCGCGGCCGCGCTGGCGTACGGCCTCGACAAGGGCAAGGAAGACGAGCTCATCCTGGTCTTCGACCTCGGCGGCGGCACGTTCGACGTCTCCCTGCTCGAGGTGGGCAAGGACGACGACTTCTCCACGATCCAGGTCCGCTCGACCTCGGGCGACAACCGCCTGGGCGGCGACGACTGGGACCAGCGGATCGTCGACCACCTGGTCAAGAAGTTCAAGGACGAGCACGGCGTCGACCTGTCCACGGACAAGATCGCCAAGCAGCGCCTGAAGGAAGCCGCCGAGCAGGCGAAGAAGGAACTGTCGAGTCAGCTGAGCGCCAACATCCAGCTGCCGTACCTCACCCTCACGGCGAACGGCCCGCTGAACCTCGACGAGACCATCTCGCGCGCCCAGTTCGAGCAGATGACCTCCGACCTGCTCGACCGCACGAAGAAGCCCTTCAACGACGTCATCAAGGAGGCGGGCGTGTCGGTGAACGACATCGCGCACGTCGTCCTCGTCGGCGGCTCGACCCGCATGCCCGCCGTGGCCGAGGTCGTCAAGTCGCTGACCGGTGGCAAGTCGCCGAACCAGGGCGTCAACCCGGACGAGGTCGTCGCCGTCGGCGCCGCGCTGCAGGCTGGTGTCCTCAAGGGTGAGCGCAAGGACGTCCTGCTCATCGACGTCACCCCGCTCTCGCTCGGCATCGAGACCAAGGGCGGCCTGATGACGAAGCTCATCGACCGCAACACCGCGATCCCGACCAAGCGCAGCGAGACCTTCACGACCGCTGACTCGAACCAGCCGTCGGTCGCCATCCAGGTCTTCCAGGGCGAGCGCGACTTCACTCGCGACAACAAGGCGCTCGGCACCTTCGAGCTGACCGGCATCGCCCCGGCGCCCGCGGGCATCCCGCAGATCGAGGTCACGTTCGACATCGACGCCAACGGCATCGTGCACGTGTCCGCGAAGGACAAGGGCACCGGCAAGGAGCAGTCGATGGTCATCTCCGGCGGCTCGTCGCTGCCGAAGGAGGACATCGAGCGCATGGTCCGCGAGGCCGAGGAGCACGCCGCCGAGGACAAGGCCCGCCGCGAAGCCAGCGAGCGTCGCAACCAGGCCGAGCAGCTCGCGTACTCGATCGAGAAGCTCATCAAGGAGAACGACGAGAAGCTCCCCGCGGACGTCAAGTCCGAGGTGCAGGCCGACGTCGATGCGCTGAAGTCGGCCCTCGCGGGAGACGACGACGACGCGGTGAAGACCGCCTTCGACAAGCTGAACGAGTCGCAGGGCAAGATCGGCCAGGCCATCTACGCCCAGGACCAGTCGGCTGCCGCCGCCGGTCCGGAAGCGGGCGCGGAGGGCCAGACCGCCGGTGACGACGAGGACATCGTCGACGCCGAGGTCGTGGACGACGAGGACGACAAGGACAAGAAGTAACCGATGGCTGACTCCAACAACGCTGACGGCAACGTGCACGACGACAACGTCGACGACGCCCGGGAGCCGCAGGTCGAGGGCGACGCCACCAACGCGACGGCACCCGAGGACCTGATCGAGGCCGAGGGCCCCGACGTCGAGGTCCCGACGGACGCGCCCGCTGCGGCGGACGGGGGTCCGACGGGCGGGAGCCCGGCGGACGACCTCAGCCCGGAGGACGAGGCCCTGCTCGCCGACGCCGCGTCCGGCATCGCCGAAGACCGCCTGTCCCCGTCCGACCGCGACCTGGTCGCCGAGATGCGCGCGGACATGCTCCGTGCGCAGGCCGAGCTGGTGAACTTCCGGAAGCGCGTCGAGCGCGACCGCGAGGCCAACCGCGAGGTGGCGATCGCCGAGGTGGTGCGTGCACTCCTCCCCGCGCTCGACGACCTGACCCGCGCCGAGGCGCACGGGGACCTGCCCGAGGGCCCCATGCAGGTCATCGGCCAGAAGATCCGCGCCGGGTTCGACAGGTTCAAGCTCGTGCAGATCGGTGAGAAGGGCGAGACTTTCGACCCGAACATCCACGAGGCGATCGTCCAGCTCCCGACACCGGGTGCCACCGGTCAGACGGTCGCGGACGTCGTCGAACCGGGCTACAAGCTCGGCGAGCGTGTGCTCCGTGCGGCCAAGGTCGCCGTGGCGGTCCCGGCCTGAGGGCCGGCATCGGAAGAGGGGAGGTGAGCCGTGGCCAGTCAGGACTGGTTCGACAAGGACTTCTACGCGGTCCTCGGGGTGTCCAAGGACGCCTCTGAGGCCGACCTGAAGAAGACCTACCGGAAGCTCGCGCGGCAGTACCACCCGGACTCCAACCCGGGTGACGCTGCTGCCGAGTCGAAGTTCAAGGAGATCAGCGAGGCGTACTCCGTGCTCTCCGACAAGGAGCAGCGCAAGGAGTACGACCAGGTCCGCGCGATGGGCTCCGGCGCCCGCTTCACGGCGGGCGGACCGGGCGGCCAGGGCGGCTTCGAGGACGTCTTCGGCGGCATGTTCGGCGGCGGCGGCCAGGGCGGGGGCGGACAGCGCGTCCGCTTCGGTCAGGGCGGCGGCGGTGCCGGCGGCTTCGAGGACATCCTCGGCGGCATGTTCGGCGGTGGCGGCTTCGGCCAGAACACCGGCGGCTTCCGTGGCTTCGGCGGCCCGACGAAGGGGCGCGACGTCACCGCGACGACGACGCTCGACCTCGCCACCGCCGTCGCCGGTGACACGGTCAAGCTCGCGCAGGGCAACGGCCGGCCGGTGAACGTCCGCATCCCCGCGGGCGTCGCCGACGGCCAGAAGATCCGGCTGCGCGGTCGTGGTGAGCAGAGCCGCGACGGCGGTGAGGCCGGTGACCTCGTGGTCACCGTCACGGTGCGGAAGCACCCGGTGTTCGAGCGAGACGGCCTCAACCTGCGGGTCGACGTGCCGGTCACCTTCGTGGAGGCCGCGCTCGGCGCGACGATCGAGGTCCCGACCCTCGGTGGCGCGCCGGTCAAGCTCCGCGTCGCGCCCGGCACGCCGTCCGGACGGGTCCTCCGCGTCAAGGGCCGCGGCGTCACGACCAAGAACGGCACGGGCGACCTGCTCGCCACCGTCCAGGTCGCGGTGCCGTCCCACCTGTCGGACAAGGCGCGCGAGGCGCTCGACGCCCTCGCCGCAGCCCTGCCCGACGAGGACCCGCGCGAGGACCTGCTCGCCAAGGCGCGCGGCTAGCGTCACGCACCACATCACCACCAGACCCGGCCGGGAGGCTCGGTGCGGCTCCGTCAGGAACCCGCACCGAGCCTCCCGTCAGTCCCGCTAGGAGCGCTCAGATGGCCGACATGGACGAGACCTCGCCCGTCTTCGCGATCGCGGTCGCCGCCGAGTTGGCGGAGATGCACCCGCAGACACTGCGGCAGTACGACCGGCTCGGCCTGGTCGTCCCCGGACGGACCCGCGGCGGGTCCCGTCGGTACTCGATGCGGGACGTCGCGCAGCTGCGGGAGATCGCGCGGCTGGGATCCGAGGGGGTGTCGCTGGAGGGGATCCGGCGTGTCCTGGACCTGGAGAACGAGAACCGCGCGCTCCGGACTCGGGTCCGGGAGCTCGAGCGCGCCCTCGCCGACCAGTTGATCAGCCGTCCGGGCGCTCGGGTGTTCGCCGCGACGACGACCGGGGCGGCGGTGCCGCTCCGTGCCGGGATGCGGCCGCAGCGCAACACGGCGGTCGTGCTCTACCGGCCCCAGCGCTGAGTGATATACCGAATTTGTAGCGCATTCTGATCCTCCCTACGGTGTGCCCTGGCTCGGACCGAGTCATGACACGAGGAGGAGTCCATGCGCATCACGACCACCGCGATGGCCGCCACGGCGGTCGTCGTCTCCGCACTGGTGGCCGGAGGGCCGGCGTCGGCGACGACGACATCGGCCCCGCCGGGATCGACCAGGACGGTCGCGAACACGCCGACGGGCGTCAGCCTGACGCCGATCGACGACCGGACCTACCGCGTCACCGGGAACCCACGCTGCGGGTTGTTCGAGACGACCTGTCAGATCCACGTCGGGAACGTCGGCGGTGACTACCACTGGGACGGCGGCACGTCGACCGCGACCTTCGCCGGGTGGCGGTACGGCGAGACCCGGACCCCCCGGTTCTGGACCTACGCCTGCCTGATCGGGTGCAAGAACTCGGCGACGGTGAGCAGCTCGCCGGTCACGCGGCCGTACCCGCAGCGGGCGATCACCGCGCAGGTCGCGTCGAAGGACGACTCGGGACGGATCGCTCGGATCACCGGAACGGCGATGGGGAAGGCGAGCATCCGGTTGAACGGACGTCAGGTCGCCACCGCGAGCGACGCCGGGACGGGGACGTGGGAGACGATCGTCACAGGGCTGCAGGTCGGGCAGAACACGCTGGTCTTCCAGCAGTACGTCGACGGGCAGTACCGGGACCAGACGTCGGTGACGGTGACGATCACCGACCCGGCGAAGCCGGGGCGGATCACCGGCAACGTCGGCACGGCGGACCTGCCGCGCGGTGCCACGACGACGGTGTACGCGGGCTACACCGCGCAGTCCGCCTTCACGACGCCCACCGGCACCCTGGTCTTCACGGCGCCCGAGGGCACCACGTTCGCGCCGGGCCAGGACCGGCAGACCGGTCAGTACCGGGACGGGACCACCTGGAAGGACTTCGGCGGCGACTCGCTCGTCAGCGGATCCCGCTCGGCCGACGGCAGGACGTACTCGTTCTCCCTCGGCAGCCGGAACTGGGCGATCGCCGCGGGTCAGCAGTTCCGGTTCGCGATGCGGATCGAGACGCCGATCGGCATCACGACGACGACGAGCTCGCTGCGGGGCACGCTCGCCGGTTCCGTCGCCGCGGGCACCTTCGACACGACCGCGACCGTGACGACCACGGTCACCGGCGCGGGCCTGCAGGCGACCGTGGAGGACGTCGACGTGGTGGACGGCACCGCGACCCTCGTCGGTACCGCACCGGCGGGCACGACGTCGGTGGAGGTCACCTGGAAGCGCGACGGCACCGAGGTCACCCGGTCGGTCACGCCCTCGTCGACCGGCTCCTGGAACTTCGGTCTCACCGGTCTGGCAGACGGGACGAACCCCGTCCACCTGGTCGCTCGGAAGGGCAGCGAAGAGGTCGCGAGCGTCGACGTCGACGTCCGGCTGGTCATCGCCGCGCTGACCGCTTCGGCCCAGTTCCCGGCGGACGTCTCGGAGCGTGCGACGGTGGCGGGACGAGGGCAGCCGGGCGCCCGGGTCGAGGTCCGGGACGGTGCCCGCGTCGTCGTCGGCACCACGGTCGGCGAGGACGGCAACTGGACGGTCTCGGTGCCGGCTCCGGGTCGCGGGGGCGTGTTCGCGCTCCAGGTCGTCCAGCGGGTCCGCAGCCAGGACACCGACACCGTGCCGGTGCGCCTGGACTACGGCGCGGCCGTGCGCATCACGTCCCCCGGCGACGGGTTCCTCGTGTCGCCCGTCTGGCCGGAGGTGCGGATCGCCGGGGTGGCCGCGCCGGGAGCTGCGATCGACCTCGGCGAACAGGGCGGGGTCGTCGACGGTCTCGGGCACACCGTCGCCGACGGCGACGGTCGTTGGGTCATCCGGACGCCGGCGCTCGAGGCCCGCGACCACGTGGTCGTGGCGACGGCGACGTCGAAGGGCGCGAACACGACGACCTCGAGCGTGCGGTTGGTCGCCGAGCGCTGACCGTCCTGACGCCCCGGCCGCGGTCGTCGACCTCGAGCGACGACCGCGGCCGGGGCTTCTGTCGCTCAGGTGTCCGGCGTCAGGCGCCAGTCGTCAGGCGTCGGGCGGAGGGTCGAGCAGGGCGCGGAGTGCGCTGGGGGACGACGAGCACGGCGGGACGCCGGTCGGCGCCTCGTCCGACGGGGCGCAACGCGTTCGCCGTGCCCCCGGACGACGCGCACGGACGGCATCGATCACCGCTCGCATGCACTCACCGCACACGGTCAGCGGTCCGTCCGGTCTGCTCCGGTGCGCTGCCCGTCGTCGACCTGCGGGCTGCTGCGGTCCGGGTCCGGCAGCATGTGGACAGCCCAGGTGGCGCGCTCGGCGAGTCGACCGTCCCTGCTGTCCACCGCGATCCGGAGCGCGACGACGCCGTTCCGGATGTGTTCCCACGGCAGCGACTCGTGCAGACGGTCGCTGCGCAGCCGGAAGGTCAGGCCGTCGAGTGACGCGCGGAGCGCCGCCGACAGCATCGGGTTCCGGCATTCGCTGATGAACGTCCGGTAGACCGGGGTCGCCGCGTCCGCCGTCGCCCGCCAGCCCGGTGTCTGCATGCAGTCGAGCAGGACCCCGAGTCGTCGGAACAGCGCGGCGCGGTTCTGGTCGCTGAGCGTCGGGACGGAGACGCGCACCAGTCCGCCGAACAGCAGCCCGAGGGCCTGCAGCGCCGGCAGGACGTCCTCGTCCCGCGGGACGGCGACCCGCGTGTACCGGTTCGCGCAGAACTCGACCAGCCCCAGGCGGTCGAGGTCGGCGAGGGCCTCGCGGACCGGCGTCCGGGAGCACCCGAGCCGCTCGGCCAGTTCGTCGTCGTCCAACCGGTCGCCCGGGCGCAGCCGCCCGCTCATGATCTCGCTGCGGAGCCGGTCACGGGCGACGTCGCGGAGCAGCTTCCTCGTCCCGGCCCTGGGTCGCGGTGCGAACATCTACCCCTCCCGCTGCGTCCTGGAGCCGGTGGACCCGACCTCCCCTGAGCGTAGGAGTCCTGCTCACACTTGTCGCGTGTGATATACCGGACGCCGTTGCGACCTGCGCACGCGACGGCCCGGCCGGGGGAGGGCCGGGGTGGCGTCGGTACGCTCGGGGACATGTCCGCTTCCGACTTCGTCGACCACTTCCGGCGCCACCCCCGGGAACAGGGACCGGACCTCATCGCCATCGACGGCACCGATCGGTTCCTGCTCGACGAGGCTCCGCACGTGCACGGCGACGCGCTCCGCCATCCTGGTGCCGTCACGGTCGTCGACGACCGGTACGGAGTCCTCACGCTCGGGGTGCTCGCGCTGCACGGCGCGAGCGACGTCCGGGTGGTGCAGGACTCGCTCGTCGGGGAACGCGCGCTGGAAGCGAGCGCCGGGACCTTCGGACGTCGCGGGTTCCACCACCCGGAGGGGTTCGAGGAGTCGTTCCGGGACGCCCGGCTCGTCCTGCTCCGGCTCACCAAGTCGCACGACCGGCTCGACGAGGTCGCCCGCGCGGTCGCCCGGTACGCGGCACCGGACGTGGTGCTGCTGTGCGGTGGCCGGACCAAGTACATGTCGCTGTCGCAGAACGACGTCCTCCGCCGGTCCTTCGGTGAGGTCGTGGCGAGTCGAGGGCGCGGGAAGTCACGCCTGCTCATCGCCTCCGACCCGTTGCGCGCGGCTGCTGCCCGTGCCGACGTCACCGATCCCTGGCCGCGCCGCGTGCACCAGGACGAGCTCGGGATCACGGTCGCCGCTCACGGTGGCGTGTTCGCCGGTGCGACGCTCGACCTGGGGACCCGGGTGCTCCTCGACGCGCTCGACGACGCCGTCCCGGAGGCCCGCCAGGTCGTCGACCTCGGCTGCGGCAACGGGGTGATCGCCACCGTGGTGGCTCGACGACGCCCGCGGGTGCACGTCGTCGCGACGGACGTGTCGGCCGCGGCCGTCGCCTCCACACGGATGACCGCGGACCTGAACGGCGTCGGGGACCGGGTGCGCACCGTCCGGAGCGACGCCGGCGACGAACTCGACGAGGACAGCGCCGACCTGGTGCTCTGCAACCCGCCCTTCCACGCGGACACGACGGTGTCGACCGACGCGGCGGAGGCGATGTTCCGGAACGCGGCGTCGGTGCTGCGCGCCGGTGGCGAGCTCTGGACGGTGTGGAACTCGCACCTGCGGTACCGACCGGTGCTCGAGCGGGTCGTCGGACCGACCCGGCAGGTCGTGCGCACCGCGAGGTTCACCGTGACTGCGTCGGTCGCGCAGCCCTGATCGGGCGGACCCCGAGGAGCCAGCACGCCAGACGTGGTGAGTCACCGGCACGGGAGGCCCGGATGACGGACGACGGCCCCGTCCTGCGTCGGCAGGACGGGGCCGTTGCAACCGGTCAGCGTCAGATGGTGACGGTGACCTGGGTCGAGAGCCCGCCCGAGACGATCGTGAGGACGTGCTCGCCCGCGGTCAGGCCGGTCACCGTCAGGTGCCCGGAGCCGTCCGCGCCGATGGTGCCGTAGGCGAGGAGGTTGCCGTCGGCGTCCTCCGCCTGCAGCCCGCCGATGCCGGAGGCCGGGCCCCAGGCGTCGATCTCGGCGCTGCCGGTCAGCGCGCTGGAGCTGACGACCGCGGCCGTCACCTGGTCGGACGGGTGCGCTCCGTCACCGATCACGACGTCCTGCTCCGCCGAACGGTCGCCGTTCGTCGAGGTGACGTGCGCCGTCGTGGTCGTCGCCGCCGGTGCCGGCACGACGACGCTCGCCAGGCCCTGGTCCCCGATCGTGGCGCGCTCGGTCACGCCGTTCGCGACGACGGTGACCTCCGTGCCCTCGGCGCCGGAGAGGCCGAGTACCACGTCGGCGTCATCGAGGCGCGTCGTGCTGACCTGGACCTCGGCCGGGGCCGGGGCCTCGTCGCCGTCGCCGGGCTGTTCGCCCTCGCCGGAGCCCGGCTCCTCGCCGGCATCCGTGTCGTAGTGCAGCGTGTACGGGGAGGACGCCCAGTTGCCGCCCTGCTCCTGGTACTGCACCGAGAGCGTGTTCACGCCCGCACGGAGGTCCTCGTCGAAGGTGAGCCGGAAGTCGCCCTCGGCGTCGGAGGACCCGGACGCGTACGTCGTGCCGTTCTCGTCCTGCACCGAGATGCGGCGGTACGAGCCGACCGTGGCACCCTCGATCGTCGGCCGCGGGTCGGTGACCGTCGAACCATCGGCCGGCGTCGTGATCCGGAAGGCATCGGTCCGTGCGACGCGGGTGACCTCCTGGGTGACACGCTTCGTCCAGCTGCCGTCGGGGTTCTCGAACGAGACGGCGATGTCGTTGCCGCCGAGCTGGAGCGTGCCCTCGAGGGTGACCTCCCAGCTTCCGTCGGCGTCGGCGGTCGCGACCCCGAGCGTCTCGCCGCTCGCGGTCTGGACGGCGACGCGACCGTCGGGGCGGCCGTGGCCGGTGAAGGTCGGCTGCGCCGTCCGGACCGTCGCACCGGCGGCGGGGCTCGTGACGTCGTAGACCGGCGCCTGGGCCTCGCCGGAGCCGTCGCCGGGTGCGGGGGTCTCTTCGCCCGAGCCGTCGCCGGGTGCGGGGGTCTCTTCGCCCGAGCCGGCTTCGGAGTCAGTGGACGCCAGGGCCCAGTTGCTCGTTGCGAACTCGTCGTGGTCGTGGGTGTCCGCCGGGATCGCGTCGTTCACCGTGCGGACGAAGGCCTGCTCGGCGGTGGCGCCGCCCGGGATCCGGATCCGGAAGCTGCCGTCGGTGTCCGTGTCCGTCTCGGTGAGCACGGAGGTGCGGTCGATCGAGGACTCGACCCGGGCCTCCCGGTTGGTGTGCCCGGCCACGACAAGGTCGTCGCCGTCCCGGGTCACCGACTCGATGGTCGGTGTCGCGGCGTACGCGTCGAGTTCCGCCTGGGTGGGCGTGCTGTAGGTGCCGTTCGCCTTCACGACGGCTGCCGTGATCGTCTGCGGACCGGAGACGAGCGGTTCGAGCTCGCAGCTGTAGAGGTTCGGTCGGTCCGCCGCCGCCGAGCCGATGCAGAGCACGTTCCCGGACGCATCGACGATCTTCAGCGTGCCGTTCGCGACGGTGCTCGTGACCTGGGCCTCCGGGATGGCCTGGCTGGTGACGAACAGGCGGTTGCCGTTCCGCTCGTCCTGGGCGGCCACCCCCTGGATCTTCGCGATGCTGGTGCGGCTGTCCGTGATCGGGCGCTCGGCGGTCGCACCCGGGATCGCGGGGGCGTCCGACGATGCGGTCGCGGCGGAGGCGACGGCCGGGACGAAGCCGGCGGCGAGCACGATGCCGAAGGCTGCTCCGGCGGTGGCTCGGTTGATCTTGCGCATGGTTTCCTTCCTGTCCACGCGGAGCGCATGGACAGGCTGTATGTTGCATGCAATATGCTGGTGATATCTCGAATGCAATGCGCATCCGCGCACGTCGCCGGAACGCACGAAAGCCCCGACCATCGGGCCGGGGCTCTCCTCGTTCCGCGATGGATCAGGCCGGGACGAAGTCGAACGTGTCGGGGTCGGGGCCCGTGCGGTGCCCCTTGTCGAGCGTCGAGATGTCGGTCATGTCCTCGTCCGAGAGCTCGAAGTCGAAGATCGCGAAGTTCTCCTCGACGCGCGAACGGGTGACCGACTTCGGGAACACGATGTCGCCGCGCTGGATGTGCCAGCGGAGGACCACCTGTGCCGGCGTCTTGCCCGTGGCACCGGCGATGCGGGTGATGGTCTCGTCGTCGAGCACGAGGCCCTGCGCGATCGGTGACCAGGCCTCGGTCGCGATGCCGAGCTCGGTGTCCACCGCGCGCAGCTCGTCCTGCGTCAGGTACGGGTGCACCTCGATCTGGTTCACGGCGGGCGTCACGGTCGTCTCGGCGATGAGTCGGCGCAGGTGGTGCGCCTGGAAGTTCGAGACGCCGATCGAGCGAGCGGTGCCGGCGGCGTAGAGCTCCTCGAGCGCCTTCCACGTCGGGACGAAGTCCGAGACGGTCGGCAGCGGCCAGTGGATGAGGAACAGGTCGGTGTAGCCACCGAGCAGCTCGGCCGACTTCCTGCCGTTCTCCAGGGCTGCTTCGGGAGCGTGGAAGCCGTTGTTCAGCTTCGAGGTGACGAAGATCTCCGAGCGGTCGATGCCGGATTCGGCGATGGCCTCGCCGACCTCCTTCTCGTTGCCGTACATCTCGGCGGTGTCGATGTGGCGGTAGCCGACCTCGAGCGCGGCGAGGGTCGCTGCCTTCGTCTCGGAGGGGTCGATCTGGAAGACGCCGAAGCCGAGCTGCGGGATCGTGCGTCCGTCGTTGAGCGTGATGTTCGGAACGGTCATGCCTCCAGACAACACCCGTGGCCCCACGAGTCGTCCCCGGGTTCCCAGGCGGGCTGGTCCGTCCCGGTGCTACTCGAGCGCGGCGGTGATGTAGGCGGCCAACGCCTGCGCGTAGGAGATCGCCGGGTCGACGGCCGCGAAGGAGCGGTCTTCGCCGGCGATCACGGCCGTCACCGTCCACACCGTCCGGTCGTCCGTCCCGGACCCACGGGTGAGCCCCACGAACGACGGACCGAGGAGTTCCCGGAGCTGGTCCTCCCGGGGCAGCCACAGCGACTCGGCGGCCGAGACCGAGTCGAGCGCCCACTCCGTCGTCCCGTTGAAGCCCAGGAACGTCCCGGTCGGGTGGTCGTGCCGCTCGACGGTCATCTCCGACACCGTGTAGACGTCGTCGTCGACCCCCGGCTTGTCGATCACGAAGCGGTCGCCGGTCTCCGGGTGCCACCGGAGACCGGCGTCACGCAGGGAGCGGGCGAGTTCGACACTGATCATGCGCCCCAGCCTGGCACTCGACCGTCGGAGTCGACCGGGAGGCGCGGGGCCGGGATCGCGCTCTCCTCGCGCACTCGGGACGACGTGGACCGGTTCCGGACCTGGATGACGGACAGCCGTACTAGCATCACCGAGCATCCCGCGTGCGGTCGCCCGTCGATCCACGTGCGTGACGCGACGACCGCCGGGGGACCGGTGCCGAGCCTCCCGGCCGTGGCCGACGGGGGTGGCGGACCGGGGGACGACGTCCCGGACCGCGGTCGACGCGGACCGACCCCCAGCAGAGAAGGACCCGCATGACCCTCGAACGCGAGGAACTCCGCGACGACTGGACCGTGTCCGCGGCTGAGGAAGGGGGACGCGGGAGCGTCCCCGACGTCGTCCGTGGCCGGGCGCTCACGGCGACGGTCCCGGGCCAGGTGCACACCGACCTCGAGCGCGAGGGGCTGCTGCCGGACCCGACTTCCGACCGCAACGAGGCGACGACGGCGTGGGTCGGGCAGACCGACTGGCTGTACCGCCGGACCGTCGACGTGGACCCGCGCGGGTTCGAGCGGGTCGACCTGGTCTGCGACGGCCTGGACACCGTCGCCACCCTGACCCTCGACGGCGTGCAGGTCGGCACGACGCGCAACATGCACCGGCGCTACCGGTTCGACCTGCTCGACATGACCGACGGCACGAACGCCAGCACCGACCGCGAACTCGAGATCCTGTTCGAGTCGCCGTACCGCGAGGCCGAGCGGGTCGCAGCGCGTGCGGGCACGATGCCGGGGCCGTACGACGAACCGTTCCCGTACGTGCGCAAGATGGCCTCGAACTTCGGCTGGGACTGGGGCCTGACCGCCGTCACGAGCGGGCCGTGGCGCCCGGTCGCCATCGAGCGCTGGTCCACCGCTCGGCTGCGTGACGTCCGGCCCCTCGTGGACGTCGAGGCCGGCGAGGGTGTCCTCGACGCGCACGTCGCGTTCGAGCGCTCCGGCATGAACGACCTGGACCAGGACGGCGAGGACGACGACCTGGTGCTCGTCGTCACGGTGTCGGGCCACGGGACGAAGCAGCGCTCGCGCGTCACCGTGACGCCGAAGGAGGACGAGGCCGTCGTGACGGTCCGGATCCCGGACGCCGAACTGTGGTGGCCCCGCGGGTACGGCCCGCAGCCGCTGTACGACGTCGAGGTGCACCTGCAGACCGTCGACGGCGACGTGCTCGATCGCTCGTCGTTCCGGACGGGCTTCCGCTCGGTGGTCGTCGACACGGCCGAGGACTCCGTCGGACGGCCGTTCGCGATCCGTGTGAACAGCACCGTCATCGACGTCCGCGGGGTGAACTGGATCCCGGACGACGTGATCGTCTCGCGGGTCACGAAGGAGCGGTACGCCGAGCGCCTCGACGCCGCCGTGGCCCTGAACGCGAACCTCGTCCGGGTCTGGGGCGGTGGTGTGTACGAGTCGCACGACTTCTACCAGCGCTGCGACGAGCTGGGGTTGCTCGTGTGGCAGGACTTCCTGTTCGCGTGCGCCTCGTACCCCGAGATCGAGCCGATCCGCAGCGAGGTCGTCGCCGAGGCACGGGACAACGTCGCTCGCCTGTCGCGGCACCCGTCGCTGGTGGTCTGGAACGGCAACAACGAGAACATCTGGCTGCACGACGCCGACGGCTGGGGCGAGGAACTCGGCGACCGCGGTTGGGGACTCGACTACTACCTGGACCTGCTGCCGACGATCGTGGACGCGGTGGACCCCTCCCGCTTCTACACGGTGGCCTCGCCCTGGTCGGGCTCCGAGTCGCTCGAACCGAACGACGTGGACCACGAGACGCACCACTCGTGGGACGTCTGGAACCGGGTGTCCGACGAGCACTACCGGGACTCGGTCCCGCGCTTCGTGGCGGAGTTCGGCTGGCAGGCGCCGCCCGCGTGGCGGACCCTGCGCGAGGCCGTGACCGACGAACCGATGACCCCGACGTCGCCGGGTGTGGTGCACCACCAGAAGGCCGACGACGGCATGGGCAAGTTGGCCCGTGGCCTCGAGCCGCGCTTCGGCGAGGGTTGGGAGTCGGACTTCGACCGGTGGCACTGGCTGACGCAGCTGCAGCAGTCCCGCGCCATCGCGACCGGCGTCGAGCACTGGCGGACGCACTGGCCGCGCAACACCGGCGTCATCGTGTGGCAGCTCAACGACCTGTGGTCGGTCTCGTCGTGGTCCGCCATCGACTCCGCGGGCCGCCGCAAGCCGCTCGCGCACGAACTGCGTCGCCTGTACGACGACGTGCTGGTGACGATCCGGCCGGTCTCGACCGTGGTCACCGCGGTGACGCCGCTCGCCCCGGGTACGGAGCGGGTCGACCGGTCGGGAGGCGCGCACCCGCCGACCGCGCAGCTGCCGGTCTCCGACACGGCCGGCTCCCCGATCGAGGTCGCGGTGCGCTCGTCGCGGAACGGCATCGACTCCGTCGTCCGGGTGCGGCGCATCGACCTCGCCGGGCAGATCCTGGCCGAGGAGTACCTGCCGGTGGTCCTCGACGGCCCCGGGGTCGCCGTGGTGCGCCTGCCGGCCTCCGTCGGCGTGGTCGCGGATGCGCGTGGTGAGCTCGTCGTGGCGGACATGGACTGGCGTCGTGCCGTCTGGACGCCCGCCCCGGACCGGGACATGCGCTGGCAGCCCGCGCACTACCGTGTGACGGTCTCGGACGAGCCGGACCGCTCCGGCGTGCGGATGGTCGTGGAGGCGGACTCGCTCGTTCGGGACCTGCTCGTCCAGCCGGACCGGGTGTCGCCGACGGGCACCGTCGACCGTGGGTTCATGACGCTCCTGCCCGGTGAGCGGGTGGAGTACCGCGTCGGCGGGGTGACGGGCGCGGACGCTGCGGCCCTGACCTCGGCGCCGGTGCTCTGGACGCTCGACCGGGTGCTGGCCGACTGACCCGGTTCCCGTGCGGGGTCCGCGCCACGAGCCTGGATGAACAGTGTCCGTTGCCGCACGCGTCTGGGCTTCCCGGGCAGCGGGAGTTAGCATGGACGGACAGCGGGACACCGCCGGGCCGGTCGACGATGACCGGGCAACGCGACCAGGCACACTGGTCGGACGGCGACCAGTTCCAGTACCGAAGGAGTCATCATGTTGCAAGGCCTCACCGGAGTCCACCTGGTGATCATCCTGGGCATCGTGCTGCTGCTGTTCGGTGCGACGAAGCTCCCGGCGCTCGCCAAGGGCCTCGGCCAGTCGATCAACGTCTTCAAGAAGGAGATGGACACCGACGACCGCAAGAAGACCGGAGCCGCCGCGCAGGACGCCACCGCGTACGACGCGAACGCGCCGGTGCACACCGCCGCCCCCGTCCAGCAGCCGACGGCGCAGTACCCGAGCTCCAACGGCGTGCAGCAGCCGGTCGTGAACCCCGGCCCCTCGACGCCGCCGAACGGCGACTCCCGCTCCCTCTAGACCGCCGTTCCCATCGGCATCCCGGCCCCGGGACCGACGACAGCCCCCGTGCGACGAGCACGGGGGCTGTCGTCGTGATCGGGCGACGCCCGGTTGCGCGGGGGAGCGGACGGACCACCGATGGGCGCATGATGGCTCCATGACGTCCGCCGCCGCCGCAGACCGCCCGGCGACAACAGCACCACTGCACGACGACCGCCGCCTGGTGCTCCTGGTGGCGATCCTGGCCTCGTTCGTCGTCGGACTGGACTCGAGCGTCGTGAACGTCGCCCTCCCCGCCATCCGGACGGAGCTCGGCGGCGGGCTGGTCGTCCAGCAGTGGACGGTGGACGCGTACCTCGTGACCCTGGGGTCGCTGATCCTGGTCGCCGGTTCGCTCTCGGACCTGTTCGGCCGGGTGCGCATCATCACGTGGGGCCTCGTCGTCTTCGGGATCGCATCGGTCATCTGCGCGATCGCGCCGTCCGGCGAGGTGCTCATCGTCGCCCGGGCGTTCCAGGGCGTCGGTGGTGCCCTGGTGACCCCGAGCGCGTTGGCGTTGATCGTCGCGGCCTTCCGCGGCGGCGCGCAGGCGAAGGCGATCGGGGCGTGGACGGCCTGGTCGAGTGCGGCGATGATCCTGGGCCCGGTCGTCGGCGGCGTCGTGGTGGACGGCATCGGGTGGCGGTGGATCTTCGTGCTGACCGCGATCCCCATCGCGGTGACGATCCCCCTCGTCCGGCGCATCACCGCCGAGGTCCGGGTCGGTGCGCACGCCCGGGTCGACCTCGTCGGGGCGGTGCTCGCCGTGGTCGGCGTCGGCGGGGTCGTGCTCGGGCTGATCGAGCAGGAGCGACTGGGGTGGGGTTCGCCGGTGGTCGTCGGCGCGCTCGTGCTCGGCGGGGCCGCCCTGGTGGCGTTCGTGCCGTGGGAGCTCCGGGTGAGCCGTGCCTCGGGGTCGCCGCTCGTGCCGCTCGGGCTCTTCCGCGCGCGGAACTTCACCGTCGGCAACCTCGCGACGCTCTCCATCTACGGGGCGCTCGGGATGGTGTTCTTCGTCGTGACCCTGTTCCTGCAGGAGGTCTGGGGCTTCCCGGCGTGGGTCGCCGGGCTGGCGACCCTGCCCCCGACCCTGATGCTCCTGGCGCTGTCGACCACCGTCGGGTCGCTCTCCGGCCGGTTCGGGCCACGCTGGTTCATGGCGGCAGGGCCGGCGATCGCAGCGGTCGGGGCGCTGCTCATGCTCCTCGCCGATGACGACCCAGCCGGGTACTGGTGGTCGGTCCTGCCGGGGCTCGTCCTGGTCGGCGCGGGCATCGCGACGATGGTCACGCCGCTGACGAGTGCCGTCCTCGGATCCGTCCCGCAGGACGAGGCCGGTGCGGGCTCGGCGGTCAACAACGCCATCGCGCGGATCGCGGGCCTCGTGACGGTCGCGCTCGCCGGAGTGTTCCTCGGCGGCGAGGTCAGTGTCGACGGACTGCACCGGGCGATGGTCGTGATGGCCGTGCTGCTGCTCGCCGGCGCCGTCGTCAGTGCGGTCGGGATCGTGGACCCGGACCGTCGAGGCTCCGACTCGTCCGCCTGACCAACCGTTCGAGGGGTCCGGCGCCGAGCCACCGACGCCACGGTGTCGCCAGCAGACCGGCGCCGACGATGACCAGGAGGGCCGCCGTCCACCCCGTGTGCCACCTTTCACCGGCAGCAGCGTCGAGCGCGGCGTGGACGACGATGTGCGCGGCGTAGACGGTCAGGGCGAGTGCCCCGACGGCACGGACCGGAGCGAGGAGGGCACCGGCGGGACGCGCAACGACGAGGCTGAGCGCGAGGACCGCCACCGCTACCCCGAGCGCCCCGAGCACCTCGGGTGTGGACCCGGCGTGCGGCTGCACGGAGGTGAGCCCGGCCCAGTCGATGCCAGGGTGCTCGAGTGTCCCACCGCCCTTCGGGACGAGGTGCGGTCCGGCATCCGGGAGGCCGCCGACCGCCCCGGCGCCGGACGTCGTACCGGATGCCGGCTCGCTCCCGCCGGCCGACCCGGCGGACGCCGACCCGCTCGGGCTCGCGGTGCCGGGCGGGAGTCCCAGGGCTGCCCGGGCGAGGACCCCGCCGCCGTAGCCGACGACCGCGGCGGTGATGCCGCCCGCGAGGAGGACCAGGTGCAGCCGGGTTCGTCGCAGGGGGAGTCTGCCGACCAGGAGTCCGACCAGCACCACGCCCCACCAGGGGATGCCCGGGTAGGCGCCGAGCAGGACACCGTGCACGATCGGGTCGTCGGCGTCGTGCAGCAGTGACCGGCCGATCGCGGTGCAGACCGGTCCGATGACCAGTGCTGTCGCCGCGATTGCCGCGACCGTCCGGGTGCGAGCGCGGAGGAGCGGGATCGTCGCCACGAAGCACCCCGCGTACGTGGGCAGGATCACCTGGACCGGGGTGTTGAGTGCGATGAGGAGCGACCCGAGGACGAACAGCGCGACCGCCCGGACCAGGACCCGCCGACGATGGACGACCAGGTCCGCGGCACCGGGGGCGCCCTCCGGGCGGGAACGGGTCATCAGGGTCAGGGAGACGCCGGCGCAGAGGGCGAAGAGGACCGCCGACCGTCCGTCGACGACCGCCGACCAGCTCTCGGGTCGCGTCCAGTCGAAGCCAGGGTGCGGCGGTCCGAGGTGCGCGACGACCATGCCGAGCACCGCCAGGCCACGGGCGAGGTCGAGCCCGTCCAGGCGGGTCGCGCGGTTGGCGGAAGCCCGGGCATGTGACGGCCCGTCGGGGGAGCGGTCAGGGGAACGGAGTGGACTCGGGGTCGAGCGGGCTCTCGGTGCGGTCATCTCCCCAGCACAGCGGGAGGGGTGTTTCGTCGGGGTTGCTCGTGACTGGCGGGAATGCGGTCGTTCCCCGTAAAGTTGAGTCATGTGGACTCAGGAAGCTCGTGGGGCGGTGCCTCCGTGAGCCGGACGGTCCGAGGACTCCGGTCCGGCTGGTGTGCGCCGGCCGACCCAACGACAACGCAACGGAAGGACGGAACGCATGGCGAACCTCCAGGGCGCTCCTGACTCGCAGGAGAAGCAGAAGACCGCCCTCGAACAGTACGGTGTCGACCTCACGGCGATCGCGCGGAGCGGCAAGCTCGACCCGGTGATCGGCCGCGACGCCGAGATCCGCCGGGTCTCACAGGTGCTGACCCGTCGGACGAAGAACAACCCCGTGCTCATCGGCGAGCCGGGCGTCGGCAAGACCGCCGTCGTCGAGGGGCTGGCGCAGCGGATCGTCGCCGGGGACGTGGCCGACTCCCTCAAGGACAAGCGGCTCGTCTCGCTCGACATCTCGGCGCTCATCGCCGGCGCGAAGTACCGCGGTGAGTTCGAGGAGCGGCTGAAGGCCGTCCTCAAGGAGATCAACGACGCCGACGGCCAGGTCATCACCTTCATCGACGAGCTGCACACCCTGATGGGCGCGGGCGGTGGCGAGGGCTCGGTCGCCGCGTCGAACATGCTCAAGCCGATGCTCGCGCGCGGCGAACTCCGACTCATCGGCGCGACGACGCTCGACGAGTACCGCGAGTACATCGAGAAGGACGCTGCTCTCGAACGGCGGTTCCAGCAGGTGTACGTGGGGGAGCCCAGCGTCGAGGACACCATCGCCATCCTCCGCGGGCTCAAGGAGCGCTACGAGGCGCACCACAAGGTGACGATCAACGACCAGGCGCTCGTCGCGGCCGCGGCCCTGTCCAACCGGTACATCGCCGGACGGCAGCTGCCGGACAAGGCGATCGACCTGATCGACGAGGCTGCGTCACGACTCCGGATGGAGATCGACTCGAGCCCCGTCGAGATCGACGAGCTCAAGCGGAGCGTCGACCGGCTGCGGGTGGAGGAGTTCGCCCTGAAGCAGGAGAAGGACGACGCCTCGAAGGCCCGGCTCGCCACCCTCCGCGACGACCTGGCCTCGCGAGGCGAGCGGCTCGCCGCGCTCGAGGCCCGGTGGCAGGCGGAGCGCGCGAACCTCAACCGCATCGGCGAACTCAAGCAGGAGCTCGACGACCTCAACATGCGGTCCCAGCGGGCGCAGCGGGAGGCTGACTACGAGCTGGTCTCGCGGCTCGAGTACGCCGAGAAGCCCCGGATCGAAGCCGAACTCGCGGCCGCCGAACAGGCCGAGCAGGGTGAGCGGATGGTGAACGACAGCGTCACCGACGAGGACATCGCCGCCGTGATCGCTCAGTGGACGGGCATCCCGATGGGACGTCTGCTGCAGGGCGAGACCGAGAAGCTCCTGCACCTGGAGACCGAGCTCGGCCGCCGGATCATCGGGCAGCGCACCGCGGTCGGCACCGTGTCGGAAGCGGTCCGCCGCACCCGTGCCGGCATCTCCGACCCGGACCGGCCGACCGGCTCGTTCCTGTTCCTCGGGCCCACCGGTGTCGGCAAGACCGAGCTGGCCAAGGCGCTCGCTGAGTTCCTGTTCGACGACGAGAAAGCACTCGTCCGCATCGACATGAGCGAGTACGGCGAGAAGCACTCGATCGCACGGCTGATCGGTGCCCCGCCCGGGTACGTCGGGTACGAGGCCGGCGGGCAGCTCACCGAAGCCGTCCGGCGCCGTCCGTACTCGGTGATCCTGCTCGACGAGGTCGAGAAGGCCCACCCCGAGGTCTTCGACGTGCTGCTGCAGGTGCTCGACGACGGACGGCTCACCGACGGGCAGGGGCGGACGGTCGACTTCCGGAACACGATCCTGATCCTCACCTCGAACCTCGGGTCGCAGTTCCTCACCGACAGCACGCTGACGCCCGAGCAGCGCGAGGACTCCGTCCGCGACCTGGTCCGGCAGGCATTCCGGCCGGAGTTCGTCAACCGCCTCGACGACATCGTGGTGTTCCAGGCGCTCACCCAGGACGACCTGGGGCAGATCGTCTCGATCTCGGTCGACCGGCTCGCCCGACGCCTGTCCGACCGACGGTTGGAGCTCGCGGTCACGCCGGCCGCGCGGACCTGGCTCGCCGAACGCGGGCACGACCCGGCGTACGGTGCCCGGCCGCTCCGCCGCCTCATGCAGCGGCAGATCGACGACCAGCTGGCGCGGGCGATCCTGGCCGGCGACGTCCGGGACGGCGACACCGTGCGTGTGGACGTCGCGGACGACGGCGAGGGCCTGCTGGTCGAGCCGTTCGCGGTCGGCGAGGTGGACGGGGTCGTCGCGGAGTAGCGACCGGGCCCGGCCGGTCCCTGAGACTGGCCCGGGCCCGCAGGCCTAGGTTCGGCACCATGCCGGAGATCCGCGCCCTGCGCCGCCTGACCGAATCCATCGAACACGCCAGCGTCCTCGACAAGGCCGTCGACCTCGACCGCAAGGTGGTGCGCGTGTTGGCTCGCCCCCGCGCACTGCGGCAGCTGCTGCACGGTGTCCCGTTCGGGCACCCGATCCACCCGCTCATGGTGCAGGTGCCGCTGGGCGCCTGGATCTCCGCGGCGGTCCTCGACCTGGTCGGCGGCCGCGGCAACGCGAAGGCCGCGAAGACCCTCGTGGGCGTCGGTGTCGTCTCCGCCGGCAGCGCGAGCGTCGCCGGCTACGTGGACTGGTCGGCTCTGGACCGCGAGCAGCTCCGGACCGGCTGGGTGCACCAGGCCGTGAACTGGGTCGGACTGACGCTCTACGGGTTCTCCTGGCTGCAGCGGAAGCGCGGCAACACCGGGGCCGGGAAGCTCCTGGGCTTCGCCGGACTCACGGTCGTCAGCGTCGGCGGGTACCTGGGTGGACACCTGTCCTACCGGCAGCGCGCCGGGGTCAGCCGCGACGGCGAGGTCCCCTACGAGGCCGACGGGGTGCCCGAGTCCGCGTGACCGGTCCTGCTGATCCACCCAGCGAACATGTAGCATTCCACCGTACGGTACCGCGATGCGCGTACTGGTGGTGGACGACGAGATCCCGCTTGCCGACCTGATCGTCCGGGGGTTGCGGCGGCAGGACATGGCCGTCGACGTGGCGTACCGCGGCGACGACGCCGACGAGCTCCTGTCGGTGAACGACTACGACGTCGTCGTGCTCGACCGGGACGTCCCGGGGATGCACGGCGACGAGGTCGCTCGACGGACCGCCGCCCGTGCTTCCCTCACCCGGGTGCTCATGCTCACCGCGGCGTCCACGCTCACCGATCGGGTGAACGGTCTCGAACTCGGTGCGGACGACTACCTGACGAAGCCGTTCGAGTACCCGGAGCTCGTCGCACGCGTCCGGGCACTCGGTCGGCGGAGCGTCGCGCCGGTGGCTCCCGTGCTCGAGCGGGACGGCATCGTGCTCGACTCGAGCCGGCGGATGGTCACCCGCGACGGGCGTCCGCTCGACCTGACGAGCAAGGAGCTCGGCGTGCTCGAGGTCCTGCTGCGAGCAGACGGGCGGATCGTCCCCGCCGAGGAACTGCTCGAGAAGGTGTGGGACGTGAACGTCGACCCGTTCACCGCGGCCGTGCGGGTGACGATGTCGAAGCTCCGGCGGAAGCTCGGTGCACCGGACCCGATCCGCACCGTGCCCGGCTCCGGGTACGCGCTGTGAGCCGTGTCGGGAGCATCCGGACCCGCACCGCGCTCGCGTTCGCCGTCACGTCCATGGCGCTCGCTACGGCCTCGATCACCGTCGTGAACCTCGGGTCGCAGGCATCGCTCGGACAGGTGGTGCTGGAGCGTCAGGCCGAGGGGAGCGGCGACCGACCGCTGCTGATCCCGGACGGCCCGCCCTCCGGCGCCGCGGGGCCGACCGGTCGGCTCGACGAGTCCGGTGCGTTCGACGGACTCGGTGGCATCGCAGCGGTGGCCGTCGTCGCCGACCTGCAGTGGCAGTGGACGGTGCTCGGGGTCGCCGGCGCCGGTGTCCTCGCCGGTGCCACCGGGTGGGTCCTCGCACGCCGGATGCTCGCGCCCGTCGACCGGATCGCCGCGACCGCCAGGCGGCTGTCCGCGTCGACGTTGCACGAGCGCATCGGCCTCACGGGACCGGACGACGAACTCCGACGGCTGTCGCGGACGATCGACGAGCTCCTCGACCGGCTCGAGGCCTCGTTCGCGAGTCAGCGACGGTTCGTGGCGCACGCCGCACACGAGCTCCGTACGCCACTCGCGGTCCAGCGGGCTGCGATCCAGATCGGTCTGCCCGACGACGCCGACCCCGACGACGTGTCGGTCGTCCGGACCGAACTGCTGGAGCAGAACCGCCGCACCGAGCACCTCGTGGACTCGCTCCTCGCGCTGGCCGAGGCCGAGCGCGACCTCGGCGGGCGGACGGTGCCGGTCGACCTGGCCGCGGTGACGGCCGAGGTCGTGGCGGCGCTCGCCGGGGCCGCGGCGGAGGCCGGGGTGACGCTGACCTGGCGGACGGCGGGGGGGCCTCCCGGCCGGCCGGTGCAGGCCGAGCCGGTCCTGCTCCGCCAGCTGCTGCGGAACCTGGTCGACAACGCCGTCGAGTACAACGTGCCAGGCGGGTCCGTCCGTGTGGAACTCGCGGCCGGGGTGCTGACCGTGGCGAACTCCGGGCCGTGGCTCGCGCCGGCGACCGTGGTGGCGCTGACCGAACCGTTCCGCCGGGCACCCGAGGCTGCCGCGTCCGATCATGCCGCGCGTGACGCCGTCGTGCCCGGGAGACGGCACAGCGGCCTCGGTCTGTCGATCGTGGCAGCGGTCGCGCAGGCGCACGGGTGGACGCTCGCGATCCGTCCCGGGGACACCGGCGGGTTGCTCGTCCGGGTCGACACCGGAGCGACGAGCGCCGGTGTTTCGTCGGTGTCTCCCGACGGGGACCGCTGACGAAACGGGCGGTCCGCTGTCCTGATGGCATGCGAACAACGAACCGACCTCCGACACGCGTCCTCACCGCCGCCGTCCTCGCGCTCGGCCTGGCCTCCGGGTTGACCGGGTGCGCCGGCGGTGCGCCCGCCTCCGACAGCACGACCGCTGCGTCTGGTCTCGGCGCACGGTGGGGCGACTGCATGCGGTCGGCGGGCTTCGACATCGAGGACCCCGGCGACGACCAGGTGCGCTCCGGAACGGTGATCTCCCCGCAGGGCGTCGACGAGGACCGCTTCGCCGGTGCTGCCGACTCGTGCGCCACCAAGCTGGGGGTGACCCGGGCCGACTCCGCAGCGAAGGACAGGTGGGCACGCGAGTACGACCAGGTCGCCTCCTGCGTCCGGGACGCCTACCCGGACTTCCCGGAGCAGCAGTCCGGCGCCCTCTCGTTCGACGAGGCGACCTACCCGCCGGCGGCCGAGCCGGAGTTCCAGCAGCTGGTCGACGAGTGCCTGCAGCGGTACTCGCCCGACACGAAGACGCAGGACGCCGGATGAGGCGGCGGACGCGGGTGATCGGCATCGCCAGCGCCTGCCTGGTCGGCGCGCTCGCCGTCGGCACCGCCACCTGGTCGGTCGCCACCGCAGCGGACGGTGCCGCGACGCGGGCGAGTGCTGCGCAGTCGGATGGGGACCGCCACGGCACGACGACGGTGCCGGTGGAGCAGGGCGACCTCGTCGAGACCCGGACCATCGCGGGCGCGCTCGGCTACGGCACGCCCACCTCGGTACCCGGGGCAGCGAGCGGCACGCTCACCTGGTTGCCGCAGCCCGGCCAGGTCGTCCACCGCGACGAACCGCTCTACGCCGTGGACGAGCGACCCGTCCGCGCCCTGTACGGCACGACACCGCTCTGGCGGTCGCTCCACGCCGGTGCCCGGGGCGCCGACGTCCGGCAACTCACCGAGAACCTGGCCGCCCTCGGGTACGACGTCCCCGCCGACGACGTGTTCGGCGCCCGGACCGGGGCCGCCGTCAACCAGTGGCAGCGGGACCGCGGGCTGCCCGTCACCGGGGTCGTGGACGGCGATCAGATCGCCTTCGTCGACGGTGCGGTGCGTGTCGCCTCGGTCGTGGGGCAACTCGGGCAGCCGGTCGGCGGCGACGTCCTGCAGGTGACGAGCACGCACCGTGTCGTCTCGGTGCGGGTCCCCGCGCGGGACGCCGGACAGCTCGGCGTGGGGAGACGCGTCCGGGTGCTCGTCAACGGCGCCGGCGGCGCGATGCCGGGGTCGGTCACCGACGCGACCCCGGCCGAGACCGAGGACGGCCGGGACGAGGTCGACGTCACCGTGGCGTTCGACGCCGGCGACCGACGGCTGCCCGCAGCGGCCTCGGCGCAGGTGGTCGCCGAGGGGCGGACCGAGCGGGACGTGCTCTCCGTGCCCGTCTCGGCACTGGTCGCCCGTGGGAGTTCGGGGTACGCGGTCGAGGTCGTCGATCGGGACGGGTCGGCCGAGCGGGTCCCGGTCGAGGTCGGTCTCGTGGCGGACGGGCGCGCGGCGGTCACGGGAGACCTGGACGAGGGTGCGCGCGTGGTGGTGCCCTCGTGAACGGTGCCGTGCCCGTCCTGCCCGTACCCGTACCCGTACCCGCACCGCCGGTGCCGGCCCGGTCCGGGTCGGACGCCGTGCTGGTGCTCACGGACGTCACCCGCACACACGGCGAGGTCCGGGCGCTCCGCGGCGTCTCGCTCCGGATCGACCGCGGCGAACTCGTCGCCGTGGTCGGACCCTCCGGTTCGGGGAAGTCCACGATGCTCAACGTCATGGGCACGCTCGACCGTCCGACCTCCGGCAGGGTGGAGGTCGCAGGCCGGGACGTCGGCGCGATGACGGACGACGCGCTCTCCGCCCTGCGCGCCGAGCACATCGGTTTCGTCTTCCAGCACTTCCACCTGCAGGCCGGAGCCAGCGCCGCCGAGAACGTCGCGGACGGGCTGCTCTACACGGGCACACACCGGCGGGAGCGGATGCGGCGGGCCGTGACGGCGCTGGAGCGCGTCGGCCTGGGACACCGGACCGACCACCTGCCGAACCAGCTCTCCGGTGGCGAGCGCCAGCGCGTCGCGATCGCGCGGGCGATCGTCGGGGAACCGACCGTGCTGCTGGCGGACGAGCCGACCGGGGCCCTCGACACGGCCTCCGGCACCGCGGTCCTCGGCGTGCTGCGGGAGCTCAACGCCGTCGGCACCACGGTGGTCGTCATCACCCACGACCGGGAACTCGCCGCGGTCCTCCCACGGCAGGTCCGGATGCGTGACGGTGCGGTGGAGGACGACTCCGGTGCGCACGACACCGGCCCACGTGACGCCGGCCCACGCGACACCGGCTCAGGTGACGCCGGCCCACGCGACGCCCCGGCGGGTCCCGTCGAGCTCGCCCCCGCGATCGGGGCCGACCGATGACCGCCGGCCCCGCGACGGCCACGCGACGCACCCTGGGCTCCGGCGACCTGCTCCGCCTCGGGGTGTTCGGGCTCCGGACCCGTCCGACCCGGGTGGTCCTGTCCGCCCTGGGCATCGCCATCGGCATCGCGGCGATGATCGCGGTCGTCGGCATCTCCTCGTCGAGCAAGGCCGCGCTCGACCGGGTCCTCGACGCGCTCGGCACGAACGTGCTCACCGTGACGAAGGCCGAGTCGTTCGGCGAGACACCTCCGCTCCCGGTCACCGCAGTCGACTCGGTCCGTCGGCAGGAGGACGTGCTCGCCGCAGCGGGGGTCGGCCGGGCCGACGACGGCCGGGTGTACCGGAACCCGTTCATCCCGCCCGCCGAGACGAAGGGCATCGGCGTGCTGGGGACCTGGGGAGACGTGCCCGAGGTCCTCGGCGGGTCGCTGGCGTCCGGGCGCTGGCTCGACACGGCTCCGGACGCACCGCCGCAGGTCGTGCTCGGAGCGTCCGCGGCACACGCGCTCGGGATCGACCAGGTGACGACGGACAGTCGCGTCTGGACCGGTGGCCGATGGCTGCAGGTCGTCGGGGTGCTCCGGCCGCTGGAACTCGCGACCGACCTCGACAACCAGGCTTTCGTGCCGCGGGACCTCGCGGCGGAGCTGGGCTTCGACGGGCACCCCACCGCCGTGTACACCCGCGTCGACCCGGATCGGGTGGCCCCGGCGCGCGACCTGCTCGCCCGGGTGGTCAGTCCGGCAGCCCCCCAGGACGTCGCGGTCACCCGACCCTCGGACGCGCTCGCCGCGAAGAACGCCACCGACGACTCCTTCACGGGCCTGCTGGTCGGGATCGGTGGGGTCGCGCTCCTGGTCGGCGGGATCGGCGTCGCGAACACGATGGTGATCACCGTGCTGGAGCGTCGGGCCGAGGTCGGCGTCCGCCGTGCGCTCGGAGCGAGACGGCGGGACATCCGGAACCAGTTCCTCGTCGAGTCGCTGCTGCTGTCGTTCCTCGGCGGTGTCGCCGGGGTGGTGATCGGGCTCGGCGCCACCGTCGTCTTCGCTCTGGCGCAGGGCTGGCCGATCGCGGTGCCGCTCTGGGCGGTCGCCGGCGGACTCGGCGCGACGGTGCTGATCGGCGGGGTCTCCGGGCTCTACCCGGCCGCGCAGGCCGCGCGGATCCCACCGACGAGCGCGCTCGCAGCAGCCTGACCGGACGACCGCGACCCGACTGCCGGACGCGACGGTCTGGAGGCCCGGTGCCGGTTCGGCGGACCGGCACCGGGCCTCCTTCCCGTGTTGGGATCATGTTGGTTTCAGTACAGAACAGTTGCGTTCGAGTGGGTTTGCTGCGTATAGTGCTCGAAACCCACGGGAACGAAGGAGTTCGGGCATGTACGCAACCGAGCGGCACGACGCCATCGCCGCCGCACTGCAGACCGCCGGCCGCGTGTCCGTCACCGACCTCGCCGCGCACTTCGACGTCACCACCGAGACCGTCCGCCGTGACCTGGACGCCCTCGAGCAGGCCGGGGTCCTGCGCCGCGTGCACGGCGGCGCGGTCTCGGTCGAACGGTCCAGCCTCGTCGAGCTGAGCGTCGCCGAACGCGAGGGGCAGCACGGCCGGGAGAAGACCGCGATCGCCCGCGCCGCGATGCGCCTGGTGCCGCCCACCTTCACCGGGTCGATCGCGCTCGACGCCGGCACCACCAGCGGTGCCGTCGCCGCGGAACTCGCCCGGTGGCAGCCCGAGCGGGCCGGAGCGACGATCACCGTGATCACGAACTCGGTCCCGATCGCCAGCACCCTGCAGCACAGCGACCACGTCGAGCTGCACCTGCTCGGCGGTCGGGTCCGTGGCGTCACGAGTGCCGCCGTCGGGACCGCCACCGTCGACCAGATCGGGGCACTCCGACCCGACGTCGCGTTCATCGGGACGAACGGGTTGTCCGCGGGCTTCGGCCTGAGCACACCCGACGAGTACGAGGCCGCGGTGAAGGCCGCGTACGTCCTCGCCGCCCGACGCAGCGTGGTGCTCGCCGACGCCGCCAAGCACGGGGTGGAAGCCCTGATGCGCTTCGCCCGCCTCGACGAGATCGACACCGTCGTCACCGACCAGGCGCCGCCCGCCGACCTCGCCGGAGCACTCGCCGACGCCGACGTCGAGGTCGTCGTCGCATGACCGGCCGCATCGTCACCGTCACGCCGAACCCCTCGCTCGACCGGACGATCGAACTGGCCGGGGAACTCCAGCGTGGTGCCGTGCAGCGGGCCACCCGTTCCACGGCGGAGCCCGGCGGCAAGGGCGTCAACGTCTCCCGGGTCGTCGTCGCCAGCGGCGGGGACACCGTCGCGGTCCTGCCGGGCGACGAGCTCGACCCGGTGCTCGTCGGCCTGGCCGCCAGGGGCATCCCGACCGCCGCGCTGCCGATCGGTGCCGCGCTCCGCTCGAACGTCACCGTGACCGAACCGACCGGGACCACCACGAAGCTCAACGAGCCGGGTCCTTCGCTCGCCGGGCGCCTGGACGACCTGGCGGAACTCGTCGCCACCACCGCGGGGCCGACGCCGACCGGTCCGGCCGCCCGGTGGGTCGTGTTCGCCGGGTCCCTGCCGCCCGGGCTGCCCGACGACGCCCTCGCGGTGCTCGTCCGCGCCGTCCGCGCCCGGCACGGCGACGACGTCCGGATCGCGGTCGACTCCTCCGGCGTGCCGTTCACCGCGCTGCTGCAGTCCGGGGAACGGGTCGACCTGGTCAAGCCGAACGCCGAGGAGCTCGCCGAGGTCGTCGGCGGCGACCCGGAGCAGTACGAGCAGGACCCGGAGCGCGCCGCAGCTGCAGCCGCACGCCTCCGGGAGCGCGGCGTCGACACGGTCCTGCTCACGCTCGGCAGCGCGGGCGCCGTCCTCGTCGACGGCACCGGTTCCTGGAGCGCCGCCGCCCCGCGCATCACGGCACGCTCCACGGTCGGTGCGGGGGACTCGGCGCTCGCCGGGTACCTGCTCGCCGAGGTCGCCGGAGCCCCGCCCGAGCGTCGACTCGCCCAGGCCGTCGCCACCGGTGCCGCCGCCGCCGGACTGCCCGGCAGCGACGTCCCGGCACTCGACGCCACCGACCCGGACGCGATCGTCGTCCACCGCCTCGGCACACCGCCGACACCGGCCGGGCACCGCCCGTCCGTCCCCGTCCCGGACGGCGCCTGACCACACGGTCCGTCGTCCCGTCGGTCCGGCCACGACCTCGGTCCCCGGGCCGGGCCGGTCCGGTCAGGTCCGATCACTCATCCCACCAGCACAGCCCGGCGCACCGCGCCACCTGCGAAGGAGCAACCCATGTCCGCTGCGCACAGCACCGGCACCAGCACAGGCGACAGCGCCGGCGACGGCGCCGACCTGATCGGTGTCGACCTCGTCGGCCTCGACGAGGACCTCGGCGCCACCTCGTCCGACGTCATCCGCGTCCTCGCCGACCGCATCGCCGCGACCGGTCGAGCCGCCTCCGGTGACACCCTCGCCGCCGACGCGATCGCCCGCGAGGCGAGCGTCGGCACCGGCGTCCCCGGCGGCATCGCCATCCCGCACGCCCGGTCGACCTCGGTCACCGCTCCCACGCTGGCGTTCACCCGCCTGGCGCGGACGGTGCCGTTCGGTGCACCGGACGGCGACGCCGACGTCGTCTTCATGATCGCGGTGCCGGACGGCGCCGACAAGGACCACCTCACCGTCCTCTCCACCCTCGCCCGGGCGCTGATCCGCGACGACTTCACGGCCGCCCTCCGCGCCGCGACGACACCGCAGGACATCGTCGACCTGGTCGACCGCGAGGTGAGCGGCGAGGTCGCCGCAGCCGGCGTCGGCACCGCTGGACGAGCCTCCGGTACCCCGGCCGGCACCGCCACCGCCACCGGCCAGGAGGCCCGCCCCACGGCCGGCGCGGACACCCACGTCGTCGACAGCGACACCTCCGGCACCGGCGGGCGCCGCAAGGTCATCGTCGGGGTCACCGCGTGCCCGACCGGCATCGCGCACACCTACATGGCCGCCGACGCCCTGGTCGCCGCCGCCCAGCGCGCGGGCGCCGAGATGCACGTCGAGACGCAGGGGTCGTCCCAGGTGGAGCCGCTCGACCCGGCCCTCATCGCCCGCGCCGACGCCGTCGTCTTCGCGGTCGACGTGGACGTCCGCGACCGCAGCCGCTTCGCCGGCAAGCCGCTCGTGTCCGGCCCCGTCAAGCGCGGCGTGGACGAGCCGGACGCGATGATCGCCGAGGCCCTCCGCGCCGCCGACGACCCCAAGGCCGCCCGGGTCTCCGGCTCCGCCGCCGAGGCCGGTACCAGCACCGCGAAGGACGAGCACTTCGGGCAGTCGCTGAAGCGCTGGCTGCTCACCGGCGTCTCGTACATGATCCCGTTCGTCGCGGGCGGCGGGCTCCTCATCGCGCTCGGCTTCCTGCTGTCCGGCTACGGCATCGCACTGACGCACGGCGACGACGGTGTCAACAACGCCGTGTGGACGCTGCAGCACTCCACGCTGCTCGACCTGCCGGCGCAGGGCCTCGGGTACTACCTCGGCGCTGCGGCGTTCCAGATCGGCTCGGTGTCGCTCGGGTTCCTCGTGGCCGCCCTCGCCGGGTACATCGCGTACGCGATCGCCGACCGGCCGGGCATCGCGCCGGGCTTCGTCGCCGGGTCCATCGCCGTCTTCATGAACGCAGGGTTCCTCGGCGGCCTGGTCGGTGGCCTCATCGCCGGTGCCGCCGCCTACTGGATCGGTCGCATCCCGACGTGGCGCTGGCTGCGTGGGCTGATGCCGGTCGTGATCATCCCGCTGTTCGCGTCGATCATCGCCTCCGGCCTCATGCTCCTGGTGCTCGGCGGGCCGATCGCCTGGCTGATGACCCAGCTGACCGAGTTCCTCAACTCGCTCTCCGGAGCCTCGGCGGTGCTGCTCGGGATCATCCTCGGCCTGATGATGGCCTTCGACCTCGGTGGCCCGGTCAACAAGGTCGCCTACGCGTTCGCCGTCGCCGGACTCGGTGCCGGTTCCGCCAGCAACGTCGTGCCGTTCGAGATCATGGCCGCCGTGATGGCCGCCGGCATGGTCCCGCCGCTCGCCCTGGCGCTCGCCTCGACCGTGCTGTACCGCAACGGCTTCACCAAGCCCGAGCGCGAGAACGGCAAGGCCGCGTGGCTGCTCGGCGCCTCGTTCATCTCCGAGGGTGCGATCCCGTTCGCCGCCGCCGACCCACTGCGGGTCATCCCGGCGTCGATGGTCGGCGCTGCCGTCACCGGAGCGATCTCGATGGCCGCCGGTGTCACCTCGCGGGCGCCCCACGGTGGGATCTTCGTCTTCTTCGCGATCGGTGGCATCGGGATGTTCATCGTGGCGGTCCTGGCCGGGACGGTCGTCTCCGCGCTGGTCCTCGTGGCGCTGAAGAAGTGGGTGCGCCGGGCGCCGGCGGTGACGGATGCTGCCGCCGCCCAGGCGGCCTCGGCCGGCGAGACGGTCGGGCAGCGCGCACCGGTCGCGGTGTAGCCGCACCACCTGACGGACGGGAGGCCCGGTGCCAGCTGGCACCGGGCCTCCCGTCCGTCACGTGCTGGTGGGGACACGAGCGGCGGGACACTCCCGGAGGCTGACGCCGAGTGGTCGCGAAGCGTCGTTCTGGAGGCTCGAGAACGACAGTTCATGACCACTCGGCGGAGGTGAGCGGGGTGTCGCCACCGGTGGGCGCGCCCCGCAGGCAGCCGGACTACATCGCGATGTTCGCCGTGACCGCGTCGATGTAGGCGGCGCGCTCCTCGCGGGAGTGCGGGCGGCCCGGGACGCCCGGGCGCTCCTCCCACGGCAGCGGCCCGGACTCGTGGCGGTACTCCACCCCGAGGGCGTCGAGGCGGGTCAGGTGCTCGGTCAGGCGCTCCCGGAAGTCCGCGACGTCCCGCGGCCCGGCGACGTCCGCCGACCAGAGTGCCTCGGACAGCGCGACCACGCGGGGGAACAGCTGGTAGTCGAGCCGTCGGACGGTGTCGACGTGCTCGGTCCACATGTTCGCCTGGCCGCCGATCACGTGCGCCCGCTCGGCCTCGGTCAACGACGACGGCACCGGGTCGAACGCGTAGACGTCGTCGACGGTGAGCACGATCGACACCGGGATCGGCTCGTTCGGCAGGTCGCTCTGCCGGTAGTCCAGGTACACCTGGTCGTCCGGGGTGGAGATGACGTCGTGCCCGCGACGGGCCGCGGTGACCGCTCCGCGCATGCCGCGCCAGGACACCACGGTCGCCGACTGGGAGAGCGTGCCGCCCTCGAGGATCTCGTCCCAGCCGAACGCCCGTCGCCCGTGCGACTCGATGTGTGCCGCGAGCTGTCCGACGATCCAGGCCTGCAGCTGCTCCTCGTCCTCGAGCCCGAGCTGCCGGATGCGCTCCTGCGTCCGCGGGTCGTCCTCCCACTGGTCCTTCGGGCACTCGTCGCCGCCGAGTCCGATGTAGGCGGACGGGAACAGCGCGACGACCTCGTCGAACACGTCCTCGAAGAACTGCACCGTGCTGTCGTCGGCGTTGAGGACGTCGTGCGCCACGCCCCACTCCGTCCAGACCTCGACCCGACGTTCCGGATGGACGCCGAGCTCCGGGTACGCGGCGAGGGCGGCGCGGACGTGCCCGGGCGTCTCGATCTCGGGCACGACGGTCACGAAGCGGTCCTCGGCGTAGGCGACGATCTCGCGGATGTCGTCCTGCGTGTAGAAGCCGCCGTGCGGACGGCCGTCGTACCCGGCGACCTGCAGCACCCCGTCGGCGTCGGGGACGTGCGCGCCGACCTGGGACTCCCGGCGCCAGGAGCCGACCTCGGTGAGCCGCGGGTACTTCTTGATCTCGATGCGCCAGCCCTGGTCCTCGGTGAGGTGGAAGTGCATGCGGTTGATCCGGTGCGCGGCGAGCTGGTCGATGACGCGCAGCACCTCGGCCTTGGTGCGGAAGTGCCGGGCCACGTCGAGCATGACGCCGCGCCAGGCGAACGCGGGAGCGTCCTCGACGACGGTCGCCGGCAGCGTCCACGCCGCGGTGCGGACCTGTCCTCGGCGGTACACGTCGGCGGGCAGCAGTTGCAGCAGCGCCTGGACGCCGTAGAACACCCCGGCAGCGCCGCCGCCCTCGACGGTGACGGCGTCCGGCGTGACGGTCAGGCGGAACGACTCCTCGCGGTCCTCGCCCGGTCCGGCGGGCAGGTCCTCCGGCGTCGCGGTGATCCGCAGGGCGATCACCGGCGCGTCGGAGTCGTCGGCGCCGGACAGCGGCAGCCGCGTGGAGGCTCGGAGCACCTGCTGCAGGTACTGTGCGGTCGACTCGGTGGCGGGCTCGGCGCTGATGCGCGTGCGCTCGTCGATGGTGAAGGTGCCGGACGAGTCGTTCCGGGATCGCGGTCGGGGGATCAGCATGTCGGTTCCACCATTCCTCAACGGTCTTTCGTAATGTGGAGATTATGGCGACGCACTCGAGCATGTCAACGATCGGCAGCTCCCCGGCCCTGCTCCGCAGGATGAACTCCCGCGCGGTCCTGGCCGAGTTGTTCCGGGCCGGACCCGACGTCGGGGACCCGGGGCGGGCCTCCCGGACGGTCACCGAGCTCGTCGCCGCCGTCGGTCTGACGCGGCCCACCGTCGAGGCGGCCCTGACCGACCTGGTCGCCGAGGGGTGGGTCGAGGAGCTCAAGGCCGTCGCCACCCCCAACCGCGCCGGACGACGAGCTCGACGCTTCCGCATCGACGCGCGATCCGGACTGGTGCTCGGCATCGACCTCGGCCTGCACGCCGTCGTCGGCGTCCTCGCCGACCTGCACGGCGACCCCGTCGCCCGCACCGAGCAGTTCGCCCCCACCCTGGCGCCGATCGAACAGGCCGTGGCCGCGGTCCGCGAGGTCGTCGACCGCCTGGTCGGCACCCTGCCGCCCGGACGGCTGCTCGCGGTGACCGTCTGCGTGCCCGCGATCATCGACCGCACCGGCCGGATCGTGCACACGGTCGCCGCGCCCGAGTGGCAGAGCGAGGGCATCACCGAGCGCATCGCCGCACTGGTCCCCGACGCGGTCACCGTGTTCGAGAACGACGCCAAGGCAGCGGCCCGCGCCGAGGCCGCCTGGGGCCGCCTGCACGGCGTCCGCGACGGCCTGCTCCTGGTGATGGGACGACAGATCGGCGCGGCACTGGTCGTCGGGGGCGCGGTCGCGCAGGGAGCCCACGGAGCCGCGGGCGAGGTCGGCGGACTCGCCGCGACCGGGTGGCCGGGTGCGGCGCGCGCCCTGGAGGCCCGGACCGGTCCCGGCACGGGCCCGACGTCCCCGGGTGGTCGCGGTGGCAGCGCCCTGGCGGGCGGGTCCGGCGCCGCACTGGGCGTGGAGGACGGGCGGGCCGCGGTCCGTGCGCTCGCCGCGGACGTGGCACCCGGGGTCGCGCAGCTCGTGGCGGCCGTGGACCCCGAGGTCGTGGTCGTCGGTGGCGAGGTGCTGCCCGACGGTGAGGAGTTCTGTACCGCCCTGGCCGCCGAGCTCGAGCGGTTGCCGGGCCTCGGCGTCCCGGGCGCCCCGGCGGTGGCGGTGGTGCCGTCCGGCCTCGGGCGCGACGCGGTGTCGCGGGGAGCGGTGGCGCGGTCCCTGGCGACCGCGCGGGCCGAGCGGCTGGGGCTCGGCGCGGGGCTGCACGCCGGCGTCGCCTGACCGGGCAGCGCCGCGACGGTCTGGGTGGGCGCGGCGGCCTGGGCGGACGGGGCGGGCGCGGCGGCCTGGGCGGTCGCCGCGGTCGGGGGTGGCGGGAGTGGTCGCGCGGGCGAGCCGTACACCGGAGTCTGTCAGCCCGCTCAGGCAGGGTGACGGGATGACGACTGCCGTGCCCTCGACCGTCGCCCACGCCGGCGTCCCGACCGCGTCCTCCGGGTCAGGCGGTGGCCCGGACCCCGACATCGGCGGGCTGACCGGCCTGGTCCTGCAGGTCATCGACTCGATGGGGGAGTGGGGCGTCGCCCTCATGCTCTTCATCGAGACGGTGTTCCCGCCGATCCCGTCCGAGGTGATCCTGCCGCTCGCCGGGTTCCTCGGGGGTGCCGGCCGGATGGACCTGACGCTCGTGCTGGTCCTGGCGACCGCCGGCTCGTACGTCGGGGCCCTCGTGCTCTACTGGCTCGGCGCGGTGATCGGTTTCGACCGGACCGTCCGCTGGTTCGGCAAGCTGCCGCTCGTCGACGAGGACGACTTCCGGAAAGCCGCGTCCTGGTTCCACCGGCACGGCAAGAGCGCGGTGTTCTTCGGGCGTCTGGTGCCGGTCGTGCGGAGCCTGATCTCGCTGCCGGCGGGCGCCGACCGGATGCACCTCGGCACCTTCAGCCTGTTCACCGTGCTCGGCAGCGGGCTCTGGAACTCGATCCTGGTGCTCGGCGGCGCGGCCCTCGGCACCCAGTACGAGCGCGTCGAGGCGTACACCGAGTGGATCGACCGGGCCGTGTACCTGGCGGTGGTCGTGATCGTGGTGGCGTTCGTCGTCCGTCGGGTCCGACGCGGCCGGGCCGCAGCGCGCTCGACCGCGTCGGAGTAGCCGACGGGGGTGGTGGCCCCTACGCCTTCGTGAGCGCCGACTCCTTGTGGGCCGCCTTCTTGCCGGACTTCTCGGACTCGATGATCCAGTACGGGTCGTCGTCGGTCGGCTTGAAGGCCTGCCCGTCGAACTCGAAGTCCGCGGTCTTCTTCTCGACGAGCTTGCCCGTCGTCGTGCCCTGGGACGTGTTCCAGTGCACTTCGTCGCCCTTGCGCATGTCGGCCTCCCGCCTCGTCCGGACCGGCTGTCCGGGACCCGGACGGTACCCGGGCCGCTCCACAGGACGCTGGCACCATCCCTGATGCGCAGTTGTGCCCCGAGGACGGGTCACATTCGGGTAACCGGGCCTCGGATCGACGCGCCCGCGCGTACCGTTGCCGAGGAGTCACACCGCGAGGACCGACGCGGATCCGGACTCCTGAAGGATCGACGAACGCATGAGCTTGGCCACCGACACCGCGCGAGCGGACACCGTCCTGGCAGGACGGTACCGCCTCGTGAAACTGATCGGCACGGGCGGCATGGGCTCGGTGTACGAGGCACGTGACGAGCACACCTACCGTGCCGTCGCCGTGAAGATGTTCGCGACGCCGGAGCGCATGACCACCGCCGACCGCGTCCGCCAGGAGCGCGAGATCCGCCTGCTCAGCATGCTCTCGCACCCGGGTCTGATCCCGCTCTACGACGCCGGCACCCACGACTTCGAGGACGGCCCGCACCGGTTCATCGTGATGGAGCTCATCGCGGACGCCACCCTGCTGCGCCGCCTGGCCGAGGGCCCGCTGCACAACTACGAGGTCGCGGACCTCGGGGCGCAGCTCGCCGATGCCCTGGCCTACGTGCACTCCCGCGGGATCGTGCACCGGGACGTCAAGCCCGCGAACATCCTGCTGAGCGACGAGGGTGCGTCCGGGTTCGTCCGGACCGTCAAGCTCACCGACTTCGGCGTCGCGCACTTCGTCGACGGCTCGCGGCTGACCAACGACGGCACGATCATCGGCACCGCCGCGTACCTGTCGCCGGAGCAGGTCGCCGGCGAGCCCATCAGCTACGCCACCGACGTCTACTCGCTCGGCCTGGTGCTGCTCGAGTCGCTGACGGGCGTGCAGGAGTACTCCGGCACCGTCATCGAGGCAGCCCTCGCCCGGCTCCGCCGCGACCCGCAGGTCCCCGACACCGTCGCCTCCGAGTGGCGGGAACTGCTCACCCTGATGACCGCGCGGGACCCGGCACGCCGGCCCACGGCGGTCGCGGTCGCCCGCGCCCTGCGCGGCGGATCGACGCAGGTCACCGGTCCGGTGCCGCTGGGGCCCGACCGGGAGGTCCGCCGCAAGGAGCACCGCATGCACCGGGCAGCCCACCGGCACGCCCGGCGCGGCACGTTCGACGTGGTCCGGCGCTGGCGTCGACGGAACGTGCTGGCCGCGTCGGCCACCGCGCTGGCGGTCGCGGCGGCCTGCATCGGCAGTTACGTCGTCGGCGTGCTGCACTGAGCGGGAGCACGAGCCGCCCCCCACTGGCTGCTCGCTGCGGCCGATCAGGCAGGATGGGTGCATGAGCGACCAGCGATGGATCAAGATCTGCGGCCTCTCCACCCCGGAGGCGGTCGACGCCGCCGTCGAGGCCGGGGCGGACGCCGTCGGGTTCGTCTTCGCCGCCGGAAGCCCCCGCACCGTCACCGCCGACACCGCGAAGGAGCTCGCCGAGCGCCTGCCGGACGGCGTCGACGCCGTCGGGGTGTTCCGTGACCAGCCGATCGACGAGGTGGTCGGCATCGCCTCGGCCGTCGGGCTCACCACCCTGCAGCTGCACGGCCGCGAGTCCGCGTCGGACTTCGCCCGCGCCCGCGACGCCGGCTTCTTCACGATCCGCGCCCTCGCTGCCGCCGACTACCTGGCCGAGACCGCGGAACAGCGCACCGCGTTCGACCACGACCTGCTGCTGCTCGACGCGGCCGTCCCCGGCAGTGGGCACCTGGTCGACCCGGCGACGCTGACCGGCACCGTCGACGAGGCGTGGATCCTGGCCGGCGGCCTCACGCCGGAGAACGTCGCGGGTCTCGTGCAGCGCCTCGACCCCGACGGCGTCGACGTGTCGAGCGGTGTCGAGTCCGGACGCGGCGTCAAGGACGTGCGTGCGATCCGGGCGTTCGTCGAGGCGGTCCGCAGCATCCCCTGACGGTCCGCAGGTCCGACGGTCCGACGGTCCGATGACCTGACGACGTCGGGCGGGCCTCCCGGCCGGGAGGCGTGTCAGGCGGTCCGGAGGGTCGGGATCAGTTCGCGGAGGAACGCGTCGGTGTCCTCCCAGCCCTCCACCGCGTGGCAGGGGACACCGAGGGCCTTGACGGGGTAGTCGTTGCCCTCGGGGTCGAGCCGGTCGCCGACGAAGAGCATGTCGTCGAGCGCGATGCCGGTGATCTCGGCCAGGCGCTGCATGCCGTACGCCTTGTCGATGCCCTTCCGGGTGATGTCGACGCTGGTGGAGCCGCCGGAGCGGACCTCGAGGTCGGGGAGCTCGGCCTGCACACGGCGGCGGAGGTCGTCCTTCTTCGCTCCGGTCGGGTCCCACTGCTTCTTGACGTCCACCGGGGCGGCCTGGCCGAGCGCCGAGAACGTCACCTGCGACCCGCGGTCCTCGAGGATCGCGCCCCACGTCTCGGACTCCCAGTAGCCGGCGTCCTTCGCCTGCGCCTCGACGGCGGCGAGGGCACGGGCCTTCTCATCGTCGGTGAGGTCCTCGGCGTACTGCAGCACCCAGTCCTGTTCCCACGCGTAGTACCGGGTGCCGCACGTCGGCAGGAGGTGCAGGTCGTCGAGACGCAGCCCCGGACGCTTCCGGAGCGGCGTGACGAGCTGCTGTTCGAACTGCTGGAAGTTCCCGCCGCTGATGACGGCGACGGGAACGACGTCGAGCAGCGCGGCGAACGTCTCGAGCATCTGCGGATCGAGCGGGGACTTCGACGGCGCGAGCGTGTCGTCGAGGTCGAAGGCGACGAGGCGAGGTGCGGACATGCCCTCGATCATGCCAGGCGACTACTCCTTGACGAGCACGACCTCGTCGAGGGGGATCCGGGTGCGCGGGGCGACCTCGCGCTCTGCTGCCTTCTCGTCGAGCTGCGCGGCGTCGGCGACGTGACCGATCGCGGTGACCGTCACCGGGACGAGGTGTTCCGGCAGGTCGAAGGCGGCGCGGACCGCGTCGACCTCGAAGCCGCCCATCTGGTGCAGGTGCAGACCCTCGGCGTGTGCCTGGACGGCGAGTGCGGCGACGGACTGGCCGAGGTCGTACTCCGCCCAGCGTCGCGCCTCGCCGTCGGCCGTCACCGGCTCGGCGATCGCGACCAGGAGTGCGCCGGCGCGGTGCGCCCAGGCACCGTTGAAGCCCATCAGCGTGGCGTGGATCGCGTCGAAGGTGCGCGAGCCGCGACGACCGACGATGAACCGCCGGGGCTGCGTGTTGGCAGCCGACGGCGCCCAGCGAGCGGCCTCGAGGAGGGCATCGAGCTGCGCGTCCGAGATCGTCGCGGTCTCGTCGTAGGAGCGCGGGCTCCACCGTTCCTCGAGCAGGGGCACGAGGGGCTGGCTGGAGTCCGTGGAGCGGGAGAGCGTCGTCTGCGTGGTCATGGTTGCCCGAACAACCGTGGGATCACCGGTATTTCCCGACGCGCCTGCGAAGATGGGCAGGATGAGTGGCGTCCTGATCGGCTTCGCGATCATCGCCGCCGTCATCGTGACCGGCTACGGCGTCGGTCGCGCCGGACTGCTCGGACCGCACGCGCAGTTCGTGCTGAGTCGGCTGGCGTTCTTCGTCCTCATGCCGTGCCTGCTGTTCCACACGATCGCCACGGCCGACGTCCGGACGCTGTTCTCGCCGATGCTCGCCGTGTCGGCGATCACCGCGCTGTCCGTCGCCGCCGGCACCGCCCTGGTCTTCGCGCTCGTGCTCCGGCGGCCGCTCACCACCACGACCGTCGGGGCACTCGCCGCCTCGTACTCGAACGCCAACAACATCGGGCTGCCCGTCGCCGTCTACGTCCTCGGTCAGGCGACCGCCGTGGTGCCGGTGATCATGCTCCAGCTCGTCGTGATGGCCCCGATCGCGCTGACCGTGCTCGACGCGGCCACGGCCTCCGGTGGCGGCTGGCGACGTCGGGTGCTCGGGCCGGTGTCGAACCCGCTCATCATCGCGTCGCTGCTCGGCCTGCTCTGCTCCGTCACCGGCGTCACGCTGCCGGACCCGGTGCTCGAGCCGTTCGCCCTGGTCGGCGGCGCCGCGGTCCCGGTCGTGCTGCTCTCGTTCGGGATGAACCTGCACGGCGCGGCACCGCTCCGGGACGCGGCCACCCGGGTCGACGTGCTGCTGGCGAGCGGCGTGAAGCTCCTGGTGATGCCGGCGGTCGCGTTCCTGCTCGCCCGGTACGCCTTCGGGCTCGACGACCAGCGCGTGTTCGTGCTCACCGTCCTCGGCGGGTTGCCGGCGGCCCAGAACGTCTTCAACTACGCCCAGCGGTACGGAGCCGCGGTGCCGGTCGCACGGGACGTGGTGCTGCTCACGACCGTCGGGTCGGTGCCGGTCCTGGTCGGGATCGCGGCGCTGCTGCACCCGTAGGGCGTGCGGCCGCGCCGTCGGACCGCGCCAGCCCGGGCCGGCAGTCTTCCGCCGAGGGGTCACGGAGTGTCGGCTGGGGGCGGCTTGAGCGACAGGGTGTGACCGTTCGGCGGAGGTGAGCGGCGCGGCGGGGCCGGCGGGGCCGGTCGGGAGGCGCGGGGCGGGGCCGGGACGCGCCTCCCGGCCGGTCAGAAGATCATCGGGCGGTCGTCGTCCAGGACCGTGTCGAGGTCCAGGTCGACCGACACCGGAACGTGGTCGCTCGGGGCGTCGCCCTTGCGCTCGTCGCGGTGGATGGTGGCGCCCACCGTCACGTCAGCGAACGCCTGCGAGCCCATCACGAAGTCGATGCGCATGCCCTCGTTGCGGGGGAAGCGGAGCTGCTTGTAGTCCCAGTACGTGTACCCGGTCGGCACGAGCGGCCGGACGACGTCCTGCAGGCCACGCTCCTCGAACGTGCGGAACGCCGCACGCTCCGGCTCGCTGACGTGCGTGGAGCCCTCGAAGACACGCATGTCCCAGACGTCCTCGTCGAGCGGTGCCACGTTCCAGTCGCCCATCAGCGCGAGGGGCAGGTCGGGCTCGGCCTGCAGCCACTCGGCGGTGCGGTCGGCCAGCTGCGCCAGCCAGTCGAGCTTGTACGTGTAGTGCGGGTCGCCGAGCTCACGGCCGTTCGGGACGTACAGGCTCCACAGACGGACGCCCTCGACCGTGACACCGATGGCACGAGCCTCCACGGGCAGGTCCGGGCCCTCCTGCCCCTTGAGGAATCCCGGCTGGCCGGGGAAGTCGCGGGTGACGTCCTCCATCGGCAGCCGGCTGGCGAACGCGACGCCGTTCCACTGGTTCAGGCCGTGCGCCTCGACCGTGTAGCCGGCGGCCTCGAACGCCTCGACCGGGAACTGCTCCGGCTTGCACTTGATCTCCTGCATGCCGAGGACGTCGACGTCCTCCCGCACCAGCCAGTCGACGACCCGACCGACTCGGGTGCGGACGGAGTTGACGTTCCAGGTCGCGACGCGCATGGGATCGAACCTACCGGGAGCAACCGACCGGCCGCCCGGGGCGGCCCTGTCGGCGGACACGCCCCGGTGGCAGGGTGTTGCCTGGACCCACATCAGACCAGCACCGCAGGAGGCACTCATGGCAACGACGGCGGACTCCGACCGCGTGGACGGCACGACCACCGGCAGCACCACCACCCAGGTCACCGCGAAGGGCCGCACGATCATCGACGACGCGGTCGTCGCGAAGGTCGCCGGCATCGCCGCCCGCGACGTGGCCGGCGTGGTCGCCCTGGGCGGCAACACCGCGCGGGCGTTCGGCGCGATCCGTGACGCCATCGGCTCGAGCGACCTCGGCCAGGGCGTCCGCGTCGAGGTCGGCGAGACCCAGGCCGCCGTCGACCTGACCCTCGTCGTCGCCTACCCGATGCCGATGCAGCAGGTCGCCTCCGCGGTCCGCCAGGCCGTGACCGACGCCGTCACCGACCTGGTCGGACTGCAGGTCACCGAGGTCAACATCGCGATCGTCGACGTCGACATCCCCGCGCTCGACGCCCCCGCCACTGCGCCCGAGACGCGCGTCCGGTGAACACCACCGTCGTCGGCATGGCCGTCGGGGCGGTCCTGGCGATCGTCGCCCTGACACTCGGCTTCTGGGCGTTCGTCGTGGTCGCCGTCGCCATCGCGCTCGGCGGCCTGGTCGGCCGCATCGTCAGCGGCGACGTCGACGTCCGCCGCCTGCTCGACGTGCTCCGCGGTCGCCGGAGTTCCTCGTGAGCGCAGCCGCGCTGCCCGGCACCGACCGGATCGCGTCCCCGGCACTGGTGCACACCGCCCAGGCCGTCGCCGCCGAGGCGCTCCGTGCCCCGCTCCGGGAGGTCCGTGCCCGGGTCGTCGACGACGGTCGCGGTGCGCTGGCGGTCGAGGTCACCAGCCCGCTCGTGCTGCCGGCACTCGGCTCGCACACCGTCCCCGACGAGCCGGTCCTCGCCACGGCGCACCGCGCCCGCGCCACCATCGCCGACCGCCTGCGGACGATCACGGGGCGGAAGGTCGAGCGTGTCTCGGTGACCTTCTCGTCCGCCGTCCTGGACGTCCCGCGGAGGGTCCGGTGAGCCCGGAGCCCGGCAAGGACACCCCGCCCGCGGACGACGACCGCTTCGTGCGTCGCATGGTCCGGCGCGAGACGTCGGCGTCGAGGACACCCTCCGTCGTCGCCGCGATGGTCCTGCTCCTGGTGCTCGCCGCGGCCGTGGGGACCGCCGCGGTCGTCGTCCTGCTCGACGAGCGCATCGTCGGCATCGACCCGCGCACCGTCGTGGACACCGCCGTCCGGGCCCCGGCCGGCCTGGTCGACGCCGTGGTCGTCGCCGTCGGTGCCGTCATCGCCCTGGTCGGCCTCTGGTTCCTGCTGCACGGGCTCCTGCCGTCCCGACGACCCCGGCACGCCGTCCGCTCGGCCCGACTCGGTGTGGTCGTCGACGACGAGGTCCTGGCCTCCGCCGCAGCCCGCGCCGCCCGCGCCGCGACCCGTCTCGCGCCGGATGCCGCCGTCGGCTCCGTCGGTCGCCGGACGCTCGACGTCGTGCTGCTGCCGGCCTCCGGGGTGGACGTCGCCGCGCTCGCCGCCACCGAGGCCGTGGAACGCGAACTCGCCGCCGTCGACGCCGTCCCCCCGCTCACCGCACACGTCCGCGTGCGCTCCACCGGCCGGATCGACGGATGAACGGCACGAACCGCGCACTGAACCGGGTCGTCCTGGTCCTGGTCGGCCTGGTGTTCCTGGCGCTCGGGGCCGCCGTCGTCCTGGTGCAGACGCTGCCCGCCGCGGCGGACCTCTGGCACACGGCCGCGGACCGGACGCTCGGCGGCGTCCGGTCCGGCGCTGCCGACTCGTCCGCGTGGTGGTGGGCGCTCGGCGGCGCCGTCGTCCTCGGCGTCCTGGCGCTGCTCGTGCTCAGCGCGATCGGGGGTGGCCGCACCGGCACGGTCCTGCAGGACGACGGGCCCGACGGTTCACTGCCCGGTCAGGTCCGGATCGAGGCCGCGGCGGTCGAACACGCGCTCTCCGCCGCCATCAGCCCGCTGCCGCAGGTCGCGTCCCTGGTGGTCGACGTCCGGCGCGTCCGCCGCCGCACCGCGATCCGGATCGTCGTCCGCACCCGGCGCGGAGCACCACCACGGGAGGTCGTCGACCGCGTCGAGGACGTCGTCCGCGACCTGGACGCACTGCTCGGACAGCGGTTGCCGGTGCTGCTCCGGATCGTCCGCGGGGGCTCCTCGCGCCCGGACCGGGTGCGCTGACCCGTGGAACGACCGGACGACCTGGCCGGCCGCGGTGGGCAGCCGGACGAACCGGTCACGGTCCCGGACGCCGTCGCCGAGGTCGCCGACGGCCGGACCCTCGTGCCGGTGTGGGTCAACTCCGCGGGCGGCACGACCTTCCGGATCGGCCCGTCACCCGACCGTGCCGAGGCGTACGTGAAGTGGGTGCCGCCGCACCACGCGCCCTGGATCGCCGCCGAGGTCGCCCGACTGCGGTGGACCGGCCGGTGGCTCACCGTGCCCGAGGTCGTCGACCACGGAGCGGACGGGTCCGGCGCCTGGATGACCACCCGGCCGGTCGTCGGGTGGAGCGCCGTCGACCCGCGGTGGCACGACGACCCGCGCACGGCGGTGATCGCGGTGGGGGAGGGGCTCCGAGCGATGCACGAGACCCTGCCCGTCGCGTCGTGCCCGTTCGTCTGGTCGACCGGGGAACGACTCGACCGTGCCCGGGCAGCCGGACGCGACGTCGACGCGATGGGACCGCAGCCCGAGACCGACCAGCTGGTCGTCTGCCACGGCGACGCCTGCACGCCGAACACCCTGGTCGGCGACGACGGGCGGTGGATCGGGCACGTGGACCTCGGCGCCCTCGGGGTCGCGGACCGGTGGGCCGACCTGGCGGTGGCGTCGATGAGCCTCGGGTGGAACCACGGCCCCGGGTGGGACGACCTGTTCCACGAGGCGTACGGGCTGCCGCAGGACCGGGACCGGACGGCCTGGTACCGCATGATGTGGGAGGTGGACGTCGACGACGTCGACGATCCGCGCGGTGCGGGAGGGGCCTCCCGGCCCTGATCGCAGGTCCGGCGGACTAGAAGCCGACCCCGCGAGCCGCCATGAACCCGACCGGGTTCACGGTGCCGCCGCCGACGTGCGTCTCGAAGTGCAGGTGGCAGCCGGTCGAGTTGCCGGTCGACCCGACGAGCGCGATCAGGGCACCAGCGCCCACCCGCTGTCCGGGGGCGACCCGGAACCCGCCGTCGACGATGTGGCCGTACGCCGTCTTGACGCCGCCGCCGTGGTCGATGCGGACGTAGTTGCCGTAGCCGCCGTACCGGCCGACGTACTCGACGGTGCCGGCGGAGGCGGCGACGATCGCGGTGGAGCAGCCGCTGCCCAGGTCGAGGCCGTCGTGCATGGCGACCGCGCCCGTGTACGGGTTCACGCGGACGCCGTAGCCGCTGGTGATCCAGCCACCGGCCGGGCGGACCCAGCCGGACCCGGAGCCGGAGCCCGGTGCCGCCCCGCCACCACCGGCGGACGGAGCGCCGCCACCGCTGCCACCGCCGCCCTGGTTCGCCGCAGCCGCGGCAGCCGCCGCCTGCTGGGCACGCAGCTGGCGGGCCAGCTCGGCCTCGAGCGCCTTGCGCTTGCGCTCTTCCTCGGCCTTGCGGATCCGTTCGCCCTTCTCGTACTGGGCCTCGGTCGTGGCACGGCCGGACGTCAGCGAGGTGAGCTGCGCCTCGAGCCGGGACTTGTTGTCCTCTTGCTCGTCGTAGGCGGCCTGGGCACGGTCGGACGCGGCCTGTGCTTCGCCCATCCGGTCCTGCGCGGCCTGGGCGAGGTCCTTCAGTGCGACGGCTGCCCGGTCGGCCTGGTCGGTGAGGGAGCGGGCGACGGATGCGTCGGTGGTGGCCGCGGTCTCGACGCGTTCGGCCTGCTCGGACAGCTTGCTCAGTGCTCCGAGGTCGTAGAGCAGATCGCGGGTGCCTTCGCCCCCGGTGATCACGCTGGTCGTGACGTCGCCACCGCCCGAGCGGGCCATCTGCGCGGCGAAGCGGCCGGCCTGCGCGGCGCTGGCGTCGGCGATCTCGGCGTGCTCCTCGGCGTCGTCGCGGAGCGCCTGCTCCTTCTCGGCGGCGCGGAGGGCCTTGCGCTGTGCGGCCTCGAACGCGGCACCGAGTCGATCCGCCTCGGCCTTCGCGGCGTCCGCCTCTTCCGACAGGCTGGCGATGATGCCGCGGATCTCGACGATCTGGGACTGCTTGGCGGACTCCTTGCCCCGGGCCGCGAGGACGTCGTCCCACGACGGGTACGAGGCGGCCTGCGCGACCGGTGCGTCGAGGACCAGCGAGCCGACCAGGCCGGCGATCGCGAGCGCGGTGGCGAGCAGGCGTCGGCGGCCCGCGGAGGCGGAGCGGGGACGGGAGGCGGGGACCACGGTGCGAGACATCGGAACGGAGCCTATACATCCACACAGGTGGAACCCTGCGGCGACGCTCCGCTGTGGACGACACGGGCGCGAGATCGGGATGTGGAGGGTCCGTACCCCGGTGCCCCGGACCGGGCGCGAGGGCTCCCGTCGCGCGGGACCCGCCCGTTCAGAACCCGCGGTCGCGCAGGATCTGCTCGGCCGACCCGACGACCCGCTGCCGCAGCACGTCGGCGCCCCGGGTGCCCGCGTAGTCGTACACGTCGTACCCGGTGCAGTGCGTGATGGTCGCCGGACGTCCGAGCGAGTCCTCGACGGGGGTCGTCCAGACGTCCCCGGAGCCGATCACGACGTAGTCCGGGCGGGCGTCCCGGTAGGCGCCGAGGTCGACGAGCCACGGGTAGGTGTCGAACGAGTCGCGGACCTGCAGCAGTCGGACGTCCTGCTCCGCGTAGGCCGCGAGCGGACGGACCGTCCAGAACTGACCGACGCCGACCGGGTCGCGACCCGCGTTCCGCTGCGCGTCGACCCAGCGGTCCAGGCAGGCCACCGGCGTGTAGCGCGCCGATGCCACGGCCCCGACCGTGCCGGGTGTCACGGCGATCCCGAGGACGAGCACCGCGGCGGCCGCGACCGCCAGCGCGGTCCGGAGACCGCGCACCGGTCGGTGCAGCCGGGTCCGACGGACGGCGGTCCGGGTGAGTTCGCACACGGCGACGACGGCCAGGAGCGGCATCGCGACGACCGGCTCGAGGTAGCGCGGTGTCTCCGAGCCGGCGACGACCACCCCGACCGACACGGCCACGATCGTCACCAGGGGCAGCGCGGTCGCCACGAGCACCGTCCGGGAGGTCCGTGCGCGCCACGCCCAGACCGTCCCGCCGGCGCTCAGCAGCACCCCGAGCAGCATGAGCAGCAGTCCGGCGTCCCCGGCCGCCGACGCCGCCCGGTCGTCGGTGAGCGACGCGAAGAACGCCGCGGTCGCCCCGGCCCGCTCCGGGTGCACGTAGGTCGAGGGGTCGAGGGAGACGAACGGCCGCAGCGGGATCCGCAGGAGGTACCCGACGACGGCACCGAGCGTCAGCGTCACCGAGACCCAGGTCGCCGGTCGCCAGGGCACCCGACGGGCGAGCGCGAGCAGTGCCAGCGTCACGACGACCGGTCCGGCTGACCACGGCACGTACAGCGGGTTGGAGGCCGTGCTCAGCGCCGCCACCAGCCCGAGCGTCACGAGGACGGGGACGGAAGCCCGCCCGGTCCGCGCCGTCCGGAGGACCAGGACGGCGGTCCCGAGCATCGCGAGCACCGCGCCGTAGTAGTAGGTCGTCGTGAGGAGCAGCGAGGCCAGCTCGAGCGAGGTCGCGGTCGCCGAGGACTCGGTCAGCACGAGCATGGTCAGCAGGACGACGGCGACCACGGACACGGCGACCCGAGCCGGGCGACCGGCCGACGGCATGAGTTCGTTCGCCGTTGCCCGGACGAGGGCGTACACGGCCAGCAGGACGAGGACACCGTTCAGCGCCAGGGCCTGCTGCGGTGTCGCGGTCACGGCCGCGGTCGCCAGGTAGACCGGCAGCTCGGGGAAGAAGAACAGCGCCGGGGACATCGCCCACTCGAACGGCTGTCCGAGCGCGATCGACCGCGCCACCAGCGGCAGGAGCACCGAGTCCCCGTCGTACCAGAGGAGCGCCACCCGGGCCGTGGCGAGCACGTGACGCAGGGCGAGGACCGCGAGCACCAGCGCGAGGACCGCTCCGAGGGCCTCCTGCGCGACCGCCCGGACGACGGTGGATCGGGGGCGGCGGTCGCCGGCCTCGATCGGTCGGACGCCGTCCCGCGGACGGGCGAGGGGCATGACCGGAGCGTACCGGCGTCGGCATCGGAGCAGCCGGACAGTGCGCCCGGGTGAGCGCGGAACGGCCGTCGCCGCTACCCTTGACCACCGTGACCCACGCGCGCGAGCAGTTGATCGAGCACATCAAGGCCGATGCGGTCTTCCACGGCGACTTCACGCTGACCAGCGGGAAGCAGGCCTCCTACTACATCGACCTCCGCAAGGTGAGCCTCGACCACCGCGTCGCGCCCCTGATCGGCCAGGTCATGACCGACCTCATCGCGAGCGTCCCGGACGTCGACGCCGTCGGTGGTCTGACGATGGGCGCCGACCCGATCGCGAGCGCCGTGCTGCACCAGTCCGCGGCACGTGGTGGCTCGTACGATGCCTTCGTCGTCCGCAAGGAGCCCAAGGACCACGGCCGCGGCCGTCAGGTCGAGGGCCCCGACGTCCGCGGCAAGCGCGTCATCGTGCTCGAGGACACCTCGACCACCGGTGGGTCCCCGCTCAAGGCCGCAGAGGCGCTCGAGCGCGAGGGCGCGGTCATCGCCGCCGTCGCCGTCGTCGTCGACCGGGACACCGGCGCCAAGGAGAAGATCGAGGCGGCCGGCTACCCGTACCTGGCGGCGATCGGGCTGGCCGACCTGGGGCTGTCCGCGTGACCGAGGAGCGTCCGGAGGGGCGCGACGAGTCCGACCGGTCGGTCGCGCCCGAAGACGGGGGCGACGGACAGGAGGCTCGGCGCGGTCCCGACCCGGACGCTCCGTTCCACGGTCTCCGCAGTGCGGCGGACATCTTCGGCGCGCCGATCACCGAGGAGGAGTGGCCGTCGCGCCGTGAGCGTCGTGAGGCTGAACGTGCCGCTCGACAGGCGGGACAGCCGGAGCCGGAGCCGTTCACGGCCCCCGCGTCGGTACCGGCCTCCGCGCCGCAGGCCGACCACGAGCACGAGCACGACGAGGTCGCTCACGGGCAGGCCGACGACGTGCACGGGCAGGCCGATGCCGCGGCGGAGCCGGACCCCGCGGCGACCCAGGCCATCTCGATGCCCGAGGAGCTGGCGCTGCCGGGCGGTGTCGCGGGCCGGGTGCCGCCGCCCGCCGCCGTGCCGCCGGTGTCGAACGCCCCGGACCCCCGCGCGATCTCGCTGCCCACCGCCCGGTCCGATCGTGACCTCCGTGCTGCCGAGGCCCGGGCGATCGAGGACGAGCGCCGCCGCACCGACCCGGACGGCGTCGGCCGTGATGACGTCGACTGGCTCGGCCGTGCCCGTCCGACCGCGGGCGCTGCCGGCGGGACGCCGGTGCCGCCCGCGTTCCGCGGTGGTCCCGACGCGCAGCCGGTCGGGGTGCAGGGCGCGCTGCCGCCCACGTCCGAGCCGCCGACCTTCACCGAACTCCTGCGTCTCGGGGACGACGTCGATGCCGCTCCGCAGGCCGACCGTCCGTTCGACTGGTCCCTGCTGGACGACCAGACCGGCGAGGTCCCGACGACCCTGACCCGTGACGCGTTCGACACGAACCTCGTCGCGGCGGACTCCTGGGCGACGGGCGCCCCGGTCGGTGCCGATCCGGTCGTCGACCCCGTCGTCGAGCCCGCTGCGGTCGTTCCGACGGAGCCGGCCCGTCAGCCCGGTCGGGGCACGATCCCCGAGCACGACCGCACCGATGACCGCACCGATGAGCGGACGACGCCCTCCGGCTCGAGCTGGTCCTTGAGCGACGACGCGGCCCGCACCGGCGAGGTGTTCCCCGGTGACGTCGAGGTCGTCGTGCACGACACGGCCCCCGGCGACGACGACTTGGCCGACGACGACTTGGCCGACGACGACCTCGCCACCGGCGACGACCGTGACGACGACGACCTCGACGACGACCGCGGCGCGGCCCCCACCGCCGCGTTCTCGCCGCGCTCGGCCGCAGCCGTCCCACCGCCCTCGGTGCTGCCGACGCCCGCGGTCCCGTGGTGGGAAGCCGAGGACGACGACACCGACCGACGCTCGGCCGTCCCGCCGCTCGTCGAACCCCAGCGCCAGCCCGAACGCCAGGCCCAGCGCCACCCCGAACGCCAGGCCCAGGCCGGGCCGCAGCCGCGCGGCCCGGAGTCGTCCGCCCCTCGTCAGGACCCGACCCCTGCGTGGCCGATCCCGGACTGGCAGACGCCCACGCCCGCTCCGACGGACCCGTCGTTCCGGCTCGACGGCGGCGTCGACGGCGCGCACGGCCCGGCTCCCGAGGACATCGACCAGTCCGAGTGGCAGGGCCGTGAGACGAGCGACACCGGCGTCATCAAGGACCTCTTCGGCACCGAGGCGATCCAGCAGCTCCGTGACGCCGACGCCTCCCGCCCGGAGGACACCAGCACCCGGATGATGCCCGCCGTCGTCGCGCCGCACGCCGGTGCCGCCGCGGACGGCCCGGGAGCAACCGGCGCCGACCGCGACAACTTCATCAACGAGGGCTTCGCCCGCCTGCAGAACGAGGGGCGCCGCGGCAAGCAGCTCCTGGTCTACGGCTCGATCGCGATCATCGTGGTGCTCCTGCTCCTCGTGCTGCTCATCACCTCGTGGATCCGCGGCAACACGATCGACGAGCACCCGGCCTCGCCGTCGAGCAGCCCGGCCGCGGCGCTCTCGGTGCAGCCACCGGCCGCACCACCCGTCACCGGAGACTGACCGCACGCACCACGTCACGGACGGGAGGCTCCCCACCCGCTGGTGGGGAGCCTCCCGTCCGACGGTCGGTCGCAGGGCGCGACCGTGACCCGGTCAGGACGCCGCGGGGACGGCCGCCGAGACGTCGGTGAGCGTCTGCAGCTCCTCGGTGCTGAGGTCGAGTTCGGCCGAGGCGAGGAGCGCCGGCAGCTGCTCGGTGTTGCGCGCCGAGGCGATCGGAGCGACGACGTCCGGCTGCGCCTGCAGCCAGGCGAGCGCGACCGTGGCGATCTCGGCGGAGTGCGCCGCCGCGATCTCGGACAGGGCGTCCACGACGGCCAGACCCTGGTCGGAGAAGTAGCCGGAGACCTGGCGCTCGCGGTCCTTGCCGGCGAAGTCCTCCTTCGTCCGGTACTTGCCGGTCAGGAACCCGGCGGCGAGGGCGAAGTACGGCACGACGCCCAGGTGCTCCCGCGCCGCGAGCGGTGCGATGTCGGACTCGTACGGCTCGCGGTTGACGAGGTTGTAGTGCGGCTGGATCGCGACCGGCACGGCCAGGTCGTGCTGCTTCGCGATCCGGATCCACTCCGCGGCGCGCTCGTCCGAGTAGTTCGAGATCGCGGTGTGGCGGACCAGGCCCTCGCGGACGAGCTGGTCGAACGCGCGGACGGTCTCCTCGAGCGGGGTGTCCTGGTCGTCGGCGTGCGCGTAGTAGAGGTCGATCCGGTCGGTACCGAGCCGCTGCAGGCTCGCACGTGCGGCCTTCGCGACGTTGTCCGCCGACAGCCCGGGGAACTGCGGGTGCTGCGACACCTTCGTCGCGATCGTCACGTCGTCGCGCTTGCCCGACGCGGCGAACCACGATCCGATCACGGTCTCGGACTCGCCGCCGGAGTTGCCCTCGCCCCACGCGGAGTACACGTCCGCGGTGTCGACGAAGTCGCCGCCGGCACCCGTGTAGGCGTCGAGGACCCGGTGCGAGGCCTCCTGGTCCGCGGTCCAGCCGAAGACGTTGCCGCCGAGGGCGAGGGGGAAGACGGTGAGGTCGCTGGAGCCGATACGGGGCATGGTGGAGTCCTTCCAGGTCGGTACGATCTCGTCCACGGTATGCCCCTCGCCGGGCTGCCACTCAGGTGCGCGGGGTGAGGTGGAGGAGCCATGCCGACGCTCGCCTCGTACCTCTCCGACCCCCGTCCCGCCGTCCGACTCCGGGCGGTGATGGCCGCCGGGACCACGCCGTCCGTGGACGAGCTCGACGTCCTCGTGGCGCAGTGCGCGGTGGAGCCGGACCTGCAGGTGCGGGAGATGCTCACGTGGGCGCTGGTGCGCCTCCCGGCCGACCTGGTGGTCCCGCGGCTGCTCGACGAACTCGACCGTCCGGAGGCGCAGGCGCGGAGCCAGGCGCTGCACACCCTCTCCAAGATCCGCGACGGGTCGGTGTACCCGGAGGTGGCGCAGCTGCTCGGCGACGTCGACCCGGGTGTCGCCCGGACCGCGTGGCGTGCCGCGGTGTTGCTCGCCCCCGAGGACGCCCGGCCCGCACTCGCCCGCACGCTCGCGGTGCAGCTCGGGCACGGGGACGCGGAGACCCGCCTGGCGCTGAGCCGTGCGCTCGCCGGGCTCGGGGCGGACGTCGCGTCGCCGGTGCTGGCCGCGGGGGCGGAGCACCGGAACCCGGACGTGCGGGAGCACGCGGCGGAGACGGCGCGGCTGCTCGAGGACCCGGACGCGGGGTCGGCGCTGGCGCTCGCGCGTGCCCGGCGCGAGGTCGCCCTCGGGCGGACGCGGTCCGCGAAGGGCTGACCGGGCGGTCCGGCGGGACGGGCGGTCCGGCGGGACGGGCGGTCCGGCGCGGCGGGCCGTCCGGCGCGGCGGGCGCGGCGGGCGCGACGGGCCGGAGCACGTGCCTCCCGAGATAGCGCAACACGCCGCAGGCACCCCGCCGCGGATGCAGGATTCGCGCATCTCGGGTTCCGAGATGCGCGGATCGCGGCATCTCGAGGGCCGCCGCCCGCGCGCGTCAGCGCGGCGGGCGCGTCAGCGCGACGCGCGTGTCAGTGGGGCGCGTCGGGAGTCAACCAGATGGCGGTCGCAGCGGCGGCCGGGAGGTCCACCATCGCCTCCGCCCCGCCGGCGTCACGCCGCGAGACCGCCACCACCCCCGCGTAGTCCCGCACCTGCTCGACCCGCAGGTGTGTCCCCAGCCCGACACCGAGCTCGTCGAAGTAGCGCAGCAGCGCCGGGTCGTCGTCCGAGACCCGCTCGACGGTTCCGCAGACGCCCGGGTCGACCGTGCCGAGGAGCGCCCCGGGGGAGTCCGGCACGACGCCGTCCGCGCTGGGGATCGGGTCGCCGTGCGGGTCGTGCGTGGGGTGCCCGAGGTCGGCGTCGACGCGGTCGAGGAACGTCTCCGACACGGCGTGCTCGAGTGCCTCGGCTTCGGTGTGCACCTCGTCCCACGAGTAGCCGAGTCGTTCGACCAGGAACGTCTCGATGAGCCGGTGCCGACGGACCATGGCGACGGCGGCCTGCTGCCCCAGCGGGGTGAGGACCACGCCGCGGTACAGCGTGTGCTCGATGAGCCCGTCGCGGTCGAGCTTCCGGAGGTTGCCCGACACGGTCGAGGCGGACACGTGCAGGGCGGCCGCGATGTCCCGCGTGGCGAGACCCCCTTCGCCGCCGCGTTCGCCGGCCTTCCAGACCAGCTTGACGTAGTCCTCCGCCATGGTGCTGAGGGAGGGCAGGCGCATGCGCCAATGCTACGGCCGACCCTGGTACAACCGTGAGGTGACCCCCGTGCAACCTCCCGCCGTCCGTCGCCGTCGACGGTGGTGGCCGGTCCCGCCGTCGCTGCTCGTCGGCATCGCCCCGCTGGTCCTCTTCGCCACCTACAGCATCGTCCGCTCGCGCCCGAGTGACGACTACGACTCGCTCGGCCTGACGACCGACAGCGTCCTGCACGACCTGGTGGTCCCGGAGTCGATCGTCGCAGCGGTCCTCGTGGTGGTCGTCACCGCGCTCGGCTGGTGGCGGATCGCGACGGTCGACCCGACGCATGGTCGACCGCGCTGGACGATGCTCGCACCGATCCTCGTCCTCGCGGTGTGCATCGGACGGCTGCCGCTGGTGGACTGGGCGGGGAAGTCCGCGGACTACTTCCTGCTCCTCACCGTCGGCGTGCTGCTCGTCGGGGTGTTCGAGGAGCTGCTGACCCGCGGCGTCCTGATCGTCGGACTGCGGTGCCGACTGCCCGAGGTCGGAGTGTGGCTCGCGTCGTGCGCCCTGTTCGGGCTGCTGCACTTCGTCAACGTCCTGGCCGGGGCCCCGGTCGGCCAGACGGTGGTGCAGGTGGTGTTCGCCGCTTCGTTCGGGTCGACGCTGTACCTGGCGCGACGCCTGACCGGCAACCTGCTCGCCCCGGTGCTGCTGCACGCGTTCTGGGACTTCGGGGCGATCGCGGTCAGTGCCTCGCGGGGCGCTGGGCTCGACTTCTTCCTCGTCGGGCTGCTCGGTCTGGCGGCGTTCGCGGTGCTGCTGTTCGGCGTCGTCGCCGGCGCGCTCGTCGCCTGGCGGGACGACCGCGCCTGGCGGTCGCGCCGACGGTGGCGGACCGTACCGGCGATGGACCGGCTCTAGATCTCGACCTCGTACGGCTCCGTGTGCAGGAGCTCGTGCACGCCCGCGATGACCTCGCTCGGCCGGAACGGGTACTTGTCGATCTCGGCCTGGTCGCTGATCCCGGTCATGACCAGGACGGTGTGCAGCCCCGCCTCGATGCCCGCCTGCACGTCGGTGTCCATCCGGTCGCCGATCATGCCGGTGTTCTCGGAGTGGGCACCGATCCGGTTCATCGCCGAACGGAACATCATCGGGTTCGGCTTGCCGACCACGTAGGGCTGCTTGCCGGTGGCCTTCTCGATCATGGCGGCGATCGCCCCCGTCGCGGGCAGGACGCCCTCGGCGCTCGGGCCGGTCGCGTCCGGGTTCGTCACGATGAAGCGCGCGCCGTCGCGGATCAGGCGGACGGCCTTCGTGATCGCCTCGAACGAGTAGTTCCGGGTCTCGCCGACGACGACGTAGTCGGGGGCGGTCTCGGTCATGATGAAGCCCGCCTCGTGCAGGGCGGTCGTCATACCGGCCTCGCCGATCACGAACGCCGAGCCGTTCGGCATCTGCGACGCGCAGAAGTCGGCGGTCGCCAGGGCCGAGGTCCAGATGCGCTCCTCGGGCACGTGCAGTCCCGACTGGCGCAGTCGGGCGCTGAGGTCACGCGGGGTGAAGATCGAGTTGTTCGTCAGGACGAGGAACTCGGTGCCCTGGTCCTGCCACTGCCGGATCAGCTCGGGGGCGCCGGGGAGCGCCTGGTTCTCGTGGACGAGCACGCCGTCCATGTCCGTCAGCCAGCACTCGACCTCGTCGCGGGATGCCATGGGGTCAGCGTAGTGCGGTGGACTCGCCCGGTCGGGCGTGTGCGTCCGGGCGTGTGCGGCCGGGCGGCGTCCGCACGGGAGGCGCGGCGGACGCACCGTACGCTGGTCACGTGACCCAGGGCCTCCCGTCCGGCGACCTGCCGGAGCCGACGCCGGCGCTCCCACCCACCCACGAGGCGACGACGCACGGCGTCGGACCGCACCCGCGGCCGTGGCCCGAGGGCCCGCAGTACGACCCGGAACTGCTCGAGCACGGCGACACGCGCAACGTGGTCGACCGCTTCCGGTACTGGAGCATGGCGGCGATCGTCGCCGACCTGGACACCCGCCGACACAGCTTCGACGTGGCCATCGAGAACTGGCAGCACGACCCGAACATCGGGTCCATCGTCCGGACCGCCAACGCGTTCCTGGCGGGGACCGTGCACATCATCGGGCGTCGCCGCTGGAACCGCCGCGGGGCGATGGTGACCGACCGGTACCAGCACGTGCGGCACCACGAGGACGTCGCCGCGTTCCTCGCGGTCATGCGCGCCGAGGGGCGTCCGGTCGTCGCGATCGACAACACACCCGGGGCATCGCGCATCGAGACGGCGTCGATCCCGGCGCGGTGCGTGTTCCTGTTCGGGCAGGAGGGGCCGGGTCTGACCGACGAGGCCGTCTCGGGCGCGGACGGACACCTGGAGATCACGCAGTTCGGGTCGACGCGGAGCATCAACGCCTCGGCGGCGGCGGCCATCGTCATGCACAGCTGGGTCGTCCGGCACGCGGAGCTCCCCGCCTGAGGGGGTGGCGGGGCGGCGGGGCGTCGGGGTGTCTCGCCGCTCGCGTCCCGTCGAGGTCGCACGACTCGCCGCTCGCGTCCCGTCGAGGTCGCACGATGTGCGCATTTCCGGCCGCGAGAGCGCACGATGTCGCGACCTCGGCGAACGGGGCCGGGCGTGGCGAACGGGGCCGGGTGCTCGGGCGTCCGGGCTAGCGGCGCGCGGTCGTCCGACGGGCGACGAGCCTCGGCTCGACGAGCACCTCGGTCGTCGGCAGCGTCGGGTCCGCGATGCGCTCGAGCAACCGGGCGCCGGCACCCCGGCCGATGTCGATGCTCCGGTCGTCGATGCTCGTGAGCCCGACGTACCGAGAAGCCGCGATCGGGGTGTCGTCGTACCCGATCACCGAGACGTCCTCGGGGACGCGGAGGCCTCGATCGGCGATCGCGGACATCGCGCCGAGGGCGGTCACGTCGTTCGCCGCGAACACGGCCGTCACGTCGGGGTGCTCGTCGAGCAGCCGGTGGGTGCCGCTGACGCCGGTCTCCTCGGTGACGTCGGCAGCCAGCACGACGGCCACCCCGGTCACGTCGTCGCCCACTCCGGCGGCGACGTCGATCCCGGCGCGCCAGCCCTCGAGTCGGGCGTCACTCGCGGCCGACCGTCCGCCGACGAAGCCGAGCCGGACGTGTCCGAGCTCGACGAGGTGCCCGGCAGCCATCCGGCCACCGGCCAGGTCGTCGTTCGCCACGGTGTCGGCCCGCGGCAGCGCTGCCCGTCCGCCGGCGACGACGACCGGGGTGCCGGCAGGGACGACGAGGTCCGGGTCCGGTTCGCCGGCGATCACCAGCCCCTCGACGCGCATGGACAGGAACCCCTCGACGGGGGACACGTCGAGCCCGGTGTTGAGGAACCGGTCCGCGACGACGAGTCGGTGTCCCTGGTCCTGCAGCGACTCGCGGAGGCCGGTGAGCAGGTCGACGAACCACTGGTTCCGGAAGTCGTCGAGCACCACGCCGATGGTCCGCGAGCGCGTGCCGGCGAGTGACACCGCCGCCGTCGAGGGGCGGTAGTCGAGCTCCTGGATCGCCGCGAGGACCGCTGCCCGACGCTGCTCGCTCACCCGCGGGGAACGCTGCAGCACGAGGGACACGAGCGACTTCGACACCCCCGCGCGAGCGGCGACGTCGTAGATCGTCGCGGGCTTGGTGTTCCCCATCGTCATCCTCGACCTCCGGCTGCGCACCCGCCGGGTGCGTCCCCTCGATCGTACCGCTGTCGCGCTCCACGCCCGGGGGCGGGCAGCGCGGGCCCGGTCGCGAGCAGAGGGGCTGTCACCTCACCATCGCCGTACGCGAGGGGGCACCGGAAAGCGATCGCTCGCAAGCTGTGGGGTTTCACATGGTGTTGTCCGGGTCGCCCGCTCTAGGTTCATGTCCGTAGGGAGAACAAATGCAAAAGCACTACAGAATTGCGACTGCAACATTCTTGTCAGTTGTCGCGATCGGGGGGGGTGGTGGGTTGCTCGGGTCATCCTGGAGCAACTGCTCACACGACATTGAGCGCGAAGGCCCCGATCGATCCGTTGGTCCGGATCACCGACAAGTCGGACGACTTCTACAGCGACGCACAGCCCGTGGTACACGAGCTCGGCCGCGGAACGAAGACGTTCGACATCGGCGGGCTCCCGGCTGGCACGAAACGCATCACGTTCTACGTCTCGTGCGCCCCGGACAGTCACTACGAGGTCACCATGGGGAAGACGTTCGCCGGTCCGTGTGAACGGATCGTCGGGAACAGCGGCGGCATTCCTCTCGACGGTGGGGGCGACGCACACGTCACCGTGAAACTGCCGGCCCAGACCCAGTTCTGGCTGGTTGGTATTCCTGACGAAGATTGACTGGAAAAAACAGGGGGAACAATTGAAGAAGATCATTGCAGTGTCGGTCCTGGCGGCTGCGCTCGTGGGTATCGGTGGGACGGCTGCCCACGCGGACACGACGGACGGAACGGACACGCCCGTGTCCACCGACACGACGGACGGAGCGGTGTTCTCCGAGTCGGGTGACGAGCAGACGCTGACCGATCCGCCGACGACGGGCACGGGGTGGACGAGCCCGGTGACGCATCCGGGAGACACGACGAACAGTCAGTGCGAGGGCGGCGTCACGTTCTACAAGGCGACGAACAACTCGACGACGTTCACGCAGGCGAGCGGTCGGGACTCGTCCGTCACCGGGAACAGCGGCATCACGCTCACCATCAGTCGGTCGACGACCTTCGGGGTGACCGGGACGTTCAGCGCCACCACGAGTGTGTCGGTGACCGCCGGCATCGCGGCGGTGAAGCAGGACTACGGCTGGTCCGTGGCCGTCAACAAGTCGGGCACCTCGTCGTCGAGCGGGGCGTGGAAGGTCCCGAACAGCTACAAGATCGGACGTCTGTCGATCGGCGCGCTGAAGCACCGCGGCTCCGTCCAGCAGTTCGTGCAGAACCGTGCGTGCAAGAACGTCGCCACCGGCAGCGCGGCGACGTACAACGTTCCCGAGAACGGCTGGAGCTTCCAGCACAGCAAGGTCTCCTGACCGCTGCACACGACGGGTGCCGCACCCCGGAGGGGTGCGGCACCCGTCGTGTCCGGGTCGCCCGGGAGCCCGCCCGGGTCAGCCGATCAGGCTCGGCCGCAGGTCCCGCAGCGTCCGCGTCCGCGTCTGCCGCGCCGTGACGACGTACGACACGAGCAACGCCCCGAGCAGCCAGCAGAGCAGGACGCCGGCGTCGCTCCAGGCCGTGGCGAGCGACCCGCCGTACATCGTCTGCCGGATCGCGTCGACGGAGTACGTCATCGGCAGGGCGAAGTGCAGCGCGGCGAGCGGCCCCGGCAGTGTCTGCCACGGGAACGTGCCGCCCGCGGTGACGAGCTGGATGAGCATGAGCACCAGCCCGAGGAACTGGCCGACCGAGCCGAGCAGCACGTTGAGCGTCATGATGATCGCCGCGAACGTCGCGGATGCCAGGACCATGATCCCGACCGTCCCGCCGGCGTGCACCACGTCGAGGTCCAGCGCGTACCGGACGATGAGGAACAGTGCCGCCATCTGCACGACTCCGAGGAGCGCCGGGGTCAGCCAGCCGCCGAACACGACACGCAGCGGGCGTCGGACGGCGGTGATCGCGCGCTTCGAGATCGGCTTGAGGATGAGGAACAGCGCGTACATGCCGATCCAGGCGGCCAGCGAGATGAAGAACGGAGCCAGGCCGGCGCCGTAGTTCGACGCGGCGGCGACGTTGTCGTCGCCGACCTTCACCGGGTCGGAGATGACCTTCGCCTGCGAGGCCCGCTGGGACGCGGTCGACGCCGGGATCTCGGTCCGTCCCTCGTCCAGCTGGGACGCCAGTTCCGAGGCGCCGGACTCGAGCGAGTGCAGGCCGGTGGCGAGGGACTTCGCACCGGCGTCGGCCGACGCCGCTCCGCTGGCGAGCTGCGACGCTCCCGAGGACAGCTGCGGGGCCGCTGCGGCGAGCTCCTGCGTCCCGCCGGCGACCTGCGCGGCGCCGTCGGACAGGGTCGACGCCCCGGAGGCGGCGGTCGCGATCCCGGAGGAGAGCGCCGGTGCCGCGTCCGCCAGGGTCGCGGCTCCCGCCGACACCTGCTGCGCGCCGGTGCTCAGCGTGTCGATCTTCGCCGTGGTGTCGCCCAGCTGCTGCTTGGCGTCCGTCCCGGCGCTGTTCGCCTGCTGCACGGCCGACGTCACGGTGGCGGTGAGCGCCTGCTCCTGCTCCGGCGTGAGGGTGACGCCCTCGGGCAGGTTCGACGTGATGTCGGAGATGACGGTGTCCACGTCGAGTGGCTGGATCGCCTGCACGGTCGTGTTCGCCGCGTCCACCTGCTCCGCGAGCTCGGCGTTGCCGGCCGCGACCTGCGCCGCTCCGTCCGCGAGCTGCCGGGTCTGGTCCGGCAGCGCGGCGGTCTGCTGCTGCGCGGACCGGAGGCCCGTGGCGAGCGAGGCGGCACCGCTCGCGACCTGCTGTGCGCCGGAGTCCAGCGTCGCGGTCTGCGCGGGCAGCGCGGCCGTGCTCGACGCCAGGGTGGAGGCACCGGAGGAGAGCTGCGCGGTACCGGACTCGAGGGTGTCGGCCCCGTTCGCGGCGGTCGTCGCACCGGAGGCGAGCTTGCCTGCCCCGTCGACGGCGTCGCCCAGACTGTCCCGCACGTCGGCGAGCCCGACGAGCAGGGTGCTGGCGGCCTCCTTCCCGACACGTTCGGCGACGGCCGTCCGCATGGTCTTGCCCGCCTGCTCCGCGATGGTCGAGGCGAGGTAGGAGTTCGTGTCCGCCGTGGTCATCACGAGTTCGGCGCGCTTCGGGTGGTCGGACTGCGCCGAGGCCAGGGACTCCGAGAAGTCGTGCGGGATCGTCACCACGAAGTCGTAGGTGCCGTTGCGGACACCGGAGCGGGCGTCGGCGGCGGTGGTGCGCTTCCAGTCGAAGTCACCGCCGTCGATGGCCTGCTCCGCGACGTCCTTGCCGTAGTCGACGTGTTGGCCGTCGAGGGTGGCGCCGGCGTCCTGGTCGACGATCGCGGCCGGGACCTGGTCGAGCTTGGCGTAGGGGTCGCGGTTGGCCCAGAGGTAGGCGCCCCCGTACAGCAGCGGCACGCACATCAGTGCGATGAACGCGAGGCGGGCGAGCGGGGTGGCGGTCAGGCGCGCGAGTTCGGCGCGGACGAGCGAGGGGATGGTCACGAGCGGGTCTCCAGGGGAGCGGTGGCGTCGGTGGTGTCGGTCGGCAGGCCGGTGTCGGGCCCGCCGGTCCGGGTCGCGTCCTCGGGACCCTCGGTGGTGCTGGTGCTGGTGCTGGTGTCGTCGCTGGCGTCGAGCGGGTCGTCGGCGATCGTGTCGAGCAGGGCCGAGGCCGTTTCTGCCGCGGCCTTCGAGGTCACGAGCACGACGGTCACCCCGCGTCGGGCGATCTCGCGGACGACGGCGAACCAGTCCGCGACCGCCCCGCCGTGCCGCTCCGGCGACGTGACCACGAGCCCGGTGACGTCGGGCCGCAGGAGTGCCAGTTCGGCGAGCAGCCGCACGCGGACGTCCGTCGGCACGCGCTGCACGTGGGTGTCGGCCCAGCTCGTCATGCCGAGCTCGTCGAGCACGGTCGCGACGTCGCCGCGCGAGGGCCGGCGTCCGGCGAACGCGAGCTCTTCGTGCACGATGCGCTTGAGGCTCATCACCGGGAACGGCTCGGCGACGCCCGGGGTGTCGACGAGGGCGAACGCACGGCGGATGCCCGCGGGGTCGTCGTGTCCGTCGAGCAGGACCCGTCCGGTGTCGGGCTTCATCCGGCCGCCGGCGACCAGGGACGCCAGCACGGGTGCCTGCTCGGTCTCGACGGCGACGATGCCCGGGTGACCGGGGGCCGCGACGGCGCTGACGGCGGGGAGCGCGGCGCCGGGTCCGGTGCCGATGCCGACGGCGGCGAGTTCGAGCGTCATGCGGGGTCCTCCGGGAGGGTGGCGGGGAGAGCGAGCAGGGCGGTGCGCCAGTCGACGCCCGCCATGCCGAGGGCGGAGAGGACGACCATCCGGCGGCCGGCGTCGTCCGGTGTGGCGGAGCGGGTGGCTTCGTCGAGGACCGCCAGGCACGCACCCTCGACCAGGCGGCCGAGGGTCGCGGCGTCGACGTCGTCGCGCATGGTGCCGTCGGCGATGCCGAGGGCGCACGCGTCGCGCACCTGCTCGCGGAGCGGGGCGAACACGGCGGCGACGGTCTCGACGAGGGGTCCGCGGACGGCGATGACCGCCATCGAGCGGACGTGCGAGACCTCGGTCCAGAGAGTCACCGCGATCGCGGCCAGCCGGGAGGCCGGGGGCAGGTCGGCGAGGGCGGCTCGGCTGGGCATCGCGGCCAGGATGCGCTCGGCTCCGCCGGTGACGACCTCGCGCATGAGGTCGTCGCGGGAGGGGAAATGTCCGTAGATCGCACGTCGGGACAGTCCGGCGTGCGCGGCGATCGACTCGAGCGACGCGTCCGGATCCGCCTGCAGGAGGGTCCGGGCAGCCTGGACGAGGGCGGCCCGGTTCTCGGTCGCGTCCCGTCGTGGCGCGCGTGCGGGCCGGTCGGTGGTGGTCATGCACCCATCGTAATAACCTGCACACCCGTGTGCAACTTCGGAGAACCACAGGTTCTGTCCTCTGAACTGCCGACTCCCTGCGCTGGGAACGAGCACATAGCTTCATCTGGACTTCACCCGGAGTTCGGACAACCCAGGAGTGTGCTGCGTGCCACGTGCGACACCACCCACCATCCCTTCCCGTCGGTACCGCTCCCCGCGACTGCTGACCTCGATCGTCGCCGTCGCGGCGCTGGCCTGCGGCGGACTCGCCGTCGGCGGTGCGGCCTCCGCGGCACCGGCCACCGCCGCCTCGGTCGGCCTCAAGCTCTCCGCCCCGCTGCGGAACGCGTCCCCGACCACGACGGTCAGCGCGTTCGTCCGCACGACCGGCGCCGGCGCGCTCGAGGTCGACGCGCAGGCCAAGGGCGGCGACCTCACCCGCTCGAGGACCCCGTCGTCCGCCGCGAAGAGCCGGCTCGCGACGATCCGCTCGACCAACGCGAAGGTCCTCAGCGCCGTCAAGGGCGCCGACCGGAAGGCGGCCGAGCTGTACTCGACCGAGTACACCGTCCCCGGCGTCGCGGTCGTCGCCGACGTCGCGGCCTTCAGCGAGCTCGCGAAGCGCTCCGACGTGCTGAGCATCGCCCCGCTGCTGCCGAAGAAGGTCGTCGAGCCCGAGCAGCGCACGTCGGCGGGCGCCGCACCCTCGGGCGTCGACCCCGACCTCGCGAAGCCCGGTGCCGACGGCGTCGCGCCGAAGAACGCCGCGAGCGACCTGTACACGAAGGCCGTCGACGCCTGGACCCAGACCGGGCACACCGGCAAGGGTGTCAACGTCGCCGTGATCGACACCGGCCTGGACTACACGCAGGCCGACTTCGGCGGTCCGGGCACCACGGCCGCCTACCAGGAGGCCCTCGCCAGCACCGGCGCCCCGGCCTCGAGCTGGTACGACCCCTCGAAGTTCCTCGGCGGCTACGACTTCGCCGGCCCCACGTACAACGCGGACCCGACGGACCCGGACGCCTACGATCCGGTGCCCGCGCCGGACGCCAACCCCATCGACGGCAAGGGCGGCGACCACGGCACCCACGTCGCCGGTACCGCCGCCGGCTTCGGCCTGGACGCGGACAAGACGACCTTCCGCGGTGACTACTCGACCCTCACCCCGCAGCAGGTGCAGGACATGTGGGTCGGTCCGGGCAGCGCCCCGCAGGCCGGTCTCTACTCGCTCAAGGTTTTCGGCGACCAGGGTGGGTCCACCGACCTGACCGGTGCCGCGCTCGACTGGGTCGGGCAGTCCCTCACCGAGGGCAAGAGCATCAACGTCATCAACCTGTCGCTCGGTTCCGACTACGGCGCAGCCGACGACCCGGACAACGCCAAGATCGACGCGCTCACTGCCCGCGGCGTGCTGCCCGTGATCGCTGCGGGCAACGCCGCCGACTTCGCCGACATCGGGGGTTCGCCGGGCAACTCGGCCGGCGCCCTGACCGTCGCCGCTGCCGCGACCGGACAGAGCCTCTTCGACGGTGTCGAGGCGACCGCCCCGGCGGACGTCGCGAAGACCTGGCGCGCGCAGTACTCGCAGAACCACCAGGGCCCGCTCCCCGTCGAGGGCGACGTCGTCGTCCCCACCACGGACATCGACGGCTGCACGGCCTTCAGCGCCGACCAGGCCGCCGCGATCGCGGGCAAGGTCGTCTGGCTGAAGTGGACCGACGGCGCCCTCGAGTGCGGTTCCGGTGCCCGCTTCAACAACGTCCAGGCGGCAGGCGGCATCGGCGTCCTCCTCGCCGGCACCGTGAACACCTTCGACTCGGGCATCGCGGGCAACGCGACCATCCCGGGTGCGGAACTGACCCGTGAGAGCGTGACGGGCCTCCAGGCCGCGGCGAAGGCCGGGACCCTGCACGTCCGGTTCGCGGACGAGCTCAAGGGCTTCCAGCTCGCCACGGACGCCGAGACGGTCAACACCCTGGCGTCCTTCAGCAGCCGCGGTGAGCACGGTTCCTACGGCGACGTCGTCAAGCCGGACATCGCCGGCCCCGGCGTCAACGTGATCTCGGCCGCCAACGGCACCGGCGACGACCGTCTTTCGCTCAGCGGCACCTCGATGGCCACCCCGCACGTCGCCGGCGTCGCCGCGCTGGCGTTCGAGGCCCACCCCGGCTGGACGGCACCGGAGATCAAGGCAGCGCTCATGAACACGGCCACGCACGACGTGCGCCAGAGCGCGAAGGACGGCCAGTCGGCGACCCTGCTCCGCCAGGGCACCGGTCGGGTCGACGCCCTCCAGGCCGTGCAGGACGGCACCACCGTCCGCAGCCAGGAGAACGGGCAGCTCGTCACGGCCTCCTTCGGCGTCGTCGAGGTCGGCGCGGCGACCACCGAGAAGCGCACCCTGCTGGTGCGCAACACCTCGGCCACCGCGCACACCTACCGCGTCGCGTACGAGTCGCGCATCGCGCAGCCCGGCGTCGTCTTCACGCTGAGCACCGACACGGTCACCGTCCCCGCCAGCGGCACCGCCACCGTCACGGTCACCATGACGATCGCCGACCCGACGCTCCTGCGGAAGGTCATCGACCCGACGCAGGTCGCGGTCGAGGGCGGCACCCCGCGGGAGTTCGTCCCGGCTGCCACCGGCCTGGTCACGTTCACCCCGGCCGCCGACGGCGTCACGCCGCTGCGACTCGGCGTCTACGCCGCGCCCGAGCCGGTCAGTGCACTGCACGCGGACGACGTCGTGTTCTCCGGCAAGGCGCGCACCAGCACCATCACGATGGAGGGCCGCGGCCTGTCCCAGGGAACCGGCACGACCGGCTACCGGGCACTCGTCGCACCGTTCCAGCTCGGTGGCACGGACCCGCAGGAGTCGTTCCCGGACGGCACCGCGAAGCAGACGCTCCGTGGCGCGGACATCCGTGCCTACGGCGCCAACTCCACGGCGCTCGGCCTGGCCGACAAGTCGAAGGGCCTGGTGTCGTTCGGCGTCCAGACCGACGGGGCCGAGTCGAACCCCGGCCAGTCGAACACCGTCGACGTGCTCATCGACACCAACCGTGACGGTGACCCCGACTACCTGACCTACGACACCAAGTCGGCGACGGCGGACGTGACGGTCGTGACGACGCTCGACCTGCACCAGAAGGACCCGAAGAAGCAGGTCGTGGACACGCGCCCCCTCGGCGGTGTCGCAGCCGGCGTCGACGTCAACACGTTCGACTCCGCGGTCAAGGTGCTGCCGGTGTCGCTCGCGGCACTCGGGTACACGGCGAAGTCGAAGACCGCGGTGTTCGACTACTCGGTCGTGACCGAGTCGTCCTACTCGCCGACGCTGCCCATGGCTGCGTCCTCGGTGGTCGACGAGACGAAGGTCGCGACCTACAACGCCTTCCAGCCGGCGGTGTCGTTCACCGCGAACGGGACGTCGAGCCTGACGTACCCGGACACGGCGATCAAGGTCATCCGGGCCTCGGCCACCTCGACCTCGGCGAAGGTGCTGCTCCTGCACCTGCACAACGCGCCGGGCGACCAGGCGGACCTGCTCAGCACGACCTCGGTGACGCCGAAGCTCGCGCTGGTGTCCGGCCGTGTGGTCGTCACCGGCTCGCTGAAGATCCGGGCGAACCTGAAGTCGCACACCGGCACCTGGAACGCGGACGGCGTCACGTTCACGTACAAGTGGCTGCGTGACGGCAAGGACGTCGGGGTGTCGCGGTCGACCTACAAGACCGGGCCGAAGGACGTCGGGCACAGGATCTCGTTCGTCCTGACCGCGAAGAAGTCCGGGTACGAGACCGCTTCGGTGACCTCGCCCCAGACGGGCAAGATCACGAAGTAGCACCGACAACAGCACAAGTGCGAGACGAGCGGGCGGTCCGGGAACGGGCCGCCCGCTCCGTCGTGTGACGCGGTGTGCCGTGGACCACCGGTGGGAAGTGCGCCTACAGGACACGTAGTTAGACGAACTAGGTACTTCGTGCCAGTGTTGCAGCATGCGAACGAACAGCCTGGCGCAGCTCCGGCAGAACCCGATGGAGTGGCGTCGCCGCGGCCTGACCCCGCCGGACGTCATCCGGGCCATGGTCGAGGAGCGCCTCGCCGAACCCGGTCACACCCAGGTGGTCGGAGACCCCTCGTACGCGGACTTCTTCCGCGGCTGACGCCGCTCGGTCGCGACGCGACCACACGACGGACGGGAGGCCCGGTACCAGCTGGTACCGGGCCTCCCGTCATGCAGGTGCTGACTCGTCGTCAGTTGCCGATCTTGTCGTCGGCAGCCTTCTCGGCCTTGTCGATCTGGTCGCCGTGGCCACCGCCGGTGGCCTTGTCGGCCGCGCCAGCGGCCTTGTCCAGGCCGGAGTCGCTGGCCTTCTCGCCCTTGTCGCTGTTCGCGAAGTCCTTGGCCTTGTCGCTGAGGTCGCTCATGGTGTTCCTTCCGTTCGTCGGATCACTGACGGGGTCGAGCGTGCTCGGACGGCCATCCGTGCACGTCCAGGCGTGCGCTGGCCGGATGCCGTCAGCGGCTCAGGCGTCGGGACGCTCGTCGGCGGCCTCGCGCCCGCGGTCGGTCTCGGGCATGACGTCCTGCGGGGCGCTCTCGACCGAACCGATGCCGCCGTCGGTGAGCTCCTCGGCCTGCTGGGTGTCCAGCAGGCGGTTCATGTCGTCGATGGGGTCGCTCATGGTGGTTCCTCTCGTCGGGGCGGTCGTCGTGCTCCTCCAGCGTGCTCCGGAGGGCCACCGCTCTCCACAGCTGGCGTCATGCCGGTGACGTGGAGATGACCAGTCGATAGACTCGGGTGGACCACCGGCCCGGACGGCCGTGTGCGGTCCTCCGCCAACGTGAGGAGAACCAGATGCCCGCAGCAGTCATCATCGGCGCCCAGTGGGGCGACGAGGGCAAGGGGAAGGCCACCGACCTCCTCGGTTCCCGCATCGACTACGTCGTGAAGTTCAACGGTGGCAACAACGCCGGACACACCGTCGTCGTCGGCGGCGAGAAGTACGCGTTGCACCTGCTGCCCTCGGGCATCCTCACGCCGGGCGTCACCCCGGTGATCGGCAACGGCGTCGTCGTCGACCTCGAGGTCCTGTTCCAGGAGCTCGACGCGCTGAAGGCCCGCGGTGTCGACGTGTCGAAGCTCCGCGTCTCGGCGAACGCCCACGTCATCACGCACTACCACCGCACCATCGACAAGGTGACGGAGCGCTTCCTCGGCAAGCGCCAGATCGGCACCACCGGTCGTGGCATCGGCCCGACCTACGCGGACAAGATCAACCGCGTCGGCATCCGCATCCAGGACATCTTCGACGAGAACATCCTGCGGCAGAAGGTCGAAGCGGCCCTCGACCAGAAGAACCACCTGCTGGTCAAGGTCTTCAACCGCCGTGCGATCGACGCCGAGGAAGTGGTCGAGTCACTGCTGTCCTTCGCCGACCGCCTGCGTCCGATGGTCGCCGACACGGCGCTGGAGATCCACCGGGCCCTCGAGCGGGGCGAGACCGTCCTGTTCGAAGCCGGCCAGGCCACCATGCTCGACGTCGACCACGGCACCTACCCGTTCGTGACGTCGTCGTCCGCCACGGCCGGTGGCGCCGCCACCGGGTCGGGAATCGGCCCGGGCAAGCTCGAGCGGATCATCGGCATCGTCAAGGCGTACACGACCCGCGTCGGCGCCGGCCCGTTCCCGACCGAGCTGTTCGACGAGTCGGGGGAGTTCCTCCGCGCCAACGGCTTCGAGTTCGGCACCACGACCGGCCGCCCACGTCGCTGCGGCTGGTACGACGCCCCCATCGCCCGCTACACGGCACGCATCAACGGCGTGACGGACTTCGTGCTGACCAAGCTCGACGTCCTCACCGGCCTCGAGACGATCCCCGTCTGCGTGGCGTACGAGGTGGACGGTCAGCGCGTGGACGAGGTGCCCGTGTCCCAGTCGGACTTCCACCACGCCAAGCCCGTGTACCAGGAGTTCCCCGGCTGGTCCGAGGACATCACCGGCGTCCGGACCTTCGAGGACCTGCCGAAGAACGCGCAGGACTACGTGCTCGCGGTCGAGGCCATGTCCGGCGCGCGGATCTCCGCGATCGGTGTCGGCCCCGGGCGTGACGCGATCGTCGTCCGGCACGACCTGCTCGGGCAGGGCTGAGCGTGCGGATCCTCTTCGTCTGCAGCGGCAACATCTGCCGGTCGCCGCTCGGTGCGCAGGTGCTGCAGGAGCGTCTCGGTCCGGCCGCCTCGGTGCACGTCATCGAGTCGGCCGGCACCATCGCCGACGACGGCGCCGTGATGGACGGTGCCGCCGCCGAGCAGTCCGTCCGGCTGGGCGGACATCCGGAGGCACACCGCTCCCGCTACCTGACCGAGCAGATCGCCCGGTCCGCGGACCTGGTGCTGACGGCCGAACGCTCCCACCGAGCCGCGGTCGTGCAGCTCACGCCGCGGGCCGCCAAGCGGGCGTTCACGATCAAGCAGTTCGCGCGGGTGCTCGGCGGCCTGGAGCCCGGGGACCTGACGGACGTGCATTCGCCGGAAGCCCTGGTCGAACGGGTCGCCCGGCTGCGCGGGACCGTGCCGCCGCCCGCTGACCCGGCAGACGACGACGTGGACGACCCCTACCGTCGCTCGGAGTCCACGCACGCGCGGGTCGCTGACGAGATCGACGCTGCGCTGACGACCATCGCCGACGCCCTGCGCGCGGTGTCCTGAGGCCCGGCCGCCCCGAGACGCCCCGGACGCCCCGGACGCCCCGGTACGCCCGAGACACCGCCGTGTGCCCGAGACGCCCCCGTACGCGCGAGACGCCGCCGAACTCCGCGGCGTCTCGGCCCTTCGGCGGCGTCTCGCGTCGACGCGGGCGTCTCGCGTCGTACCCCGTTCCGCCGTCGTCCGGATGACGAGTACCCCGATCGGCTCTGCTGTACCCCGAACGCCGGGGGACGAAGCCCGGAGTTCCGGGCTTCTCGGATGAACATCCGGGGCTGAACCCGTGAATCGACGGGCCTCGCTGTCGATCGGCGCGATCGGTGTCGTAGCGTTCACGTACTGCACCACGTACCCCGAACACGACAGGAGAGCGCGATGACCACGACCATCAACCGGACCGCAACCGGGACCGACGTCACCCTCGACACCGAGACCGTCGACATCGTCGCCGTCCTGGAGGCCGAGGCCGCCACCAGCGCCCGTGCCGCCCGTGCGAAGCTCACCTGGACCCTCGAGGGCGACGACGAGTGGGTCGCCAACTACGGCGGGTACTTCGGCGGCTCCGTCGACAAGCGCGACGGCCGCTACGTCGCCTCGGACACCTTCGGCCTGGTCGTCGGCGACTTCACCTCGCTCGAGGACGCGCAGACCGCGCTCGCCGGGCACCTGCACGTGATGCTCCCGTCGGTCATCCGCCCGACCGCGTAGCGCTCCCCGCTCCACTGACGACGCCCCACCCGCTGCGGCCGGTGGGGCGTCGTCGTGTCCGGAGCGTGTCCCGGGTCACTCCGGCAGGCGGTAGCTCCCGACCGTGATCGCGTGGGCGCCCTGTCCGGCGAGCACCCGGACGACAGCGTCGGCGCGGGCGCGGTTCGGCACCGAGTCCTTCGCCGCCCAGGACGCCAGAGCCGACTGCAGTTCGTGGTCGTTCGTGACGATGCTCGTCGTCACGGTGCCGCTGCGGTCCTCCGGCTGCACGAACGTCGCCGCCGAGGGTGCCGAGTAGAAGACGCAGGTGTCGAACCAGGTGCGGGACACCCCGGTCTGCTCGTCGACGAAACGGGCGAGCCGTCGGGCCTGCTGCCGCACCTGCTGCGCCGGCGACGCCCCCTTCGCCTGGACCCGGACCTGCCACCAGTTCTCGGCCTCCTCCTCACCGTTGAGGACCGTGCGGCTCCGCACCTGCACGGCGAACGGTGGCACGAGGGACGATTCGTCGACCAGGTTCCGGAACGCCGGGTGCACCTCGCTCGGACGGCGTCCGTCGAACACGATGCCGCCCCAGCGCTTGTTCTCGATGACCAGACCGCGACCGGACTCGGACACGAGCACGTGGTCGGCCTGCGCGACGAACTTCCGCCACGGACCCTGCTCGGTCTCACCGACGGGGACGAACACGACGTTCGTCATCAGCACCCCGCTCACCCCGGCGGCACGGCAGGCCCGGAGGACCGCCTGCTCGGACGCCTCCTCCCACTTCATGCCTCGGCGGGCGAGCGCGCGGCTCTCCTCCGCCTCGGTGAGGGCATCGCGCCGAGCAGCGTCGGCCGCCGCGACCTGCGCCGCTCGGTCGGCCTCGAGCCGCGCGGTGGCGTCCCGGTGCTCCGCCTCGCGCTGGGCGAGCTCCGCGGCACGCGCCCGTTCGGCGGCGTCGAGCTCGGAGCGGGCAGAGGTCTGGTGTCGCCGCAGGAGGACCACCAGGACGACCACCACGACGGCGAGCCCCCCGGCGACCAACCACGGCACGAGGTCGCTGGTCATGGCACCACCCCACCACGGGCCACGGCCTGGAAGCGCGTGGTGCGTCGGCGCGTCCTCGTCACCTCCGCCGTCAGTACGGTGGGCGCATGACGCAGCGGGGTTCGACGTGGGGGTTCTGGCTCTGGGCGATCAGCGGCGTCGTCGTCTCGATCGCGGCCGGGGTCCTGCTCGGCGCGTGGTTCCGCATCGCTGCCGCCGTCACCATCGGATGGGGTGTGTTCGCCGTCACCGCCTTCCCCACGCGAGCGCGGTTGGACGTGCGGCAGCCGTGGCTCTGGGGGTTCTCGGCCGCGATGCTGGTCCTGCTCATCGGGGTCTCGCTGCTGCTCGGTGCCGTCGGTCTCAGCAACGACGAGCGGACGGACAGCCCCCTCCCGGGCGCAGTCCTCGGTGGGGTCCTGACGGCAGCGGGCGCCCTGTCACTCCTCCTCGGTCGGGCCTGGCAGCGTCGCAGGGCGGTCGACGCCGAGGTCGAGCGGCACCGCACGGAACAGCGGATGGCGGACCCCGCCGACGACCCGGCCTGACCCTCAGTCCGCCGAGGCCGAACCGGCGAACCGGTCCGTCGTCTCGAGCAGCGCGTCGAGGATCCCCGGCTCGTCGAACGCGTGCCCGGCGTCGTCGATGAGTCGGAACTCCGCCGACGGCAGTGCCCGGTGCAGGTCCCACGCGGTGACGGCCGGCGTGCACATGTCGTAGCGCCCCTGCACGATGACGGTCGGGATCTCGCGCAGCCGGTCGGCGTCGCGGATCAGCTGGCTGTCCTCGAACCAGCCGTCGTGGGTGAAGTAGTGGTTCTCGATCCGGGCGAACGCCAGCGCGTACGTCGGGTCCGCGTACCGGGCGACCAGGTCCGGTCGGGGCAGCAGCGTGATCGAGGCAGCCTCCCAGCTCGCCCAGGCGACCGCGGCGGGTCCGTGCACGGCTGGGTCCGGGTCGGCCAGCAGCCGTTCGAACACGCGGACCAGGCCGCCGGGCTGCCGTTCCTCGGGTGCCAGGGGAGCGAGGTACCCCTCCCACAGGTCAGGCAGCACGTTCGCGGCCCCGCCCTCGTAGAACCAGTCGATCTCGCTCGGCCGCAGGGTGAAGATCCCGCGGAGCACGAGTTCCGTGACCCGCTCCGGGTGCGTCTCGGCGTACGCCAGGGCCAGGGCTGACCCCCACGACCCGCCGAACACCTGCCACGCGTCGATCCCCAGGTGCGCACGCAGTCGCTCGATGTCGCCGACCAGGTTCCAGGTCGTGTTCGTGGACAGGTCGGTGGCCGGGTCGCCGGCGTGCGGCAGGCTGCGGCCGCAGTTGCGCTGGTCGAACAGGACGATCCGGTAGCGCGCCGGGTCGAACAGCCGGCGGTGGTCGGGGGAGCAGCCGGCACCCGGTCCACCGTGCAGGAACACGACGGGCTTGCCGTCGGGAGCGCCGCACTCCTCCCAGTACACCTGCTGGCCGTCGCCGACGTCGAGCATCCCGGAGCGGTTCGGTTCGAGCGGCGGGTACAGCTGGCGCATGGCGGTCCTCTCGGCGGTGGGGCGACGGTCGCTGCCACCGTACCGCCGCCCGTGACGCGACCGGGCGGCGGACGGGAGGCCCGTGGCGGGCCGGGCGCGGGCCTCCCGTCCGGCAGCCGGACCGCCTGTTCCACGGGGACGTGCCGAGGCGGGCTCGTGCCGAGGCGGGCGCGTGCCGAGGCGGGCGCGTGCCGAGACGGGCGCGTGCCACGATGGGCGCATGCCCGTCGTCGAGTCCCGTTGCGTCGTCCCGGTCGAGGTGGACGTCGCGTTCGCCGTCTCGCAGACGCAGGGCGCCATCCGCAAGCGGTGGGACCCGTTCATCCGGCGTCAGCACCTGGTCGGCGGCGCGACGGTACCCGGCAAGGGCGTCCGGACGTGGACGGTGCAGCGCTTCGGGTTCGCGATGGAGAGCGAGTACGTCTCGTACAACCCGCCGTCGAACGTGGGCATGAAGATGACGAAGGGCTCGTGGTTCTTCGAGCGGATGGGCGGCGGATGGCGGTTCAGCCCGGCGGAGGGGCAGCCGGGACACACCCTGGCGGTCTGGCGCTACAACTTCACCTGCCGGCCGAAGTGGCTGGCGCCGCTCGCCGAACGGATCGGCGTGGTCGTGCTGCAGCGGGACATCGACCGGCGCATCGCGGGGTTCGCGGGCGGCTGCTCCGACCCCGTGGTGCTGGCGCACGTCGCGGGCAGCTCCGCAGCCTGAGGAGGGATGCCCGTCCGCGGCCGGTCCGTCAGAACCAGCGCAGGACGAACTGCTCGAGCACGTTGCGGGCGACGGCGACCGGGCCGCTCGCCGGCTCGCCGCTGTCCTTGCCGATCGCCCGGAGCAGTGCGGTCTGCGCCTTCTCGTAGTCGTGCCGCTGTTCACCGGAGTAGTCCGCGGGCGGAGTGGTCCGGCTCGTGCTGACCGACTCGAGCTGCCGAAGGCCGTACCGGTGCCCGACCGGACGCGGGGCGGACTCGATCAGCTGCGCCAGCCGCATGTGGGTGTACCGCTCCGGGGCGCCGGACGCGGCCGCGATGCAGTCCGTGAGCCCACGGAGCCCCGCTTCTGCGCCGCCGGTGCGGAGCTGCACCAACCGGGCTCGGCTGCACAGGTCGTAGAGCACTGCCTCGTCCATCCCGTCCCCTCCCGGTCCTCGGACAGCGTGGCACAACCCCGGGGACAGTGGGGCTCCTCCTTTGGATGCAAGTCCGGCAGGTGCCTCCCTCCGCCGGTCGTTCCGGAGCAGCGGAGTTCCTAGCGTCGATGTCATGACGAACACCATCGAAGCCCGGTCCACGACCGGCACCGCGCAGCAGGACCGCCGCGGCGTCCGGGGCGTCATCACCCGGCACCCGCTGTCAACCTTCTTCACCCTCGCCCTCGGCCTGAGCTGGCTCGCCTGGGTGCCGTACATCCTGTCGCCGCACGGCCTGGGCGTGTGGCACCTCCACTTCCCCGAGGTCCTCGGCAGTGCGCAGTTCACGGGCGTCCTCCCCGGCGCGCTCCTCGGCCCGTTGGGCAGCGCGTTCATCGTGACCGCGGTCGCCGACGGTCGCGCCGGCCTCCGCCGCTGGGTGGGGCGGCTGTTCCGCTGGCGGGTCGCCTGGTACTGGTACGCGCTGGCGCTCGTCGTCGTCCCGGCCCTGATCGTCCTGTCCGCGGTGCCCTTCGCCGGCGGCGACGTGCACGCCCCCTCCGCCCTGGCGCTCTCGGCCCTGGTGCCGGGGCTCGTCATCCAGCTGTTCTCGACCGGCCTCAGCGAGGAGCCCGGCTGGCGCGACTTCGCCCTGCCCCGCCTGCAGCACCGCTTCGGCGCACTCGGCGCGGCCGCGATCCTCGGCCCGGTCTGGGCGCTCTGGCACATGCCGCTCTACCTCAGCGACTGGGGCGGATGGCCGAACGCGCACTGGAGCGAGCCGGTGGTCTTCGCCCTCTTCACGATCACGTTCAACGTCGTGATGATCCAGGTGTTCAACAAGACGGGTGAGAGCCTGCCGCTGGCCCTGCTGCTGCACGTCGGCGTGAACAACACGATCTCGTCGCTGTTCCCCGAGATGTACCCGAGCATGACCGCCGGCACGCTGATGATCGGACTGACGATCATGTCGACCGTCGCCGCCGTGGTGCTGCTCGTCGTCACCCGCGGCCGGCTCGGCTACGACCCGGCACGTCGGGCGCTGCCGATCGACGCCCCGATCCCGGCTGCGGGACGCAAGGGCCTCGTAGGATCGCACGATGGCACCCGCTGAGCCGCGCCCGAGTGCGCCCGCCCCGGACGCTCCCGCGCCGAAGTCGGGACGCGCTCCCGCGTCGGACTCGGGACGCGCGCCCGTACCGCGGGGCGGGCACGCTCCGTCCGGGTCCGGGTCCGGGTCCGGGTCCGGGTCCGGGCCCGCGGCACCCGCCACCGCCCGCCAGCGCCGCACGGATCTGGTCGTCGCACTCGGTACGGCCGTGGTCGCCCTCGGCCTGATGCTCGGCCTGCCGCCGCTCGACGCCGCCGACCCCGACCCGATCGGCCCCGCCTCCCACTTCCCGGCCGTCGCCAGCACCGCGTGGACGCTCCTGTTCGTCGGTCTGGTCGCGCAGTCGGCCGTCCTCGTCGCTGTACGAAGGGCACCGCGGACCGCGCTCCTCGCCGTCGCTGCGATCCCGGTGCTCGTCGCCGCACTGGCCCCGCAGGCGGCCGAACTCTTCGGCCTCACCGCACTGCCCGTCGTGGTCGCCGTCGTCCTCGCCACGCTCCGCGTCCCGCTCGCCCGACTCTGGCCGGCGCTCACCGCCGCGTCCGTCCTGGTCGTCGTCGGTGGCGCAGTCCTGTTCGGCGTCGCGTCCGGCGCCTTCCGGGGGGACTTCGTGCAGGGCCTGACCGGGTCCATCGGCCAGGGCGTCCTGCAGGCCGTCGGTGCCGTCGGCCTCCCGCTGCTCATCACCCTGGTCGTGATGTCCCGCCGCGAGGTCCGCGTCGCACGCACCGCCGAGGCCACCGCGGTCGACCGGGAGCAGGACGCCCTGATCGACGCCGCCGTCTCCCGCGAACGGGCTGCGATGGCCCGGGAGCTGCACGACATCGCCGCCCACCACCTGTCCGGCATCGCCCTGATGTCCGCCGTCATCGACCGCCAGATCGACACCGACCCGGAGCGTGCCCACGAGGGCGTCCGACAGGTCCGGGAGCAGAGCACCGCCGTCCTGGAGGACCTCCGCCGCCTGGTCGGCCTGCTCCGCGACGACAGCCCCGCCGAGCGCGCGGTCGAGACCGTCGCCGGCATCGTCGACCTGGTCGAACGGGCCCGGCTCCGCAGCGACGTCCGACTCGAGGTCCTGCCGGCAGCCGGAGCCGGGGCGTCCCGCCCACTCGGTGACGGCGTCGGCCCGCTCGCCCAGCTCGCCGCGTACCGCACCGTCCAGGAGGCCCTCGCCAACGCCGCCCTGCACGCACCCGGGTCGCCGTGCACCGTCACCATCGACGACCGCGCCGACGACCACCTCGCGATCCGCGTCGAGAACGGGCCGGCCACCGTCCCCGCACTCGGCAGCACGCCGGCCGGGGGGAACGGACTGCGTGGCATGCGTGAGCGGGCGGAACTGGTGGGGGCGAGCCTCCAGGTCGGCCCGAAGGACGCCGGCGGCTGGACGGTCAGCCTGCGTCTCGGCCGGGAGGCCCTGCCCACCCCCGCCCCGCCGGCCGCGACCGCGGACCCCGACACCACCACGGAAGGCCCCCGATGACCGACAGCCCGGCCGACGGCCGCACCATCCGCGTCCTGGTCGCCGACGACCAGCCCCTCGTCCGCGCCGGCGTCTCCGCGCTGCTCGACGCGGAACCGGACATCGAGGTCGTCGCCGTCGCAGCCGACGGTGGACAGGCGCTGGAGCTCGCCCGGAGCACCCGTCCGGACGTCGCGGTCCTCGACATCCGGATGCCGGTCCGGAACGGCATCGAGGTCGCCCGCGAACTCTGCCGTCCCGACGCCGACCCGGCCGTACCCGCGCTGATGCTCACCACGTTCGACATGGACGACCTGGTGTTCGGCGCACTCGAGGCCGGAGCGTCCGGGTTCCTCCTCAAGGACGCCGAGCCCGACGTGATCATCGGCGCGGTCCGCCAGGTCGCCGCCGGCAACGGCACCCTGGACCAGGCGCTCACCCGCCGGGTGCTCCGCGAGTTCGCCTCGCGCCGGAGCCTGCAGCCGGTCACCGGGGACCGCGTGGACGGCGTCCTCACCGCCCGTGAACGCGACGTCCTGCTCCTGCTGGCGCAGGGCATGTCGAACGAGGAGATCGCCGCGGAGCTGGTCGTCGAGGTGTCCACGGTGAAGTCACACCTGGCACGCATGCTGCCGAAACTCGGCGTCCGGTCCCGCCTGCAGGCCGTGGTCTGGGCGTACCAGAACCGGATCGTGACGGTGCCGGAGCAGGACCGGTAGAGCCGTTGGGCGCAGGCGCGGATGCTCCCGGCGCTCCGCTGTCACTCCGCGGGTGCATGATGGGCGCGGCCGTCACACCCGTACGGCCCGGACTGGAGTACCTGCTGTGACCGAGACCCGCGCATCGTCGCAGTCGTCCGACCGCCCCTCGGGTGGGCGCGATGCCCAGCCCGGTGACGCCGGTCCCGGCGACGACGCCACGCACCCCGCGAAGGCCGCGCAGCACCCCGCCGGCCGGGAGGCCCGTGGGCACCGTGGCAAGGCCGGCCTGGCCCTCGCTGCGCTCGGCGTCGTGTTCGGCGACATCGGCACCAGCCCGCTCTACTCGATGCGCACCGTGTTCTCCGTGGACGGCGGCATCGTCCGACCCGTCCCCGAGGACGTCTACGGCGTCATCTCGCTGCTCTTCTGGTCGATCACCATCATCGTGTCGATCAAGTACGTGCTCGTGCTCATGCGCGTCGACAACCACGGTGAGGGCGGGGTGATGGCGCTCGCCGCACTCGCCCGACGGCTGCACGCGCACCGTCCGGGCGGCACGACGGTGTTCCTGGTCATCGGCATCGTCGGGGTGGCCCTGTTCTACGGCGACTCCGTGATCACCCCGGCGGTGTCGGTGCTGTCCGCGGTCGAGGGTCTGGGCACCGCAGCCCCGTCCGTCGAGCACCTGATCGTGCCGATCGCCGCCGTGATCCTCGTCGGGCTGTTCATCGTGCAGAAGTTCGGCACCGCGAAGGTCGGCGCCTCGTTCGGTCCCGTGATGATGCTCTGGTTCATCGTCATCGCGGTCGCCGGCATCCCGCGCATCGTCGAGCACCCGGGCGTCCTGCAGGGGCTGTCCCCGACGTGGGCGATCGCGTTCCTGTTCGCGCACCCGTTCATCACCTTCATCGCGATGGGCGCCGTCGTCCTCGCCATCACCGGCGCCGAGGCGCTCTACGCCGACATGGGCCACTTCGGGCGCATGCCGATCCTCCGGGCCTGGTTCTTCGTGGTGTTCCCCGCGCTCGTCTGCAACTACCTGGGCCAGGCGGCCCTGGTGCTCGAGGACCCGACCGCGACGAAGGACCCGTTCTTCCTGCTGTTCCCGAACTGGGCGCAGCTGCCCGTCGTGATCCTGGCCACCGCCGCGACCGTGATCGCCAGCCAGGCCGTCATCTCCGGCGCGTTCTCGCTCACCCGTCAGGCCGTGCAGCTCGGGCTCCTGCCGCCGCTGACCATCCGGCAGACGTCGAAGCGCGAGGGCGGCCAGGTCTACCTGCCGGCCGTCAACCTGCTGCTGTTCATCGGTGTGATGGCGATCATGCTCGCCTTCCGCTCCTCGGCCGCACTCGCCACCGCGTACGGCGTCTCGGTCACCGGCGCACTGGTCGTCGACACCCTGCTGCTGCTCGTCGTCGTGAAGCCGCTGTGGCGCTGGGCGACCTGGAAGCTCGTCACCGTCGCCGTGGTGTTCGGCGGCCTCGAACTGACCTTCCTCGCCGGCAACCTGTCGAAGGTCCTGCACGGCGGATGGGTGCCGCTGCTCATCGCCCTCGCCGTGATCACCCTCATGACGACCTGGCACCGCGGCCGGCAGCTCGTGCAGATCGAGCGCCGGAAGCGTGAGGGCTCGCTGGCCGAGTTCATCGAGACCGTCAACGCCGACCACATCCCGCGCGTCCCGGGCATCGCGGTGTTCCCGCACCCGAACAAGGAGACGACGCCGCTCGCGCTCCGGGCGAACGTGGAGCACAACGGCGTCGTCCACCAGCGGGTCATCATCGTGTCCGTCCTGACCGCGAACGTGCCGCACGTGGCGTTGGAGGAGGCGTTCCGACGCGACGAGCTCGGCTACGACGACGACGGCATCGACCACATCACCATCACGTTCGGGTTCTCCGACGACCAGGACCTGCCCGCCGCGATGCGTGCCGCGTGTGCCGGGGGTGTGCTCGACCTCGCGCAGGAGGACATGTCCACGGCGTCGTACTTCATCTCACGCGGAGCACTCCGGACCGGCGCGGGCAAGGGCGGCATGGTGTCGTGGCGGCGGAAGCTGTTCGTCGCGATGGCGCACAACGCTGCCGACCCGGCGGCGCGCTTCGGGCTGCCGCTCCGCCGCACGGTGACGATGGGCAGCGACGTCGAGGTCTGAGCCGCGGCGGTCAGCCGTCGAGACGCTCGGCGGCACCCGGCACGACGAGCTGCCACGGGCCCCCGCCCCGGACCCGCGTCAGGGACAGGCGGTAGCTGCCGGGCTCGGCGAGCGGGTCGCCGTCGACGTACTCGACGGGCTGGCCGCTCGTCGTGCACTGGTCGGAGGTCGCGATCACGTCGATCCGGTCGTGCAGCTTCCCACCCTTCCGGGACGCGGTGACCGTGGCCTCGTACACGTGGTACCGGCCGGAGGCCTCGACCGTGCGGTCGGTCGACCGGACGTCGGCGTCGACGACCAGGGTCGCCCGCCGTGCCTGCTCCGCCGGGGTCATCGAGACGTAGTCGACGCAGCGTCCGACCGCGGCCACCGAGCAACCGGCGGCGCCGGCCCCGATCGCGCACACGATCCCGATCGCCAGCGCTGTCTTCCCCCATGTCATCCGGCCAGTGTGCGGCACGTGCCGGCCGCCGGTGCCGATCGTGACCGGATCGTGCCGAGCCTCGTGGTGGGCGACACGGCTCGCACGCCGGCAGCCGCGCGCGCCGCCGCACTCACCGCAGCAGGCGCGCCAGCTCACTCCGGTAGTCACCGAGCTGCCGGACGAGCCCCTCGCTGGCACGGGACCCGCCGAGGTCCCCGAGCAGCCGGTCGACCCGCCGGAGCACCGCGTGCTGGTCCGACCGCGAGAGCGTCCGGAAGCGGTCCGCGTCCGGCAGCTGTCCCGGCCATCCGTCGTCGTCCGAGGTCGCGACCGTGGTCTGCACGACGGTCGACGTGGTCGCGGGACGTACGACGTCCGACGAGGCGTCCGGCCCCCCGATGGTCGCCGCCGCGGCACCGGTCCCCGCGATGGCCAGGATGAGGGCCAGGGTGGCCAGGCTGACAGCGGTCTTCTTCTGCATCAGGTGCTCCGTTCGACGGCCGCGGACTGCGGCGGGCCGCGCACTGCGGCAGGTCCAGCCTCTGACGAGGCGGGCGGGAGGCGCATCGGCGGAAGGTGGTGGGCCTCCCGTCCGTTCGACTGATCGTCCGGACCCGGCGCTTCCGTCGTTCGGGGGAGGCGCGGAGCCGCTTCGGGCGGCTAGCCTCACGCCATGCGTCCTCTCTCGATCCCGCCGTGGGTGCGTTCTGCCCTGGCCGGGGTCGCGTTCCTCGCCGTCGCACTCCTCGCGATGGAGGGGCTGCACCGCGCCGGCTGGTACCCGACGCGCCTCGACGACTACCGGGTGACGGCGGCGCTCGTCGCGCTCTGCATCGTCGTCGGTCAGCGCCTGCCGTACCCGCTGCTGGTGGTGGTCGGGCTCGTCGTGGCGTGGCCGACGTGGGCGTTCGACGTGCTGACGGTGCGACTGATCCCGCTCGTCATCGCCGTCTACCTGGCGTGCGCCGCCGGGCGTCGGGTGGTCGCCGTGCTGACCGTCGCGGCGGTGCCGACGTCCATGGCGATGTTCCTGCCCCTCCGGTACGAGCCGGTCAGCGCGTGGCTGCCGGCCCTCGGCGCGTGGCAGGTGTGGTCGAGCGACGCGGACTGGTCGACCATCGTCCTGATGGGGATCCTGCTCGTGGCGTGCGCGGTCCTGGGCCGTGCCACCGCCCGTCGTCGTCGTTCCGAGCTCGTGCTGCAGCGCCGCAACGAGGAGCTCGTCCGCCTGCGGGAGTCCGATCAGGCCCGCATCGCGTCCGAGGAGCGGACCGCCGTCGCCCGCGAGGTCCACGACGTCGTGGCCCACCACATGGCCGCCATCGTCGTCCGTTCGCAGGCCCTGGTGCGGGTCGGCGTCGCAGACCAGGCCGAGTTCGCCGAGTACGCCTCGTGGGTCGCCGGCACCGGGCAGCAGGCGCTGTCCGAGATGCGGAAGGTCGTGCGTGTCCTCCGCGCGGGCGGTGACGGCGGCACGACCGACGCCCCGGTGTCGCTGCGGAGCGCGCTCGAGGACGCCGTCGACCGCGTCCGCGCGACCGGCGTCCGCGTCGAGGCCGACCTGCGTGTGCCCGAGAGCCTGGGCGTGATGCAGGACTTCGCCGTCCTCCGCGTCTGCCAGGAAGCCCTGACGAACACCCTCGTGCACTCCGACGGCTCGTCGGTGCGGATCAGCCTGGCCGCCTCCGAGGACCGCATCCGCCTGGAGGTCCTGGACGACGGGGGCTCCGAGGGCAGCCCCCGGGTGCCGGAACTCGCCGCCGGTGGCGCCGGGATCCGCGGGATGCGCGAGCGCGCCGCCTCCATCGGCGGTGTCCTGGACGCGGGTCCGGCCGAGGGCGGCGGGTGGCGCGTCACGCTCGAGGCGCCCCGGGAGGCCCGTGGTCAGACCGCGGGCAGCCTCCGGCCCGTCACGGAGTCGGGGTCGGGTGCGGCTAGCGCTGCGGCTGGCGCTGCGACTGCTCCTCCGGCTCCTGCTCCTGCTCCTGCTCCGGCCGGTCGTCAGGCGGTCGCGTCGTGATCCGCGTGGTGATCGTCGACGACCAGGCCGTGGTCCGCACGGGTCTCGGGATGATGGTCGACGCCGAACCCGACCTGACCGTGGTCGGCCAGGCGCCGAACGGGGCCGAGGCGATCGCCGTCTGCGCCGAACTCCGCCCCGACGTCGTGCTGATGGACGTCCGGATGCCGGTGCTCGACGGCATCTCGGCCACCCGGTCGATCGTCTCCGAGGGCACCGCGGGCGCGGTCGTCATCCTCACGACCTTCGACGACGAGGAGTACCTGCTCGATGCCGTGCAGGCCGGGGCGCTGGGGTTCCTGCTCAAGGACGCCGGCCCCGACCTCATCGCCGCCGGGGTCCGCGCGGCGCACACGGGCGACACCCTCATCGCGCCGTCGATGACCCGCGCGCTGCTCGAGAACCGGTTGCTCGGCGCCCGGTCCGGCGGGGGCACGACCGGCGGCGCTGCCGGTTCGCCCGCGGTCCCGCCAGCCGAGCACGAGCCGGTGCTGGCGTCACTGAGCGCTCGCGAGCGGGAGGTCCTGACCGCCCTGGTCCGCGGGGCCAGCAACGCGCAGATCGCGAAGGACCTGTGGATCAGCGAGGCCACCGTGAAGACCCACATCAGCAGCGTGCTCGGCAAGGTCGGGGCCGCGAGCCGGGTGCAGGCCGTCGTGTTCGCCTACGAGAGCGGCTTCGTCCGTCCGGACTGGTCGGCGTAGCCCGGCCCGGCAGCCGCCCGTCAGACGGCGCGGGAGCGGGACAGCGGCGCGGCCGTGACTTCGGTGACTCCGGCGGCGGCGGCCTCGCGGCGGATCGCGATGACGGTCACGTCGTCGTCGTGCGGCACCTCGGCCGCACGGTCGGCGAGGGCCGCGACGATCGCAGCCGGCGTCCGGTCGGCGCGCGCCAGCTCGGCGACCGAGTCCACGGCGTCATCACGCCCGCCGAACAGGTCGAGCACGCCGTCGCTGAACGAGATGAGCAGGTCGCCCGGCTCGAGGGTCCCGGTGGTGGTCGCCCACTCGTCCCGGAGGCCCATCCCCAGCGGCAGGTCGACCGAACGCAGGCGCTCCACCCCTCCGGCAGCACGGAGGATGAAGCTCAGCCCGTGCCCGGCGTCCGCCCACTGCAGCGACCCGTCGTCGTCGATGCGGGCGTGGAACAGCGTGGTGAAGGTGACGTCGGTGCCGGCACCCTCGGCGGCGAGGCCGTCGGAGGCACGGCGCAGGGCCTCGGAGGCGTCGTCGACCGTGCGGGCGCTGCGGATCGTGGCTCGGACCGCGGCGGCGATGAGTCCGGCACCGACGCCCTTGCCCATCACGTCGCCGAGCCCGACGGCGATGCCGTTCTCGGTGCGGTACCAGTCGAAGAAGTCGCCACCGACGCTCTTCGCCGGCAGACAGGTGCCCGCGACGGTGACGAAGTCGCCCAGGCCGTCGCTGGAGGTCGGCAGCAGGGAGCGCTGGACGTCGGCGGCGCGGCTGATCTCCTCGAGGACCTTGTCCTCGCGGGCCTGGGCGGACCGGACCGAGCGGCGTGCGCGCCGGGAGAGCTCGTGCACGATGACGGCGACGGTGCCGAACACCACGACGGTGATGCCGAGGCGCACGAGTTCGCTGACCCTCGGCGCGTTGTCCGGCAGGAGCACGTACGGAGCGAGGATCACGAGCGTGACACCGAGGACCGAGTAGACGATCGTGCGTCGTCCGTCGAGGGAGGCCCACCACACCACGGGCAGGACGACCAGGGACGTGAACACCGACGCTCCGGCACCGGTGCCGGTGCGGAACAGGGCGAGGGACACGAAGTCGACGGCCAGCAGGATCGGGATGAGTGCGATCGCGCGCGGGAACCGCAGTGCGAACGCAGCGAGCAGGGTCGCGACGGCGGCGGCGACCAGGCTGGCGAGGAACAGCCCGGGATGGCTGATCTCGAGCGACGGGAGCACCAGGCTCAGCAGCGCACCGAGGGCCAGCAGACCCGTGATCGGGGTCTGCCGGACGAGGGGGTTGTCGATGACGCTGGTTGGGCGAGACATGTTCAGGGAAGGCTACTGGTTCGCGGTCGGCTGCGCCGGTGCGTCGACCCGAAGAGGGGCGGACAGTTCCGTCTGCCGCCGGTGACGCCGAACGGCGGGGCACCCGTTCCCGGGTACCCCGCCGTTCCAGCGTTCAGGAGCGCAGCGCTCCCGCGTCTCCTGCGCTACTGCGCGCGGCGGCGACGCATCCGCTGTGCCAGGAGCAGTCCGCCCGCGGCGAGGAGCACCACGGCGAGGATCCCGATCGGCACGACGTTCGCACCCGTCCAGGCGAGGGCGCCGTCACCGGCGGAGGACGAGCCTCCCGGCTGGTCACCCGCACCGTCACCGGCACCCGGTCCGGCGCCCGCGCCGGCACCCGGCGCAGGCGAGCCCGGCGCAGGGTCACCCGGTGTGGGTGTGGGGGAGCCCGGCGTGGGCGACGGCGATGCCGTCGGGGGAGCCGCGGTCACCGTGAACGCGACCCGGGCCAGCACGACGCCGCCCACCGAAGCGGACACCGTCACCCGACCGGAGGCCGTGGCCGGCACCGCCAGGTCACTGCTGAACGTGCCGTCGGCGTCGGTGCGCACGGTGACCTCGCCACCGAGTGCCGGCGTCGTCGACAGCGTGACCGTCGCGTTCGCCGGGAACCCGGAGCCGGTCACGGTCTGCGTGCCACCGGCGGTGACCTGCGGGGACGCGACCTGGAGGCTCGGCACCGCAGCAGCGACGCTCGAGTACCGCACGACGGTCCGGTCCGTCACCGAGCGCTCGGCGACCGGCACCGTGATGGTGCGGCTGTCGGCGTCGTACGTCCAGTCGGACGCGGCGACAGGGGCGCCGTCGATGGTGACCGACACGGGACGCTCGGCGTTGGTGAACGTCGCCGTCCACGAGCGGTCGCGCACCTGGCCGGTGAACGAGCCGTCGGCGGGGGCGATGTCCAGCGTGCCGCCGTCGGCCTGCTGCGTGAACCGCATCGAGGTCGACGCGGAGTCGCCAGCCGCACGGGCCGTGGCCTTCGTCGGCTGGCCCTCGCCCGAGTCCTCGTGCAGGGCGAAGGTGCCGTCGGCGCCGGTCGCGACCGTCACCGTGACCGCGTCGAGCGGTGCGGCGTCGTTCGCGACGTGGTGCGAGCGGGTCGGGACGATGCCGCCGCTGCGGACGAACACCGGCATGGTGGTCAGGTCCGTCGTGACGTCGGCCGTCGTGCCGCCCTCGTACGTCTTGCCGGTGAACCAGTCGGTCCACGAGTCGCCGGCCGGGAACCACACGGAGCGGGTGGCGGTGCCGTCGTCACCGTTGCCGGTGGTGACGGGCGCGACCAGCACGTCCTTGCCGTAGAGGTACTCGGAGCCGGCCTGGGCGTAGGACTCCTGCGCCTCCGGGTACTGCAGGTAGAGCGGCTGCAGCATCGGGGTGCCGGTCGCCGTGGCGTCGGCAGCGAGCGTGTACGTCAGGGGGAGCAGGTCCTCGCGGAGGTTGAGGAACTGCTTCGCCGACGCGTTCGCCGCGGCCGGGTACTGCCAGGGCAGCCGGTCGCTGTGGTTGCTGTGCAGGCGGTCGATGGGCTGGAAGGCACCGAACTGGACCCAGCGGGCGTACATGTCCGGCGGGAGCTGGGTCGTGCCCGGCTCCTTGCCCTCGATGCCGTACTGGCCGCCGTTGTGGCCACCGATGTCGTGGCTGATCGCGGACAGGCCGGTCGCAGCCGACTCACCGGGCGTGTACCCGACCTGGGCTGCGAGTTCCTGCCAGGTCGACGTGGTGTCGCCGGTGAAGTGCACGGTGGTGCGCTTGTCGGCCCACGGTCCGGTCGGGACGGCCTGCGGGTTGCCGTAGCCGCCCGCGGTCAGCGAGCCGTACGCGCGGGAGAACGCCAGACCGCGGCCCTTGAGCTGCTCGTCCGTGTACTTCGCGTACTGCTGGTTGATGAACGCGTCCGGGGTGACACCGTTGGCGGAGTACTTCGAGTTCTCACTGCAGCACCAGTCGAGCCACCACATGTCGACGCCCTCCGGCTGCAGCGACGTGTGCAGGTCGAAGTAGGCCTTGAGCTGGTCGGGGTCCGACCAGTCGAACAGGTAGCGGTCGCCGTCGCCCTTGGTGAGCTTGCCCTTCGCCGTGTCCCACGCCTGCGCGAACTTCGGGTCCTGGCTCGAGATCGACGGGTGGATGTTGAGGGTGTTGTGGATGCCCTCGGCGTGCCAGTCGGCGAGCAGGCCCGTCATGTCCGGGATGCGGGCCGGGTCGACCGACCAGCCGTCCCACTTGCTGTCGCCCTCGTTCGTCGGGCTGCCGATCTTGTAGTCGGTGTCGATCGCCATGACGTCGACGGGGACGCCCTCGTCCTTGAACTTCTTCGCGATGTCCAGGTAGTCCTGCTGCGAGCGGTCGTAGTACTCGGAGTACCAGACGCCGTACGCCCACTGCGGCAGGAGCTTCGACGGCCCGGTCAGGGTCGCCAGGTCCTTCAGCGCGGTCGTGTACTCGGTGCCGTACCCGAAGACGTAGCCGTCCTGGTAGCCCTCACCGCCGTGGTCACCACGGGGCGTGGTCTTCTCGGTCGCGGTGTCGTACAGCGCCGAGGCGGTGTCGTCGAGCAGCGACCAGCCGTCCTGGTAGAGCAGGCCCGGGTTGGTCTTGACGGAGCCGTTGGCGGTGTCGAGGTCACGACGGTAGCCGCCGAGCGGGGCGTGCGCGGCGAGCACCGGCGACGCGGTGTCGACGACCGCGATGGTGTCGAAGTTCACGTTGCAGTTGTTCGCCACCGTCGGGCAGCCGATCGCGACGTCGTTGGCGCCTGCGGCCAGGTGCACGGGGACCGTCACCGTGTTCCAGTAGTCCCAGCCGCTGGTGCGCGGGAGCTCGGCGGTGGTGGCGTCCTGGCCGGCGGGGGCGGCGGTCAGCGTGGGCGTGCCGGCGGAGCCGTTGGCGTACCGGACCTGCAGCGCGTAGTCGCCCGCCGCGGGGACCCCGGTGACGTGTGCGGTCAGCTGTGCACCGGCGCGTTCGAACCCGGCGGCGAAGCCGTCGCCGGAGAACCCGTTGTGGTCGGTCGCGACCGTGGCGCTGCCGGCCTTGCCGGCGTCCTCGGCCTCGCAGACCGCGCCGAAGGCGCAGTCCTGACCGGCGTTCGCGGCGGTCGGTGCCGGGTAGGCGGCACCCGAAGGGACGATCGCCAGGCTGTCGACGTTCACCCGACCGGAGTCGCCGTCACCACGGACGACCTTGACGGTGTGCTGGCCGGCGGTCAGGTCGAGGGCTGCGGTGGTCTGCTTCCACTCGTCCCAGTTCTTGCCGGCCGGCAGGCGCAGCGTGACCGGTGCCCCGCCGTCGACGACGATGCTCAGCGTGCGGGTCTCGACCTTGCCGTCGCCGCCCTGGTTGTTGGCGTAGCGCATGGCGAGGTCGTACGACCCGGCCTGCTGCACGGTCGTGCGGAACGTCATGGAGTTGCCGACGTTCTCGAACCCGGCGGCGAAGCCCGATCCGGTGTACCCGGCGTGGTCCTTGGCGGACGCCAGGCCCTGCAGCGCGAGTGCCTCGCCCTCGCAGAGCGTGCCCACCGCGCAGGAGGGCGTCTCGGCGGTGACCCAGGGCGAGCCGGTGACGGCCTGGCCCAGGGAGGTCGTGAGCTTCACCCGGAGGTTGTCCTGGCTGAAGTCGCCGGTGCCCTCCCGGTACTGCACGGTCATCGAGCCGGTGTCGAGCGTCAGCCAGCCGTCCTGCACGGTCTTGGTGAACGGGGTCGCGGCGAAGTCGTCGCGCCCGACCACGTTGAACGTGCCCTGGTCGGTGAACTGCCCGTCACCGGCGTACTCGGTGCGGATCAGGGTGGGGGAGAGCACCTGGAAGCGGGCCTCTCCGGACACCACTGTGCGGGCGTCCGGGGCGGCTGCTGCCGGCAGTGCGGAGATACCGAGCCCGCCGAGCGCAAGCGCTCCGACCAGGGCTCCGGCGAGGGACGACCCGAGGACGCGTCTGCGCCTCCGGGTCTGCGTGGGGTTGGGACGCAAGGGTGTGTGCTCCTCGTGGACGGCGTCGTCCGGTCATTCGTCGGCGGTCTGGCCGCCTTGTGCGGGTACGTGTCCCGCGGCCACCCCCCTAGAGGGCCGCGTTACAACGTGGAAACTGTAGGGCCTCATAGCTCGTACATGGAAGCCCGCAAGGAGAACGCGTCCCTCGAGCGGCGCTCAGCGGACCAGCCGGGAGGCCCGGATCGCCTCCCGCAGACCGGCCCGCCCCTGCGCGGGGGAACGACGACGGGCCGCCCGGCGCGACCGAGGTCACACCGAACGGCCCGTCGATGATCGGACGCTCCGGAGCTCACTTCCCCAGGGCGGTGAGGAACCGGTTCGTGTACGACAGGGCAGCGTCCGGTCGGGAGCTGCACGTCGCCGAGGCGGTGCTCTGCGCGCACGGGGTGTCACGGTCGAGCGACCAGTAGTGCACGCCCGCCAGTGCGTTCGCCCGCGCGTACGCCGAGACCGTGTCGACGTCGGCGAGGGTGAACACGTTGCTGACGACGTCGTTCACGCCGATCATCGGCGTGACCTCGATCTTGTTGGACGGAGTGCCGTACGTGTGCTGCAGGTTCTTGACCGCCTGCACCGTCGAGGCACCCATGTCACAGGCGCCGTTCGTGACGACGCACACCGCCGAGGACGCCCCGCCGAAGTCCATCGTCATGAGGTTGATCGTGTAGTTCGTCAGCCCCGAGGCCTTGATCGCCGTGACGGTCGTGTCCCCGGTGCTGTTCAATCCGGCGAAGGACCCGTTCGACGCCGCGAGGGTGGCGAGGGTGAACGAGAACCGGAGCTTCGGGTACTGCGCCTGCGCGGCCGCTGCCGAGCTGACGAGCGACCGGATGTCCGCCGCCGACTGACCGCTCTCGATGTCGAAGTCGATGCCGACCAGGTGCGGCGAGGCGTAGCGGGCGATGAAGGCGTTCATCGCTGCCCCGGAGGTGCACTTGAACGACCCAGCCGCGCCTCCCGTCGAGACGACGTAGTCGACACCCGCGGCGTCGAGCGCCAGCACGTTCGCCTTCGCGAAGGCGTCGCCGGCCACACCGCCCCAGTTCTCGCTGCCACACGTCCCGGTCGCGAAGGCGAGCGAGAGCGCCCGGAGCTTCGGGACCTTCGTCGCGAGGCTGTTCGACCCGCCGGCCACCGGGATCGTGCTGCCGGTGATCGCGGTCTGCATCACGTTGGTGTTCCAGTTCAGGTTGACCGTGACGTCCTTGTACGGGCTGAACAGGGTCCCGGTGGTGGCGCCGGTCCCGGTGCCGCCGCCGGTGCCGCCTCCGCTACCACCGCCACCGGTGCCCCCGCCGCCGGTGCTGGCGGGGGTGCAACTCCCTGCCGAGGTCCACGGCTGCCCGGAGCCGGTGGCTCCGGAGTGGGTCGCCGGGTCATCGCCCTGCGTCCACCAGTTCGCGGTGTAGTTCGTGCTGCCGGTGCTCACGCTCGCGCCGCCGGAGTACGCGGTGGACGCACTCCAGGTCGGTGCGCAGGTCGTCGCGGCGCTCGCCGGTCCGGCGGTGACGAGCGCTCCGCCGAGCACGAGCCCGGCGATCGACGTGACGAATCCGAGACGCCTGATCCGACGTCCGATCGATGGTGTTCTGGTCATGACAGATCCTCCACGATGGGCGGCCCGGGCGACGCTGCCCGAACTCGCGGGAGGTTTTCGAAACCTCCTTGCGTATTCGTACTGCGATCGCCGGCGGATGTCTGTCCGCATTTCGCTGGACGAACAGCCGGGACGTCGACCGCCACCTCGGTCTCGCGGCGGAGATCGTCCGACACCTGCGGACCTCGGGCGCCCCGGCCGCCCGGGCACTCCGCCAACCGGCCGCGCCGAGCGGTCACCCCGGGAACGGGGGCGTCGTCACGGAACAGGTGACGGGCCTCCCGGGCTGCCCCTGTCGTTCTGCGATCGCGCGCTTGCCGTCCAGCAGCACCCGACAGGTGGCGGTCGTTTCCGGCGGCGGCGTGACGGCGACGCGTGCGCGGTCGCCGGTCAGGACGATCGCCTTCTGCTGCCACCGCGATCCGGCCGTACCGGCTGACAGCGCGGTCGTCGTCACCTGCGGGTACCGGTGCGCGGTCGGTGCGTCGCCCCGCCGCTCGGCCCCGCGGACGGACACGTCGGTCAGTGCGGTTCCGGCAGGGGCGTCCGTGGTGACCTGGTAGGTCACCGACCAGGCGTCCGCCGTCTGCTGCCGGATCATGGCGCAGCCGGTCGTCGCCGCGACCAGGGCGGCCGCGATCGTGAGCATGCCGATGGCGCGTGTGGTGGTCGTGGTGGAGTGGCTTCCGTTGGACATGCGTCCAACATCTCCTCCGCCCGGTGCTGGGCGCGACCGCTGCGGGGATGACCGGGGTCATCCTCTGGTCGCGGGTCCGATCGCGGCTGTCGCTGTCGCTGTCGCTGTCGCTGTCGCGTGCCGGGAGGCTCGGCTCGGCTCAGCGAGGCCAGGTCGCGATGACCGCGACCGCGTTGAACAGCACGTGCGCCAGGATCGCGCCGCCGATGCGGTTCGTCATCGCGACCAGGGTGCCGGTCAACGACCCGAGGGCGAAGATCGTCAGGAACACCCGGAAGCCCTCGAGCTGGGTCCCGCCGGCTCCGAGCAGGACGTGCAGGACCGCGAACAGGAACGCGGTGAGCAGCACGGCCAGGAAGCGGGTCCGCGGCGTCAGCTCAGCGGCCATCCGGCGCTGGAAGAGCCCGCGGAAGAACACCTCTTCCAGGAACGGGCTGACCAGGACGATGCCGATGGCCGACACGACGAGCAGGCCGATGTCGGGCGTCCCGAGGGTCGGCGCCGGCGCGAGACCGGTCGAGCCGGTGAACGCCAGTCCGAGGAACACGTCGAAGACCCGGCAGAGGATCACGATGCCGATCGCGAAGATCGCGTCGCCGAGTCCCAGTCGCAGGCGCGCCGCGTGGTCCGTGCCGGCCGATCGTCGCAGCACCCAGACGATGCCCGCGACGAGCGGCAGCCAGACGGCGAAGTCGGCGACCAGGACCTGCATCACGGGCGGTTGGATCTTCCCCGCGGTGCTGAAGCCGGCTGCGACCCGGGCCAGGATGACCGCCACGCCCAGCGCGACCAGCAGGATCACGAGGTCCCGCTGGCGACTGGTGTCGGGCTCGGCGTGGGTCACGTCGGACTCGGTGCTCATGGGCTCACCGTAGAGGACGGGAGGCCCAGAACGGCCGATACAGCCGAGCGTTGCTCGATCATGTGGCACTATTTGAATGCCGTACACCGGGACATCCCCGGGCACTCGTGTTGGGACCACGGGAGAGCGGCGGGATCGTCGGGGAAGGCGGGCCGCGTGGAACTACGCGACTACATCACCGTGCTACGTAAGGGATGGGTCCTCATCCTGGTCTTGGCACTCGTCGGGGTCGCCGCTGCCGCGGGCTTCTCCCTGCTGAAGAAGCCGGTGTACTCCGCTTCGGCGCAGGTCTTCGTCTCGACGGAGACCTCCGGCAGCGCGAGTGACCTGGCGCAGGGCAACACCTTCACCCAGCAGCGCGTCCTGACGTACTCGAACCTGGTGTCGACGCCGATCGTGCTCCTGCCGGTCATCTCGAAGCTCCAGCTCGACATGAACGCCGACCAGCTCGCGACGATGGTGTCCGCGACCGCGCCGACGAGCACGACCCTGATCTCGATCAGCGTGAACGACACGGACCCGGTCCGGGCCGCGGACATCGCGAACGCGACCTCGCAGAGCCTGACCAACGTCGTCGAGGACATCGAGGCCACCGACGCCGAGGGGACGAGCAGCGTCAAGCTCACCCGCGTGAAGCAGGCCGACGTGCCGAGCAGTCCGGTCAGCCCGAACGTCCCCGTGAACGTGGCCCTGGGCCTCCTGGTCGGCCTCGCACTGGGCGTCGGCATCGCCGTCCTCCGGGAGACGCTGGACAACCGCGTCCGCACCGAGCAGGACGTCGAGAAGATCAGCGACAAGCCGGTCGTCGGCGGCATCGCCTTCGACAGCAAGGCGTCGGAGCGTCCGTTGATCGTGCAGGTCGACCCGCGCAGCCCGCGTGCCGAGTCGTTCCGCACGCTCCGCACGAACCTGCAGTTCCTGGACATCGGCACCGGCGCCCGCACCTTCGTGATGACGTCGTCCGTGCAGTCCGAGGGCAAGAGCACCACGGTCGCCAACCTGGCGATCGCGCTCGACAGCGCCGGCTTCCGCGTCATCCTGATCGACGCCGACCTCCGACGTCCCCGCGTCGCCGAGTACATGGAGGTCGAGACCAACGCGGGCCTGACCGACGTGCTCATCGGGCGTGCCGAGCTGGAGGACGTCGCCCAGCCCTGGGGCCGTGGCAACCTCGTCGTGCTGCCGGCCGGTCAGATCCCGCCGAACCCGTCCGAGCTCCTCGGTTCCCGCGCCATGCAGGACCTCATCGAACGCCTGGAGGGCGAGTTCGACTACGTCCTGTTCGACGCCCCGCCGCTGCTGCCCGTCACCGACGCGGCGATCCTGGCCAAGAAGGCCTCCGGCGCGATCGTGGCCGTGGCCTCGGGCAAGACGCACAAGGGCCAGTTCGCCGCTGCGGTCTCCGCACTCGAGAGCGTGGGCGCGCCCATCGCCGGCTTCGTCATCACGATGATGCCCGTCCGCGGCCCGGGCGCCTACGGCTACGGCCGGTACGGCTACGGGTACGGCTACGGCATCGAAGAGGACGAGAACACACCGAAGGTCAAGCCGCCGAAGCGCGGCGGGAAGAAGCTCGGCGCGCTGAGTCGCGCCGAGCGCTGAAGCGAGGTCGGGGGACATGAACGCACGCCGGGGGACCCGAAACCTCGGCTCGACGCGTACACGAACGACCCTGATCTGGGTCGCCATCGTGATCGTCGTGCTGGTCGTCATCGACATCGCACTCGTCACGCTCGCCCTGGGACGCACCGCACCGAACTCCGGTGACCCGGCGGGCCCCATCCCGACCTTCTCCAGCTCACCGCGCTCCAGCACGAGCCCATCACCGAGCCCCACCGCTGACGCCGCCGGCGCACGTCGGTCCCTCTCCGCGGTCGACGGCCAGGAGGCATGGCGCGCGACCGGCGGCACGTGCGGCGGTCCCGCCCCCACCCTCGAGCACACCCTCGACGCCGGAGCGACCTGGGAGCCGGTCACGCTGGGAAGCGACGTCTCGTCGGTCATGGCGATCCGCGCCTCCAGTGCGAGCCTGACGGTCCTGGCCGGTGTCGGCGACGACTGCACCCCCACGGTTCGTTCCAGCACCGACGACGGCGCCACCTGGAGTGCCGCCGGTGACGGCGCCGCCGGGGCCGGAATCTCGACCGCGGGTGTCGTCCTGTCGACCGGTGTCGTCGACCCGCCCTGCAGCGACCCGATCGAGGCCTTCCAGGGCAAGCAGACCTCCGTCGTGATCTGCGACGGTCAGCTCGACTGGCGGTCCGGCACCGGCGACTGGGTGGACGTGCCGCTCGACGGCGTCCGCTCGATTGCCGACGCCGGCAACGACTACTCGCTCGCCCGCATCGGCACCGACACGTGCGCCGGCGTGCAGATCGAGTCGATGCCCGCCATCGCCGTGACGCCCGCGACGACGACCACTCCGATCGGCTGTGACGCGGACGCCGCCACCGAGGGGTCGATCAGCCTCGACCGATCCGGGAACGACGTCTGGCTCTGGGCCGGCGACACCGTCGCGGTCTCGACCGACGGCGGAGCCACGTGGTGAGCCGGTGGCTGACATGACGGCGGGCGCGGTGCGGGTCTCCCCGTCGACGGGCTCCACGGAGGAGTGGAGCCGGTCGTTCTCGCGCCGCGTCCTGATCACCGACCTGCTCGCCCTGTTCTGGGTCGTGTTCGGCGTGCAGATCGCGTGGCTCGGTCTCGACTCGAACCTGGCCACCAACACGGCTGACCTGCGTCTGAGCTACACGGGGATCTCCATCGTCGTGATCGCCGTGTGGATGACCGCCCTGGCCCTCTACGACACCCGCGGCCACCGCGTGATCGGCGTCGGCAGCACCGAGTACCGCCTGGTAGCGGACTCCAGCGTGCGCGTCTTCGGTGTGCTCGCGATCGCTGCCTACCTGCTCCACGTCGACCTGGCACGCGGCTACATCCTCATCGCGTTCCCGGTCGGCATCGTCGTGCTGCTGCTGTCGAGGTGGATGTGGCGCCAGTGGCTGGTCGCCGAGCGCAAGCGTGGCAACTACTCCGCCAAGGTCCTGCTGGTCGGCTCGACCGCCAGCGTGCTGCACCTGGCCCGCGAACTCGGACGCTCGCCGGAGGCCGGCTACCGCGTCGTCGGCGCAGCGGTGTCGGCGGGGACCCGCGGAGTCCTGCCCGGGTCGACCGTGCAGAGCTTCGGTGGCTTCGACGACCTGACGGACGCCCTCGCCGCCACCGGTGCCGACACCGTCGTCATCACCAGTGCCGACGACCTGCCCCCGGAGCGCGTCCGCCAGCTCAGCTGGTCGCTGGAGCCCGGCCGACAGCACCTGGTCGTCGCCCCGAGCCTGACTGACATCGGCGGCCCGCGCATCCACACGCGTCCGGTCCAAGGTCTGCCGCTGATCCACGTCGAGACGCCGACCTACTCGGGGCGCAAGCTCTACACGAAGCGTGCCTTCGACCTGGTCGGGTCCGCCCTGCTGATCATCGTCCTGTCGCCCGTCCTGCTGATCCTGGCGCTCGTGGTGAAGACCACGTCCCCGGGCCCCGTGTTCTTCCGTCAGGAACGCGTCGGCCTGAACGGTGCCACCTTCCGGATGATCAAGTTCCGGTCGATGGTCGTCGACGCCGAAGCCCGCCTGCAGGAGCTCAGCCAGCTGGACCGCGCCGAGGGCAACGACGTCCTGTTCAAGATGAAGAACGACCCCCGTGTCACCCGTGTCGGGGCGTTCATGCGGCGGTACAGCCTGGATGAGGTGCCGCAGCTGTTGAACGTCCTGGTCGGCGACATGTCGCTGGTCGGACCGCGGCCGCCGCTGGCCAAGGAAGTGGCGCTGTACGACACGCACGTGCACCGGCGGTTCCTGGTGAAGCCCGGCATGACCGGCCTGTGGCAGGTGAGCGGCCGCTCGAATCTGTCGTGGGAGGATTCAGTCCGACTCGATCTGTTCTACGTGGAGAACTGGTCGATCATCGCCGATCTTCTGATCCTGTGGAAGACGCTGAAAGCAGTAACCGCAAGCCAAGGGGCCTACTGAACATGATCTCGGAAGATACGCACTCGCAACCGAGTGAAAGCAGCCAAGGGAGGGCCCTGATTGACCTCCTGCCGAGGATTCGCGTAGCAGGCGTTCCACTGGTCGCAGTTCCTGCAGATGACCTTCTCAAGCGCCTCAGCCTCGTGGCGGGGGACCTGCGTGGCGAGGGGGTAGCCGTTCACTTCGTGAACGCGTACACCGTGTCGTTGACCCATGACGAGCGTTACCTCCGTTTGTTCAACTCCCGTGCAGTGAACCTTGCGGACGGCACTCCGCTCGCGTGGCTCGCTACGAGGCAAAGGTCAGACGTCGCCCACGTTCGCGGGCCAGACGCCTTCCGCGCGATCCTCGCTGCTGGTGACGGCGGTATGCGCCACTTCCTCCTGGGAGGAACGGAAGAATCATTGGGTCGGCTTCAAGCCACAGTCGCACGAGAGTTTCCTTCGGCGAGGGTCGTTGGTGCGTTCAGTCCGCCTTTTCGTGAACTCACAGGAATAGAACTGCGTGCCGTCGACGACAAGATCACCGCGTCGGGGGCGAACATGATTTGGGTAGGAATCGGCACTCCCAAGCAGGACTACGAGGTTGATCGACTTGCTCGTGAACACGCAGCAGTAGTTCTGGCCGTAGGCGCGGCGTTCAACTTCTTGTCAGGTGACGTCGTCGAAGCGCCAGCGCTGGTCCGACGTACAGGTTTGGAGTGGCTGTTTCGCCTGGTCCGAGAGCCACGTCGACTCTGGCGGCGGTACTTGATCGGCAACCTGGGCTTTCTTGCGCTTGCCTGGAAGAGACGGAATGAGTGACCAGCGAGCAGTCGAACCCGGTTCTGCGGCCTGAGAAGTTGACTGATGAACCGAAGTTCGAGCCGTTGTCAGCAGAGGGTTGGAGCTTCCGATGGTCGGGAAAGATGAACGCATGTTCTCCGCATTGAAGAGCAGATTGCTCATGGCTCTCGCGGTCCGGGCAAATGTGCGGGTGGGGAAGAACTTCCATGTCGGCATGGGCTCGATCATTTGGGCGCCAACTCGACTTGAGATCGGGAACGACGTCTACGTCGGCAAAAATTGCACCTTGCAATTCGATGGTGAGATCGGCGATGGTGTGCTGATAGCCAACAACGTGGGTGTTGTAGGACGGCGGGACCACGACATTCGTCAGATCGGTGTGACGATCAGGCGTGCTCGCTGGGTCGGTGATTCTCGAGCTCTGAGTTCACAAACCCGCATCGGGGACGACGTATGGATCGGGTTCGGAGCCATAGTGCTCTCCGGGATATCCATCGGCCGCAGTTCGATCGTGGGGGCGGGAGCATTGGTGACTAAGGATGTCCCAGAGAACTCGATAGTCCGCGGCTCGCCTGCAGTTGTGGTGGGACGTCGATTCGACGAAGATGAGTACCGCGAACACTTGCGCCTGCTCGCCGACGAAACGGATTGACACGTGGCGAGGATCGCGATCATTCACCCATGGCTCCCGCAATACCGTCTGCCGTTCTTCTCTTCGCTGCGCGAGCAGGGTGCCGCGGCAGGACACGATGTAGAAATCTTTTACGGCACAGTGCCCCCTGAGTGGGAGGCCCGAGGGGACGCCGTCGAGGCTCCGAAGATCGCGGAGGAGCTCTCCACTAAGTGGCTGAAGATTGGTCCGCTGAGCCTCGCACTTCGTAGCCTCCGGCCGCTCCGCAGGAACGGCCCGTTTGACCTGATCATCGTCGAACAAGCAGTGCGAAACCTCGAGACGTACCAGCTAGCTGTTTCAGGACTTGCCCCTCGGATCGCCATGTGGGGTCATGGACGTACTTACACTAAGCCGACGCCCGCCTTCCAGGAAAAGCTCAAGCATACGCTGACCCAGCGCTCTGACTGGTTCTTTGCGTACACTCAGGGTGGCGCTGATCACGTGGTATCGGGGGGGTACCCCTCTGAACGCACGACGGTCGTGCTCAACACGATCGACTCTCGCGGGCTTGCAGAAGCGGTGGATACGGTCGCGGAAGATGCGGTACACGCGTTCAAACACCTGCACAACCTAGGTGACCGGAATGCGGTGTTCATCGGCGGACTCGACGAGTCAAAGCGCTTGAACTTCTTGCTTGCCTCAGGCGACGCCATCGCTGCGCAGCACTCGTCCTTCCGGCTACTGGTGATCGGGGATGGGAATCTCAAAGAGTGGTTGTCGCGCGAAGCAGTGAATCGGCCCTGGCTGACGCTGCTCGGGCACGCGACCGGCGAAGTGAAAGCACTGGCATTGTCGGTGTCTCGTGCGATCCTCATGCCAGGTCGGGTCGGGCTGGTGGCCGTCGACAGCTTCGCCGCAAAGGTGCCGATCGTCACCACCCACTATCCCTGGCACGCGCCGGAGTTCGAGTACCTCGAAGATGACCGTAACGCTGTCGTCACTGACGATGACGTGCAATCCTACAGCGAGGGTGTAGCACATCTCTTCGATAGCGACGATCTTCACCGCCGTCTCGTCCAACAGTGCGGTCAAGATTCGGAGCGTTACTCGGTCGATGCGATGGCGGCTCGTTTCCTCGGGGGGATAGAGCTTGTGTTGAAGACCCCGGCGCGACGCGGGCCACTGTGGTGTAACAAGCTCAGGATCGTGAGGTGAATTGCCATCGCGCTTTTCGCCGGATCCGGGGGTGCCGGATTGCTTCGATCTCGACGAACGGTGGTGGGGTGAGTGTCAGAGATTGATGCAAGCCATGCACGGACACGTCTTGACTTCGTTGACGGGTTGCGCGGAATTGCCGCCCTCGCTGTCGTCCTGAGCCACGCCATAGGCATGGTGCCCCCGGATCATCCAGTGCTGCCCATATGGCGCGCTAGTCCTGATCTTCTGCTGCAATGGCCCTTTCTCTTCGGCAAGCAGATGGTTTGGCTGTTCATCATGTTGAGCGGCTTTGCCTTGTACTGGAGTGAAGAGAGTCGGCGTGCACGTGGTAAGGGTGCGACGGGGCTTGGGTTGTTTCTGAAGCGTCGAGTTTGGCGGATTCTGCCTACCTATTACATCGCCCTGGTGGTCGGCGCTGTTGTTGTAGTGCTCTTCGCCAGGTATCTGTTAGAGCCCTCTGCAAGCCTGGCTACATCGGCGCCGGTCACAATAGGGGGAGTGATTTCTCACCTCACGCTTGTGCACAACTTGCGGCCTGACTGGATGTACCAGCTGAACCCACCTCTCTGGTCCATCGCTGTGGAAGCGCAACTCTACTTGCTTTTCCCGTTGTTCCTCGTTTTGCGCACTCGGCTGACGATCTACGGTTCCGCTGCTCTCATCGTGGGCGCAATCTTCGCAGCCAACAAATTCCTACCATTTGCTTTCTTCTCTTTGGTCGAACTTTTCGCTGTCGGAGTCATCGTGGCGCACGTGGTTCGCCGTTGGGCGGCACCACCCGCGCCCATCTGGACTGTGGCCCTGCTGGCCGTCGCCGTCGGCCTGGTGCGCCCCGGTCTGCCGGCCAAGGTAGAGGAGGCGTTGTGGGCGGTAGCGTTCGCGGCTGTCATCCTCGGGTTGGTCAACGCGCCTCGACGGTGGTGGAACGCGGCCACTTGGACAGGCGCTCGGTGGCTCGGCGCTCGGTCGTACAGCTTGTACGTGCTGCATTTTCCCGTTGCACTTCTGATTTGGGCGGCAGTCGGGAGACTGGGACTCAACCGCCCAGCAGAGATCGTTGCCGTTGTACTCGGCACACTTCTAGGTGCGCTCGTCGCAGCCAACCTGGTGTGGAGGTGGATCGAGGTCCCGTCCCAGGAACGGTCGAAGAACGCTACTACGAGTACCACAAAGAGGATCGGATAGGGGGCTCCCCGAGCCGTTGTAGATCGAGGGTGAGGGCCGAAGAACTTCCCAAGAGGGTTGAGTTGAAGTCCCGACACGTCAGTGACGGCGCATGAATCGTGGAAGACGAACGTTCCGGCGCGCCAGCAGCGCAGCGATGGGTTGCCAGCGGAGCGTGACGAGCCATGTCAGCCCGCCTGCGGTTCCGCCGCTGAGACACGCTGCGACTTCAGGGGAGATTACGAGGTTGACGGGCAAGAAATGAACTGCTTGTGCACCGAGGAAAGCACCGCCGCCGATTAGGATCGCCCATCCTGCGGGTACGGCAGCGCGAAGGAGCAGGGTGAAGAAGTCGCGGACGCTCGAGCCTGCGACGGTCGTCATGAGTGCAAGCAGACCGATCCCTTGCGTCACGGCTACGCCAACTGATGTGAGGATCGGATCGCGGGTCACCAACAGAGTGATGATCGTCAACGCCGCTCCGAGGGCGAGCCCGACCTGTCCGAGCCGCACCTTCCGGAAGAAGCCGCGCATCTCAAGGCTCGCTGCCAAGAGACTGAATGGAACTTGTAGCGCGGCCGCCACGGCAAGTCCAGGAACCAGAGCTCCGACTTGTCCCCAGCCTGCGCCTAGCCACACGGACGTGAGCTGCGGCGCCAAGGCAATCAGCATGGCAAAGAGTGGGAAGGCGACGCTAGAAGAAACAAGCGTTGCATCACGCATCGCAACCACCGCGCCCCTCGGATCTCCGATGAGTCTGCGCCAGTGCGCTTGCGTGGCGCGGTTGAGCGCGGTGGTTAGAGGCGTACTCAACGAAGCAGCGAGCGAGTTCGCCCGGTTGAAGGCCCCAAGGCTTCGTGCGCCAACAGTTGAACTCAGGGCCCAGGCAGGGGCTTGTCCCATCACAAAGAAGACGACGTTCTGTCGGCTCACGTTCCACGAGAACGCCAGGAACTCGCGGTGCGACGTCGGCGCCCCTGCCCTGTACCGCTGTTTGCGAGCGAGGTGGGACAGGATTCCGAGCACGGCGGGGTTGAGGACCGGGACGAGCGCGAGCGCCCAAGGATGCCTCGACGTGACGGCGACGATCAGGGCGGTGACGGCTGGTACGACGAAGGCGCTCAGGATACTGAGCGCGTCAGCGGTGGGTCGACCTTCTCGCCGCAGGAGTGCCGACTCGACGCTCGCGATGGGGAAGATCAGCAGCGACAACGTGAGGAGCGGCCGGTACTGGTACTCGTCGAGGGCCCTCAGCAAGTCAGCCCACAGAGGAGTCGCAAGGTAGAAAGCTGCGGCTGCGAGCGCTCCTCCTACGAGCGCGTAGAGGCGGATCCAACCGAGGTCCCGATTCGTCAGAACATCGCGGTGCATGATGAGCGAAGGCAAACCAGTGGTCGTCACAAGGATCAGCAGCGCCTGGAGACCCAGGATGCCAGTGAAGGATCCGAACTGCGTGGGTGTGAAAACTCGGGCCGTTGCTCCTGAGTAGACGAACTGTCCGACACCGATCAGCAGCTGTGAAACGAGGAGCACACGTGCACCCCGGAACGCTAGAGAGAAGGTGGACATCAGATTGCTGCGACGTTGCCGACAATGACCGCGAGCACTCGGTACCGCGCATCGATCTTGCCTCTAATCATGAGGACCGTGCCGCGCATGCACCCGGCGCGTTCGCTCATGCCGGTGCCTCCCCGCCAGGCAACTGCGCCTGGCGGTGCTTCCGATCACCGGCTACTAGCCGCTCGTATTCACCGACGTAAGCGTTCGCCACCGACGCAGGGCTGTAGCGCGCAGCGGCTAGGGACTTGGCGCGGATAGTCCGAGCTTTCGAGAGGGAAGGATTGCTGTGAACAGACACGATCGCGTCTGCGATGGCGGCGGTGCGACGCACATCGACTAAAACGCCCGCCTCTCCATCGAAAAGTGTCCAGCTGACCGCACCGGACTTCTTACCTGCGATGATCGGCAGCTCGAACTGAATCGCCTCCAGCAGTGCTATTCCCTGCGACTCTTCTCGAGAGGGGTGGCAGAACATCGAAGCACGGGAGTATTCGCGCGCCAATGCGTCTCGCGGGAGAGTGCCAAGAAAGTGGACATTCGTGTCGAGACCCTGCCTTGCTGCCCATCTGTGGAGACTGGCGCCACGCTCGAGTCCGGGGCCAACCAATCGAAGTTCAGCTTTGGGAACCCGTTTCAGAACAGTCGAGAATGCGCGCACAAGTCTCCGTACGTTCTTCAATCGAGAGCCATTGGCTACGTCGAGGATCACGAGATCTGACGGCGGCATGTCGCTTCGCGACCCCATGTCGGGAGTCGGGTTGGTGACGACTCGGATCGGCCGTCGATAAAGCATCTCTGTTCGCCATCTGTCGGCTAGGTAGGGCGTTACCGCCGTGAGTTCGTTGATCCGGCTGCGCACGGCGACAGCCATGATCGTACGTACGAGGCGATAAGGGTCTGGCATACGCTTCAACACCGTGAGCGGTGCGTCATGGGCAGTGACGAGCAACGGAGTGCTTCCCGCATCTAAGCATGCAAGGGCAAATTCGTACGTCCAGTGTGCGTGGTACACATCGGCGTCGAAAGACTTCAACTCGCTCTTCAGAGCCGCCCGTTCAGCAGAGAAGAAGTCGAGCGCACGAGTCCGAGCACGTAAGCGGTACGGGACGACACTGACGCGGAGGAGCGGCCCCTGCGCGGTCCAACGTTCCCTGACGGATGGAGATGCAGTGAACAGAGCGACCTCATGTCCAAGGTCGAGGAGGGAACGCACGAGCGAGTTGACGGGCGTACCTCCGAGGCCAGCAGGCGCTCCCGAAGGGTTGTGCAGGTCGGCGATGAACTCCCTGGGATCGGCCGGGCCGACAACAGCTATTCGCAACGGCTACGCCTTCTGCTCGCTTGGTTCGGCACGCCGGGAGGAGATTCCGTACGCTGACAGGTACTCGTCGACTCCCCTGCTCGCCGAGAAGTCGAACACAGCGTCGCCAGCCTGCGGTTCTACCGAGCCGAACTCCTGCAACGCCGTCTCCCACTCATCAGCGGCAGCGACTACACGGACGCCCGGAGCGCTTGCCGCCCAGCGCAGGCCGGGGGCGTCGTTGATGATTGCCGGAAGGCCCACCGTCAGCGCTTCTGCGAGCGCAACGGACATGCCTTCTCTCACGCTCGGCAGTAGAAAATAGTCGGCGGCGACGAGTGCGTCGTCCGGCGAGGCAGGTCCGCGGGAAAGCAGTTGACCTCGCTGCTCTAGCTCATCGAGGCTCCGACGTTCTTGGGCGGACGCGTCTCGTTCGTCTCCGAGATGCAACAGCTTGTGGTCCGTTGAGGCGAGTGCCTGGAGCGCAATATCATGGTTTTTCACCGAGCCACAATTGCCCAGGATGAGCGCCACTGGTGGCCCGTCATCGCAAGTTGACGTCCGCGATCGGACTTGCGCGAGCGCGAACATCCGGTCGTCGACCCAGTTCATGATTGTCCGAGTGCGCCGTCCGATGCCCCGTTCATTGAGCTCGACATCAGGTGACGGCGCGATGATCGCTCGGGTGAAGCGGTCCCCGATTGCCGCCTGAACCGCCCGACTGAACCACCAACGCCCTCGAGCTGGAAAAATGCTGTGCACCGTGCGGACGATTGAGCCTCGGGTGCCCAAGGCCCAGCGGGCGACGATCACGTTCCTGAGGTAATTCGCTTCCACATGTATGTGGATCACATCGATGGAGGAGGACCGGACGATCTTCCTGAAATGTAGAGCATTGCGCCAAGAACCTGCTATGGACTCGACCAGGTCAACGGTGTAACCAGCGTTCCTCAGTGAATCAGCAAATGGCTGATCATCGCCCTGGCCGATCACGGAAGTGTGCACGCCCGCTGCGGCGAAGTAGGGCGCAGCTGAGACGAGCATCCGCTCCATCCCGCTGGGCCGCAGGGAGCCCAGTACGTGCAGGACCTTCACGCGGTTATCGATCTTATGCAACTGAACCGCCCTTGATCGGATGTCTAGCCTCGGGTCGTGTCCTCGCGGGCATCTCTGGCAAGACATTCGTGAGAGGAACTGCTGCCCAGCCAAGGAAGATGCAGATGTACCACGGCCAGGAGTAGGTCCAACCGAAAGCAATCAACGCGACGATGATGGCGATCGATGCCGCAGAAGTTCGTGCGCGCAGTGCTCGAGTGACGAGGAGGATCAGGACTGAGACAAATAAACCCAATCCTATGACGCCCGATCGAAGGTAAAGGCTCAAGTACCAGTTGTGAGGTGCGTACGTCACCCATACGCCGGATTGCAAGCGACCGTAACCCTGGCCGAACGGCTCTCCGAAAAGAACCACGCTCGTCCCTTGTGCCACGGAGCCCCTCACGAGATTGGTCCAACCTTCGATCCTTGCCTCGAAAGTGTTCAGATTTTGCGCGGCACCGACGAGGGTGTTGATGAGGGGTGTAAGCACGCCGGAGGCTACAGCTATTGCTGATATCGCTGCTCCGATGATGACTATCAGAGCGGTCCTGCGCTTCACTGACGGGTTGCCCGTCAGCCCGACTGCCACAGCAGAGCACAAGGCGGCCACCCATACCGTGCGTTCTTGCGTGAGAACGATGACGACCGTGAAGAGCACGGCACTCCAGGCGTATGCCCCGCGACCAGTGGCCTTCCAGAAGTGCAGGCAGGCTATCGCGCAGAGCAGGAGCATGAGGGCCTGACCGGCGACGAGTGCGCGCGATGTCTGCTCGGTGTCGGCGGTCACACTGACGAACTCGGACGTGGAGCCGAGACCGTGCCGAGCGATGTGGTAGAAAGCCACTGCCGACAGGAGCCAACCCATAGTGAGTGCGAGGCGGGTGAGCAGCCTGGTCGAGAACTTTAGGTCCCAGTGCGCAGATATTGCCCAGCCCAGTGCTGCGAATGGGTAGAAATACGCTCGGAACTCGCTTGTTGCCTGTGGGAGCCCGATGGTCGACGCGCCTCTAGCGAAAGAAAAGAAGAAAAGCGCGCCGATTGCGAGCCATATCCAGGCCAACCCTCCGACATTCAGGATCATCTGGGCAGTGCGCGCTACCGTCAGGATGAGTAGGGCGACAGCGAGAAGGTCGAGAAAGTAGACCTGTAATCCGGCGACCGTCGCCAACGGGGGGATGTTCGGAATCTCCCAGGCGACGGCAACAACCGCGGTCGATGCGATCGCTACCACGGTCGGATGCCGTGCTGTCAAATAGAAGAAGAACAGAAGTAGAAAAGCGGCGACAGGGGCTATCGCGGCGAGTGCCAGTATGTTCACGACGCAAACCTGAAGATGCGTCGAAGCCACCACAACGAGTAGGTGGCGATCATCACAGTCCACCAGGTCTTCGGGTTTGTGCGACGCAGTACTCGGCGCAGCGACGAAAAGTTCCCGCCGCCTTTCGAGCCGGTGAATGCGGCCCATGCCGCCTTGGCGGTGCTGTAGGTCTGTTCGTTATTCCTTGCGCAAGTTCCTGCCGTTCTGGGTGCAAGTAGGACTGGTATCCCGATCTTGTTGCATCGAAGGCCGTAGTCGATGTCTGCTAGTGCATGGGAGAATTTGCCGTCAATCCCGCCCAAACGATGCGCAATGCTAACCGGCACGAGTACACAATTCCCGTTGAAGGTCTCGACGCGCACGGGCTTTTCGCCCGGAGTGACGCGGCGATAGTTCAGGGGATGCCGTCCGGCGCGTTCAAGTCCGGAGTAGGTGATCGTTCCGTCTTCTGGATCTCGCATGGCGCCGACGACAACTGCATCTCCGTTTGGAACTTGAGCGAGGAGACCAACAACAGCGTTCTCGTGGAGTTGAACGTCGTCGTTGAGCCAGAGGATGAAGTCCTCTGGCTCAGTTGTCTTGCTGCCCAGGGCAGCTCGCTCTGCCTGCGCCATACCGCTGGCCCAGTAGGCGGAGCCATCGCCGGTCAAGATCGTGACATCGGCTTCGAGCGCGCGAAGAGCCTCGGCCGTGCCGTCGGACGAGCCGTCGTCGAAGACGACGAAGCGCGGTGTCACGCCCGCGACCGCTGCGGCCGTCTGCGTCTGCTGGACTGCTCGAACGGTCAATTCGCGTCGGTTGTGGCAAGCGATGATTGTGATGAGATTCATATGTATTTCAGCCGGACTGCAACGAGTCAGTCTCGTCGCCTGATCTTCTGGACAAGAGCGGCGGGTGGCAACGCGGTGCATCACTTCGATCGTGCTCCCCTTGGACCAGGATCAGCCCTCTGCCTGATCGTGCCACATCGAGCAGGCGGTCGGTAGTGAGGCCGGGGGAGTGTGCTGCGCCGTTCTTGGCGTTTGATGGCTGCCGCCTAAGACCTCGGCTCTGGCGGCTGTCGGGATCCTTCTGTCGGCTGTCGGGCTCCTTCTAGAGGGCGTTCGTGGGGGCGCCGGCCGAACTGACGCCACGGCGAGACGGCAACTCGCCGTGACTGCGATCACCGCAGGAGTGTGTCCGGCAGGGTCACGGTCCGCGTGAGACATTTTCAGGGTCGCGTGTGCTGACGCTAAGGTGGAGCGTTCCGGCGCTGAATAAGGGGTAGGTCATGGCACCAAAACGAGCCTTCATCACTGGCATCACGGGTCAGGACGGGTCCTACCTCGCGGAGCTGCTCCTCGCAAAGGGGTACGAGGTGCACGGGCTCATCCGTCGCGCGTCGACGTTCAACACCTCCCGCATCGACCACCTCTACGTCGATCCGCACGACCCTGACGCCAAGCTGTTCCTGCACTACGGCGACCTCGGCGACGGCGCCCGTTTGGTCAGCCTGCTCGGGGAGCTGAAGCCGGACGAGGTCTACAACCTCGCTGCGCAGTCGCACGTGCGTGTCTCCTTCGACGAGCCGGAGCACACCGGAGACGTCACGGGCGTTGGGTCGATGCGCATGCTCGAAGCCGTGCGCATGTCGGGCATCCACACGCGGTTCTACCAAGCGTCGTCGTCTGAGATGTTCGGTGCGACTCCGCCGCCGCAGAACGAGGAGACGCCGTTCTGGCCGCGCTCCCCGTACGGCGCCGCGAAGGTCTACAGCTACTGGGTGACGCGGAACTACCGCGAGGCGTACGGGATGTTCGCGGTCAACGGCATCCTCTTCAACCACGAGTCGCCCCGGCGGGGTGAGACCTTCGTGACGCGGAAGATCACGCGAGCGGTCGCGCGTATCAAGGCGGGCCTCGAGGATCACGTGTACCTCGGCAACCTCGACTCCGTCCGCGACTGGGGCTACGCCGCTGAGTACGTCGAGGGCATGTGGCGGATGCTGCAGGTCGACGAGCCGGACGACTTCGTGCTCGCGACCGGCGGCGACTTCACGGTGAAGGACTTCCTCTCGACCGCGTTCTCGCACGCCGGCTTGAACTGGGAAGACCACGTCCGCTTCGATGAGCGCTACCTGCGTCCGAGCGAGGTCGACGCTCTCGTGGGTGACGCGTCCAAGGCCAAGGAGAAGCTCGGCTGGGAAGCGACGGTCGACACCGGGGAGCTCGCCCGCATCATGGTCGACGCAGACATCGAGGCGCTCGAGCACGAGGGTCGCCCGTGGATCGACAAGGTCAACCTCGCGAGTTGGGAGTCCTGATGACGGACAGCGACTTCACCCCGGGCCCGCTCGACCGTTCCGCACGTGTCTACGTCGCGGGCCACCGTGGACTGGTCGGATCAGCGGTGTGGCGGAAGCTCGAGGCTGAAGGCTTCACCAACTTGGTCGGCCGCACCTCGGCAGAGCTCGACTTGAAGGACCGCGACGCGGTCTTCGCGTTCTTCGCCGAGCAGAAGCCCCGGTACGTCGTCCTGGCGGCTGCCAAGGTCGGCGGCATCATGGCGAACAACACCTACCCGCACGACTTCCTCAGTGAGAACCTGCAGATCCAGGTCAACGTCATGGACGCCGCGGTGGAGCACGACACGGAGCGGCTGATGTTCCTCGGCTCGTCGTGCATCTACCCGAAGTTCGCAGAGCAGCCGATCCATGAGGACTCGTTGCTCACCGGGCACCTGGAACCGACCAACGACGCGTACGCCATCGCGAAGATCGCCGGGATCATGCAGGTACAGGCGGTTCGACGGCAGTACGGCAAACACTGGATCTCGGCGATGCCGACCAACCTCTACGGCCCCGGCGACAACTTCTCGCCGACCGGTTCACACGTGCTGCCGGCGCTGATCCGTCGGTACGACGAAGCGGCGAAGTCCGGTGCCGAACGCGTCGAGAACTGGGGAACGGGCTCGCCGCGGCGCGAGTTCCTGCACGTCGACGACATGGCGGCCGCGGTGTTGCACCTCATGGAGCACTACGACGGGCCCGAGCAGGTCAACGTCGGAACCGGCTCGGACGTGACGATCAAGGAGATCGCCGAGACGATCGCGTCGATCGTCGAGTTCCAGGGTGAGACGGTCTGGGACTCGTCGAAGCCCGATGGCACCCCGCAGAAGCTCCTCGACGTCTCGAAGCTCGCGGACGCCGGGTGGACGGCGGGCATCGGGCTGGAGGAAGGGTTGCGCAGCACGATCGCCTGGTACCGCACCCACGTGGACTCGATCCGCCAGTGACGAGGCAGGTCGGACATGCCCGACCCTAGGATTGGTGCCATGTCCGACCTTCCCGAGTCGCGACGTACTGCTGCACGCCGGGGGTCAGGGGCCCGTGTCGTGCTGTGGATCGTCCTCGCGATCGTTCTGCTGTTGCTCGCTGCCGTCGTCTGGGTCGGTGTCCGAGGGCTGCTCGCCAAGCAGCACCTCGAGCGCTCGGTGAGCCTCGTCGACACGTTGAAGTCGCAGATCACGGCGGGCGACCCTGATGCCGCAAAGCGGACAGCGCAGGAACTGGAGGACAACGCCGGGTCGGCACGGAGTCTGACGGGCGACCCGGTGTGGGGTGCTGCGCAGTACACGCCGTTCTTCGGGACGAACCTCCGCGCTGTCCGCGAGATAGCTGTCGTGGTCGACGACGTTGCGACCGGAGCGGTGCGCCCCGTCGCTGGGGTCATCGGCGATCTCAACACCCAGGCATTCGCCCCGAAGAACGGGCGCATCGACCTGCAGCCCCTCGTCGACGCGCAGCCGGCCGTAGCCCGAGCGACGACGACCCTGAGTGGGGCCGACTCTGCTGCAGACAAGATCGACACCGCCGGGACGCTCTCGCCGGTCACCGCCGCAGTGAACCGCCTCCGCAATGCTCTCGGTTCCGTGTCGCAGCAGGCAGTCACGGCGAACAAGGTCGTGCAGCTGGCTCCGGCCATGCTCGGGCATGACGGAGATCGGAACTACGTCCTGTTGTTCCAGAACAACGCTGAGCTCCGCGCTGGCGGTGGCATCCCGGGTGCGGTGGCGCTCCTGCAGGCCAAAGACGGTGCGATCAGCCTCGGCAGCCAGGCGGCTGGAGCGTCCTTCGGCCCGTACGACAAGCCGGTCCTCCCGCTGACGCCGGACACCGAGAGCCTCTACGGCGACATCACCGGGCGGTACATGCAGGACGTCAACCTGACGCCGCGGTTCGACCTGACCGGCGCGCTCGCGCGTGAGATGTGGAAGCAGAAGTTCGGCGAGCAGGTCGACGGGGTGCTGGCGATCGACCCCGTGACGCTCAGCTACATCCTCCGCGCGACCGGGCCGGTGCAGCTGGCGACCGGGGACACGTTGACGTCGGACAACGCCGTGAAGCTGCTGCTCAGCGACGTCTATGCGAAGTACCCGGATCCGACCGTGCAGGACGCGTTCTTCGCCTCGGCGGCGAGCGCTGTGTTCGACAAGGTGTCCAGCGGAGGGTTCGACGCGAAGAAGCTCATCACGGCTCTGTCCGACGGCACTGGAGAGGGCCGCCTTCGCCTGTGGAGCGCGGACAAGGGTGAGCAGCAGCGGATCGCGGGGACGGCTGTGGCCGGGACCCTGCCGACGGCGTCGAAGCAGACGCGCGAGTTCGGCGTCTACCTCAACGACGGCACCGCCGCGAAGATGGACTACTACCTCGACAAGCAGGTCTCGGTCGGCGGCTCGGTGTGCCGGAAGGACGGGCGCCCCACTTCGGTGGTCGAGGTGACGCTCAAGAACACGGCTCCCGCGGACGCGGCGACGAGCCTTCCTCGTTACGTCACCGGTGGCGGAGACTTCGGGACGGAGCCCGGCAAGATCAAGACGCTCGTCGCCGTCTACGCACCGGCGAACGCCATCTACCTCGGCGCCTCCCAGGACGGCAAGGCTGCGGGCTTGCAGACGACGGTCGACGGCGATCACCCCGTCGCGCAGCTGCAGACACTCCTCGCGCCGGGGCAGAGCACCACGTTCCGTGTCGCGTTCCTCGGTGACGCCAAGTACGCCACCGCCGGCGTGCAGGCGGAGTCCACGCCTGGCGTACGGCAGTCGAAGGTCCAGCCGCTGCAGTTCGACTGTGCGAAGCCGGTCCCGGTCGGCTGAGTCGACCGCCGGCAACCGGATCGCGGACTCTAGGGGCAGAAGACCCCGTCGCAAGTGCAGGTGTGATCGGTGAGTCGCCGCATACCGCGGTTCTGCGGGACCCCCACTCCGGGGGGTCCCGGGCGACCTGAGCGGGTGTGAAGCCTTCCCATCGAGCGGCAAGACCTGTTCCTTCAGAGCTCGTTGCGCCCACTGACCGGGGATTTCGTGCGCTGCGAGCCCCGAGGAGGTTGCCTCGTGGTCCCATGCTCGGTTCAGGCTGAGAGCAGATCCAGCTGCAGTTCACGCACTCGTTGCACAACGGGTGGTAACAAACTGTGAAAGTCCGCTACATTGAGGGAACTTCGCCAATCGCACTCGCCATGACTGGCTGTGGGGGATTGACTCTGCGGAGGCAGGGCTCTGGTATCAGGGTCTGTCAGATCAGATCACTAGGGGAAACTTCATGAAGAAGCTCATCGCCGCGGTCGTGCTGGCTGGCGCCGCACTGCTCGCAACGCCGGCTGCCGCCAACGCCGCTGGTTACGCACCCGACTCCAACGTCGTCGTCTCCGGCAACTACGTCGCCGGTGGTGTCGTCGTCGTCAACTTCAGCCCGGGCGCGTTCCAGAACAACGAGACCGTCAACGTGCAGATCACCGGTGCCGGTGTCTCCTCCGCGACGCTCGGCGCTCTGCCGGTCACCACCGTCTCGAAGGCGTACACCGCCGGCGCCGACGGCTCCCTCCCCGTTCGCGTCACCCTCCCGGTGGGTGGCTCGGGCTCCTACAACCTGACCGCCACGGGCGCCACCTCCGGTGTCGTCGGCGTCGCGTCCTTCACCATCGCGCCGGCTGACGCCGCTGCGGTTGCTGGCTCGAACGGCACCAACGGTTCCCTCGCCTTCACGGGTTCGACCGTCTCCGCCCTGGCCCTCTGGGTCGCCGGTGGCGCAGTCGTCCTCGGTGGCGGCCTGCTCGTCGTGCGCGGCTCGGTCCGTCGCCAGCGCGAGACCGTCTGAGCTTCAGCTCACTGAACGAAACCCCCGGGGCCGAGAGGCTCCGGGGGTTTCGTCGTTCGTGGGGGCGTGGGTCAGGTCACGACCAGGAGGACGGCGACGACGCCGATGACGGCGAGCGGGGCGACCACCCATAGCCACCACGGGAAGGCGGAGGGACGACGGTACTGTCTGCGATTCGGGTTCACCTGCTGACCGTACGACCGCCACGTCCCGGTTTTCAGTGATCAGGCGCCCCGGACTCCGAACTCCATGAACTTGTCGGCTGATCGTCACATGTCGGACACAGAACCCGGCGCCTTCGGCAGCTCCCACAGCTCCGCGTACCGCTCCCGCACCAGTGGCCACACCTGCGCGACCGCGTCCTCGACCGAGCGCACCGAGTCGCTGAGCGGCGGGGTCAGCACGAACTCGTGAGGGATCGGCCGACCGGAGCGGTCCTGCCGGCCTTCCGGGTCGGGGAACCGCACGGCGAGCATCCCGGTCCGCCGCCGAATCGTGGCCGGCACGTCGCGGACGCCGGCGAACGCCTCCTCGTAGCGGGCCAGTGGGTCTTGGCCGGGCTGCTCGGTCGACAGGAAGCGGAAGCCCCACGTGCGGCCGCGGGTGGCCCAGATGAAGTTCATGCGTCGTCTCCTCGGCGCAGGACACGGTCGTCCACCCCGCGGTCCAGGTCCTCGGCGAAGCGTGCGAGCACCCGGGTGGTGAACTCCCGTTCGGCCTCCGCCTGGTCCTTCACCTTCGCGACCTTCTTGGCGGCGAAGCTGACGGCCCTCGAGCCGAGTCCACCGCCGATCATGCTGACGGCAGCGCCGACCAGGTTCGACTTCACGAGCTTGGACGTGCCGAGGAACCCGACGACCGGTCCCACGAACTTCAGCAGCTGTTCGGCGACCTGGGCACCGCGTTGCCGGGTGGAGGCCCACTTCGCGAAGCGTTCGAAGGGCAGCATCGCGGTCATCGGCAGCAGCAGGTCGACACCCGTGCGGGTGGTGACGTCGATCTTCCCGGGCTCGAACTTGGCGGACGACAGCAGCAGGAAGTCCTCGCCGACGTCGAGCGCGTCGGGGTCCTCGACGAAGCTCTGCAGCACGCTCCGCAGCTCGTCGAGCTCGCCGCCGGCCTTGCCGATCACGAGCTCGCGGAACTCCTCCACGTCCAGGTCGGGCAGCAGATCGGCCTTCGACAGTGCGAGCGTCCAGATGCGTGGGAAGCGGGTCAGGCGTTTGCCGTCCTCGAGGACGTCGTCGCGCAGGGCGTAGAGGCCGGTGTGGAAGTCGGTGAGCAGGGCCTTCAGGTAGCGCTCCTCCTCTCCGCGGTTCTCGGCGAGCAGCTGTCCGTCGACGAGGACGACGGCGACGTCCGCGCTGAGGAGGGACCGGAAGGTCTCGATCCGGCGGGCCTCTTCGTCCGCCGAGCTCGGGTCCTCCTCGAACCACTCGCCCGGGTAGTCGTGCCACACGATGCCCAGTGGCTTCGCCGCCTTCTGCTTCGACCGGCCCTTCGGCAGGTCGTCGGCGGACGGCTCGATGACGAACCGGTACGCGGAGGCGCTGAACCGGTTGGCGCTGGGGACCGTGGAGCTGTCGCGCATGCCGAGGTAGTTGCGGTGCAGGGTCCGGCCCTGCGCACGGTCCTCTGCGGTCACGGCGTACCGGTTCGCCCGCCGGACCTTCGGCTCCTGGGCGGCGCCGTAGAACGACGAGAGCAGAACGGTCTTCCCGCTTCCACTGCCTCCGAAGACGGCGATGTGCTGTTCCATCGTGGTGCTGGTCGAGGCCATGCTCCGACCGTAGGCGTGTGCACCTTGGCGCTCGTCGCACCACGGCGGGCAGGCGAGGACGGACGGGCCGCTGAGAGCGCGTCAGCCCCGTCGCTGCCGAGCCGCCGCCGCGAGCAGCACGACCCCGAGCACCGCTCCGAGGACCGCACCCAACGTGTTGGCGACGACGTCGTCGATGGTCGCGAACCGTGCGGGCAGGAACAGTGCCTGCCCGGTCTCGATCGAGGCGCTGACCAGCAGGCCAGCTCCCGCACCGGCCCACCACCACCGGGCACCGGCGAGCAGCACCACGAGCAACCCCAGCGGTACGAAGAACGCCACGTTCGCCAGCGACTCGATCATCGGGTAGCCGAACCAGCTCGGCGCTCCGTGCCGGTGCGCGGCACCGATCAGGCGGTCGATCCAGGGCTGCGCTTTCGCGTCGACGGGCGTGCCCCAGAAGCCGATGAGGACCACCGCCACCGCGTACGCGACGGCCAGCGCCCCCGCGATGCGGCGACTGCGGCCGGTCGCGTGGGCGCTCGTGCCGCCACGTCGGCGGAGCGCACGTCCGGAGGCGACCATCCGCCGGACCGCAGCCGACGTCACGTCGCGCACGTCGGGCTCGGGTCGGTCGGGGGTCACGGGAGCGACGCTACCGGGGCGGGCCTCCAGGCCGGATCCGTCGCGGGGCTGACCGCCGGACTGGAGGCCCGTCCCGCCTTCTGTGGACCCGGTCCAGATTGCGAGTACCCCGGTTTGTCCCCTGTACCCCGGAAACGTGACGTCTTGTCCCGGTTTTCCGGGCTTCGATACCGGAGCGGATCCGGAGAACCCGTGAATCAACGGGGCTCGCTGGTGGGCGGCGGCGGGCGCCCGTAGCGTTGACCCGCAAGCAGATGTACCCCAGAACGTGAAGGAGCAGGGCCATGACGATCATCAGCCACGACGTGCACCAGGTCGAGGTGACGCTGGACACCGACACGGTGAACACGATCGCCGTCCTCGAGGCCCAGGTGGCCCACACTCCTTCCCGCGCCTCCCTCTCGTGGTCCGAGGTCGAACCCGGCCTCTGGTCCGCCAACTACGGCGGCTACTTCGGTGGCACGGTCGACAAGCGCGACGGGCACTACTTCGTGTCCGACACGTTCGGCCAGTACGTCGGGGACTTCCGCTCGCTGGAGGACGCACAGTCGCGTCTCGCCGAGCGTCTGCACATCGTGCTCCCGTCCGTCATCCGACCGGTCGACTGACCGGCACTGACGCAACTGACCGGCACTGACGCAACTGGTCACGGTCACCCGACCACGAGGGATCGAGCGCAGCAGCGAAGCACCACCCGGAGCATGACCTCCGGAACCGCATGACCGAGGCCCCGCCGGAACACCGGCGGGGCTTTGACGTTGGCCCAGGGCGACCCCAGTCTGGGGGCCTGTACCCCGTTCTTCCAGGTTGGTCCCCCCTATTGGGGACGCTTCGTGTCCCCATCAATGCGGACAAGGCTGTCAGGATCAGGCTCGGCGCAGACGGTTGTTCTCCGATTCCCTCGGGTCCTCGAGCGCGCCAGGTTCGCTGTCTCGACCCGAAAGTGACTGATGCTGCCTGCTTCCCACGGCTCTGCCGTGCCCCGCCGCACGTCCGGCCTCCGCCCCCTCGCGATGCTGGGCGCCGCGCTGCTCGTCGGTGCCGGTCTGAGCGCGGCCGCCGTCGTCTCGGCCGCGCCCGCCTCCGCCGCGGTGCAGGCGACGCAGGACAGCCACTTCGTCTGCGACCAGAACACGCTGTACGCGACGAACAGCGCCGGTAAGGTCATCGCGATCGACATCACGTCGGGGAGCAGCAAGGGCACGACCATCGACGTCGCCGACCTCGGCGAGCAGGCGAACAACGGCCTCGGCATCTCCCGCGAGGGCGCGTCGATGTTCGCCGCCGCAAACGGCAAGAACGCAACGCTGCGGTCCTTCGACCCGAAGACGAACACCGCGTCCGCGCCGGTGACGACCGACAAGGTCCGCCCGGTCATCCGCGGTGCGGTCAACCCGGTCACCGGCTTCTACTACTACGGCGACAACACCGGCGCGCTGATGGCGTACGACCCGGCGACTGGCAAGGCGATCGGGCAGGTCGGGCAGATCAACGGCCTGAAGTCCGGCAACGGCGACTTCGCGTTCAGCTCCCGCGGCCTGTTCTTCGTCGTCGCGGCCGACAAGGTCTACCGCGTCGACACCGAGACCGTCCCCACCACCGCGGGCACGACGGCGCTGACCACCACCGAGATCGCGACGCTGCCGGCCGGCACGAACAGCCCGGGCATCGCGTTCTCGTCCGACGGCTACCTCTACGTCTCGAACTCGGTCACGACCGGCACCGCGCCGAACACCACCACGACCACGACGCTCATGCAGCTCGACCCGACCTCGGGCACCCAGGTCCGGAGCTTCCCGGTCGTCGGCAACTACGGCGCCAGCGACTTGGCGACCTGCAACTACGCCGACACGGTCACCGGCCGCGCGAGCGTCGACCAGCGGTGGAAGTCGACCGACCAGTTCGGGCTCTCGATCACCGGCGACGGCATCACCGCGACGAGCAAGGGCACCAGCGCCAGCACCACGGGCAGCGCCACCGGTCTGCAGGACCAGAAGGCCGGCGCGATCCTCACGACGCCGGGCAAGAAGTACACGGTCGCGCAGACCGCCGTCGGCACCACCGACCTGGCGAACTACACGACCACGTGGAAGGCCGTCGACGTCAACAGCGGCACCGCCGTCGCATCCGGGTCCGGTCAGACCGCCGCGTTCACGTTCCCGCAGGCCGTGGGCAGCGACGGCACCGACGTCGTCGTCACGTTCACGAACATGCTCAAGCTCGTGCACGGCTCGACCACGTCCGACACCTACTCGACGCCGGTCGACACCACCCTCACGGTCCCCGCACCCGCCGGCGTGCTCGCGAACGACAGGGGCACCGGGATGACGGTCACGAAGCACACCGACCCGACCAACGGCACCCTGACGATGACCGGCACGGACGGTGGCTTCTCGTACGTGCCGAAGGCGGGAGCCTCGGGCACCGACCAGTTCGACTACACCGCGACCGACGGCAGCGGGCAGACCTCGACCAGCACCGTGACGATCACGGTCACCCCGACCGCCACCGACGACGCGTTCAGCGTGCAAGCCGGCGCCACCGTCACCGCGGACGCCGCCCGCGGCCTGCTCGGCAACGACCACGGCTCCGGCCTGACGATCGCCGGCAACTCGACGCCGGACCACGGCTCCCTGACGCTCGCCGGCAACGGGGCCTACGCCTACACGCCCGACGACCACTTCTCGGGCACGGACTCCTTCACGTACACGGCGAAGGACGCCTCCGGTGCGACGATCACCGGCACGGTCAGCATCACGGTCCTGCCGACCGCGAAGGCCGACACCATCACCGCCACCGCCAGTCAGACCACGACGGTCGCAGCCCCCGGGCTGCTCGGCAACGACCTCGGCACCGGCCTGACCGTCTCCGGCAACACCTCCCCCGGGCACGGCACCGTCTCGGTCGGCACGGACGGCACCACCACCTACACTCCCGCACCCGGCTACTCCGGACCGGACGCCTTCGACGTGACGATCACCGACGGCAACGGAAAGTCCGACACCGTCACGACCACCGTCCGCGTCGCCCCCAAGGCCACGGACGACACCGCGGCGGTCGACGCCGGCAGCTCGGTCAGCACCACCACCCGGGCGACGGGCGTCCTGGGCAACGACTCCGGCACCGCCCTGACGATCACGAACTCCACGACGCCGGACCACGGCACGCTGGTGCTCGACGCCTCGACCGGCACGTACACGTACACGCCGACCGCGGGCTTCTCCGGCACCGACCGCTTCGGCTACACCGCGACCGACAAGTCCGGTGCGACCACGTCCGCCACGATGACCATCACCGTCCGCCCCGCCGCCACGGCCGACACCGTGACGACGCCCGCCGACCACCCCGTCGTCGTCGACGTGCAGGCGAACGACCACGGCACCGGCCTGACCACCACAGTCGTCGGCCAGCCCGCGCACGGCACCGTCGCGATCGCCACCGACGGCACGGTCCAGTACACGCCTGCCGCCGGTACCTCGGGGACCGACTCCTTCACCTACACCGTGACCGACGCCGCCGGCCGGACCACCGCCCCGGTGACCGTCACCGTCTCCGTGACGCCCGTCGCGACGGACGACAGCCAGGCCACGCAGGCCACGAAGCCGCTGTCGATCCCGGCCGCGACCTTGCTCGGCAACGACTCCGGCACCGGCCTGACGATCACCAAGGCCGTCGGCACGTCCCACGGCGACGTGACGCTCGGCACGGACGGCACGATCAGCTACACGCCGGCGCCCGGGTTCTCGGGGACCGACACCGTCACGTACACGGTGACCGACGCCTCCGGGCAGTCGACCACCGCGACGATCACGGTCGTCGTCGGCCCGATGGCCGTGCGCGACACCGCGACCGCCACCGCCGGCGCGACCCTGACGGTCGCGAAGGCCGACGGCGTGCTCGCGAACGACAAGGGCGCGGACCTGACCGCGAAGGTCGACCGTGCCCCGACGAACGGCACGCTCGACCTGCACGCCGACGGCTCGTACACGTACACGCCCGCTGACGGGTTCTCCGGCACCGACCGCTTCACCTACACGGCGACCGACGGCTCGGGCCGCACGTCCACCGGATCCGTCACCGTCACCGTGCGGCCGGAGGCCCAGGACGACCGCCTCACCACGACGGCCGGCAGCCCGCTCGTCGTCACCTCCGGCACCCTCACCGGCAACGACGCGGGCACCGGCCTGACCGTCACCGCCGTGACCGGCGGCACGCGCACCGCCGTCGTGCTCGGCGCGGACGGTTCGATCACTATCACGCCGGCCGACGGCACCTCGGGCACCGACTCGTTCACCTACACGGTGACCGACGCCGCCGGGAACACCAGCAGCGCCACCGTGCGGATCACCGTCGCCCCGGTCGCGACCGACGACTCCGGAGCCGTCCGTGCGGGGGAGACCCTCACCCGCACGACCCGCGCCACCGGGATCCTCGGCAACGACCGCGGCACCGACCTGACCATCACCCGGCACACCGAACCGGGCCACGGCGTCCTGGTCCTCGACGACACCACCGGCGCCGTCAAGTACACGCCGGTCGACGGGTTCTCCGGCGACGACTCGTTCACCTACACGGTGACCGACACCGCCGGCACGCCGGCGACCGCCACGATGACCCTCGTCGTCACCCCGACGACCGCGGACGACCGGGCGACGACCTCGGCGAACTGGCCGGTCACGATCGACGTCCAGGCGAACGACTCCGGCGTCGGCCTCCACACCGAGCTCGTCGGGGCCCCCGCACACGGCAGCGCCGTGCTCGAGCGGGACGGCAGGGTCACCTACACGCCGGCAGCCGGGACCTCGGGGACGGACACGTCCACCTACCGGGTGACGGACGCGAGCGGACGTTCGAGCGGGCTGTCGACGGTGACCGTCACGGTCCTCCCGGTCGCCATGGCCGACACCGTCGGGACCGCAGCCGGCAGGCCCGTGTCGATCCCGGCGGCCACGCTGCTCGGCAACGACTCCGGCACCGGTCTGACCGTCACGAAGGCCGGCGGCGCCGACCACGGCGACGTGGTCCTCGGTGCCGACGGCACGATCCGCTACACGCCGCAGCCCGGGTTCTCGGGGACGGACACCGTCACGTACACGGTGACCGACGCCTCCGGGCAGTCCGCGACCGCGACGGTCATCGTCGTGGTGGGGCCGATGGCGATGCCCGACAGCGCGACCGCGACGGCCGGATCGACGCGCACCGTCTCGAAGGCGGACGGCGTCCTGGGCAACGACCGGGGCACCGGGCTCACCGCCACGGTCGACCGGGCACCGGCACAGGGCACGCTCGACCTGCACGCCGACGGCTCGTACACGTACACGCCGGCCGACGGGTTCTCCGGCACCGACCGTTTCACCTACACGGTGACCGACGGCTCCGGGAAGAAGGCGACCGGCACCGTCACCGTCACTGTGCGGCCCGCTGCCGGGGACGACACCCGCACCACCAGCGCCGGCCAACCGGTCACCGCGACCTCGGCCGCGTTGACCGCGAACGACTCCGGCACCGGCCTGCACGTCACCGACGTCACCGACGGCGCGCACGGCACCGCCACGGTCGACGCCGACGGCACCGTCACCTACGTGCCCGCCGCCGGCTGGTCCGGCACCGACACCGTCACCGTCACCGTGACCGACGCGATCGGCAACACCGCGACGAGCACCCTCACCATCACGGTGGACCCGGTGCTCGCCGCGCCCGACGCCAGCGCCACGGCCGACGGCCAGCTCGTCGTCCCCGCCGGACAGGGCGTCCTCACCGGCGCCACCGGCACCGACCTCGAGGTCACCGGTCACGGCGCCCCCGACCACGGCACCGTCGAGGTCGGCGGGGACGGCTCGTACACGTACACCCCGGCACCGGGCTACTCCGGCCCGGACGGGTTCGACGTGACCGTGACCGACGGCAGCGGCGGGACCACCACCGGCACCGTGACGATCACCGTCGCCCCGAAGTCCGTCGACGACACCGCCACCACGACGGCCGACGCCCCGGTCGCCGTCGTCGTCATCGCGAACGACTCCGGCACCAGCCTGCGCGTCAGCGGTGTCGGCACGGCCGCACACGGAACGGTGAGCGTCACCGGAGGCGGGACCGTCACGTACGTCCCCGCCGCCGGGTACTCCGGCACCGACACCTTCCGGTACACCGTGGTCGACCCCACCGGGGGCACCGCCTCGGCATCCGTCACCGTCACCGTCACCCCGACGGCCACGGGCGACGTCCTGCGCACCGCCGGTGGGACCCCGCTGGTCATCGCCGGCACCGCCCTCACCGGGAACGACTCAGGCACCGGCCTCACCGTCACCGGACACGGCGATGCCAGGCACGGGACCGTCACCGTCGGCACCGACGGTGGGCTCGTCTACACGCCGGCCACCGGCTTCTCCGGGACCGACCGCTTCACCTACACGGTGACCGACGCCTCCGGGCGGACGACGACGGCCACCGTCACCGTCCTGGTCGGCGCCGTCGCGGTCGACGACTGGAGCACCACGAAGACCAACGGCGTCGTCCGCATGGCCCGCGCCCACGGTGTCCTGGCCGACGACTCCGGCACCGGACTGTGGGCCTCGGTCGACGTCCACCCGCAGCACGGCACGCTCCGGCTCGCGAAGGACGGCGCGTACGTCTACTCCCCGTCCGCGAACTGGTCCGGCCGCGACTGGTTCACCTACACGGCCCACGACGCCGAGGAGAACACCGCCGTCGCCCTGGTCGCGATCGACGTCACCCCGACCGCGACCGCCGACACCGCCCGCACCACCGCGGGTGCCGCGGTCACCGTCCGCGGCCCGGGCGTGCTCGGCAACGACCGCGGAACGGCGATGACCGTCGTCTCCGTCGGGAACGCCGCGCACGGCACCGCCACCATCGCCGCCGACGGCACGTTCGTCTACACGCCAGCCGCCGGGTTCTCCGGCACCGACACCGTGCCGTACACGGCTCGGGACGCCAGCGGGCAGACCGTCGACACCACCGTCACCGTCACGGTCGGCATCACCGCGACGGACGACTCCGGTCGCACGATCGCCGGGACGGCGCTCGCCGTCGACGCCCGCCACGGGCTGCTCCGCAACGACTCCGGCACCGGGCTCACCACGAGCCTCGCCCGGAAGGCGGCACACGGCACCGTCCGGGTGCAGGCGGACGGCTCGTACGTCTACACGCCGGCCGCCGGGTTCACCGGACGCGACACGTTCGTGTACACGGCGACCGACGCCTCCGGGCAGTCCACCCGTGCGACCGCGACCATCACGGTCGTCGCGAAGGCCGTCGCCACCGACGACCGGGGCACCGGCCGCACCGGGCGCACCGTCACCGTCGAGCCGCTCGACAACGACAGCCCCACCGGTGGCGCCACCTTCGACACCGACACGCTCCACCTGGTCGACCCCGACACCGGGCACATGACCGACCGGGTCGCCGTCCGCGGCGCGGGCACCTGGCACGCCGAGGACGGGGTCGTCACCTTCACGCCGGCGCGCGGGTTCCACGGCACCCAGGCGATCGACTACACGGTGCAGGACAGCGCCGGACAGGTCGTCATCGCGACGATCACCGTCACCTACCCGGTCGGGATCGCGGCCGTCGCCCACGTGGCGCAGCTCGCCTTCACGGGCAGCACGGGCCTCGCGGGACTCGGGCTCGGCGCGCTCGCGCTGCTGCTCGCCGGGGCGGCGTTGCTGCTGCGGCGGCGGATGGTGGCCCAGGGGCCGGCGGGGGCGGCCGGGCCGGTCGGGCCGCGGCGGCGCCGGTAGGCGTCGCGGCGGCGCCGGAAGGCGTCGGTCAGGACAGCCGTGCCGGACGGGAGGCCCGGATCACGTGAGCGGGAACGCGCACCTGATCCGGGCCTCCCGTCCGTCCGCGACGGGTGCGGTGCCGCCGGTCAGTCGGTGCGGAGGGTGTCGTTCCCGTCGGACGGCACCGGCTCGACCGGGGTCCAGCCGTACCAGCGGCCGTCGATCTCGGTCGTGAGGCGTCCGTCGCCGCAGGTGACGAGCGAGGAGGTCGGCAGCTTCTCCGGCAGGAACCCCGCGGTCATCGCCGGCCCGCCCTTCGCGCCGTCGACCGGTTCGCAGGCGCTCGTGTCCACGCCGTCGGCCGAGGTGAAGCCGATCACGTAGCCCGGCTTGCTCGTGTCGAGCCGGACGTCGATGTCCTCCGCATCCGCCGGCACCCACTTCGGCATGAACCAGGCGAGGTCCTCCGAGTTCGCCTTCGAGGGGGCATCGGCGTAGGCGTCGTAGTGCTCCTGCTGTTCGGGCAGGTACGGCTTGACGACACTGCAGCCGGCGAGGGCCAGGACGATGACGCCCATGCCGAGGACGCCGACCGCGGAGGTCAGGGCCGAACGCTCGGAACGGGTGGTGGGCTGCGAGGTGTCGATCGTGGTGGGGTGCTGCGTCGAGGTCATGTGTCCATCGTCTCGGCGGCCGTCCGGCCGGAGAATGCGGCCACCTCCCGGATGTGGGTGGGGTTGACCCCCGGGCAGTCGGGCTACGCTGCGGGCATGGCTGACGACCCGATGAGCGCCCTGTTCTCGAGTGCGACGACCGCGGTGGCGGGCGGCGGGGACGCCCGTCGGGCAGTCGGACTCGTGGGGCTCCTCGGACTGCTCACCGCGATCGTGTCGGGGGTCGGAGCGGTGGTGGTGGCGGTCGGCGTGTTCGTCGTCGTGCTCGGGCCGATCCTCCTGGCCTGGTCGGGTGTGCTGTTCGACGGGACGCCGGGGCCCTGACGGTCGGTCCTCGTCCCTCGCGAGCTGCTCCCTGAGCCTCGACCCACGGAGCGGGAGCGATCAGAACAGCGGCTCGATGAGGTGTGGCCCGTCGTTCCGCACGCTGTTGACCGTCCGGGCGACCTCGTACTGCTCGAGGCCCGCCGCGACCTCCAGCGACTCACGGTCGAGCAGCGCGAGCAGGTCGTTCGTGCCGGCACCGTCGCCGAGCCAGGTCTCGTAGCCGTCGGGCGTGAGGAACGCCGGCATCCGATCGTGCACCTCACCCGGAGCGACATGGGCGTCACGGGTGATGATCGCGAGCGACAGCCGCCACTTGTCCGGGTCGTCCTCGGGCTTCGTGGGGTCGGGCCAGGCGCTGACGACACCGGCCATCGCGAGGGCTCCGCCGGGCTCGTGGACGAAGTGCGGCTCCTTGCCGTCCTCGCGGACCACCCACTCGTAGTAGCCCTGCGCGGGGACGATGCACCGGTTCGTCGCGAACGCACGCTTGAACATGCCGCTCGTCGCCACGGTCTCGATGCGCGCGTTGATCGGCTTCGGTCGCTGCTTCTGGAAGTCCTTCGCCCAGCTCGGCACGAAGCCCCAGCTGATCTGGGGGAGTTCGCGCTGCCCGTGCCGCTGCCGGACCGCGTACACGGGGTCGGTCGGCGCGACGTTCCAGCTCGGCGCGAGGCCGGCGTGGACCTCGCCGGTGTCCTCGTCGACGTGCTCGGTGCGCGCGGCGAGTTCGCCGACGAGTTCGGGGAGCAGGTCAGCGGTGGTGTCGGAGACGACGAAGCGGCCACACATGCGACCAGTGTGCACGGAGCCGCCGACGTCGGTACGGGCTCAGCCTGGTCCGCTTGACTGACGGCCGTGCAGACCCTCATCGTCACCGCCCACCCCGATCCGGACTCGCTCACCGCGGGCATCGCCCGACAGCTGCAGGACGCCCTGCACCCCGGCGAGGTCGAGCTGGTCGACCTCGCTGCCGAGGGGTTCGACCCGCGGTTCCGTCCGGCGGACCGGGACGCCTACCGCGGCACCGGTGCGCTCCCCGACGACGTCGTCCGCGAGCAGCGGCGGCTCGACGCCAGCGACCACCTCGTGCTGGTGTTCCCCGTGTACTGGTGGTCGATGCCGGCGCTCCTGAAGGGCTGGGTCGACCGCGTCTTCGTCAACGGTTGGGCGTTCGACGTCGACCCGGCCGGTGGGACGCGCCGGAACCTCGGGCGGCTCACCGTGCACCTGCTGCCGGTCGCCGGTGACGCTGCCGGGACGTACGAGCGGCACGGCTACGAGCAGGCGATCCGGACGCAGATCGAGCACGGGATCGTCGACTACTGCGGGGCGGTCCGTGGAGCGACGGTGTTCGTGTACGAGTCCGAACAGGACGACGACGTGGCCCGCCGAGCCCTCGTCGACGACGCCGTCGATCGGATCGCACGGGCCGTCACCGGTGCTGCAGTCGTCGTCGGTGCCGACGCTCAGAGCACGGAGTAGCCGGGCGGCAGGGACCCCCGACCGGTCAGGGCGGCGAGCAGCAGCGCACCGTCGCCGCGGCGCGCCCCGACCTCGGCGAGCAGCAGGGTGGCGGCGACCACCGCCTCCGCCGGCGGGGAGGCCGAGACGGGAGCACCGGCTGCCGTCGCGGCACGTGCGACGTCGCCGCCGTGCACGACCAACTCGACGATGCGGGTGCGCAGGTACTCCTCGACCGGCAGGAGCAGACCGCCGACCACCGAGATGCGGGTGCCCGACGGGACCGCCGCGAGGACAGCCAGGGCCTGGTCGCGAGCGGCCGTCACCGCGGCCTCCGGGTCGGTCCCGAGTGCTGCGCCGGCGGCGACACCGCGGGCCGCCACCTCGTCCGGGTCGGTCGCCGTGCGGGTCGCGGCCTGGAGGTACTCGGCCGCGTCGTCGAGGACCGTTCCGGACGTGGACGTGGACGTGGTCGGATCGGCGTCCTGCTCGATCGTGGTGGCGGCGTACGTCGACACCGTCACGAGGGCACGGTTCGTGTGCCCGACGAGCGCCCGGAGGTCCCAGACCCCGAGCGCGGGGGATGACCAGAGGGCCGGATCCGCCACGGGGGAGGGCAGCGCGGTGACGAGGTCCACGAACGACTGGGCGGTCGCGGCGAAGAGTGCTCGGGTGTCCACGGCTCATCCTGCCGTGGCAGGTGGCTGCCGTGGCAGGTGCTCGCCGTCCGGTCAGTCGTCGGGGAGGCCGACCTTCGAGCCCGACGGGAAGCGGTTGCGGCCGGTCGGGGTGGTCGACCTGAGCTCGGACGGCGGGAGGGCAGTAGCGGCCCGGTGAGCCCGCTCCGCTCGTCCGAGGCGGGTGACGTACGTCGGGATGAGCGAGGTGTACCCGGCGACGAGGATGAAGTTCAGCCCGTGCCCGTCGCTCGCGACCAGCCCCGTGATCGCGAGCAGTGCGACGCCGATCAGTCCGGGGCTCGCGCGGACGACGTCGACCACCAGGGTCCGTCGCATCAGGGCCGTGTCCTGCAGCACGGCGTCGCGGTCCTCGGGGAGCACCTGCGGCATGCTTCGACGCAGGTACCGCTGGACGGAGTCGCGCGCAACACGCATCGTGTCCGGACGCACCTGCCTGCCGTTGATGGTGGCCGGCGGGTCAGCGGTCTGCTTCACGGGGAAGCAGGACATCGTCAGCAACCCGGCTGCCAGTGCGGTGGACACGACGACCACGGTGGAGCGCGCCGTCCCCGCGCCGGCCCATCCCGTCTGTGCTGCGGTCACCCCGAGCACCGTCGCTGCCACGACGCCGACGACGAGCCCGAACGTCACCGCCCGGCGGAAGCGCTCCAGCGACACGTCCTCACGGAACCGCGCACGCAACACCTGCCACCCCAGTCTGAACACGTGCCATGTCTACCCGCTCGCGCTGCGGATGGCTCGTGCCCGTCGGATGACCGTGGGACGGTCCTCGCGCGCCCGGGCCGGTCGTGCCTCCCGGCTGATCTCCCTGGTGCGGTGACGAGGTCAGGCCGTCGTCCTCGGGGAAGAGTCGGCCAGGCGCAGGACCGTCTGCCTCGGCAGCAGTGGCGCGATGCGGCTGGTCCGCGTGTTCGCACTGCCCGACACGGCACTGACCGGGGGCGTCGGCTTGTCGAGGGCTCGGAACGCCGCAGCAACGACCTGCTCGGGCGTCTCGAACCGCACCCGGCCCTCGTCCGTGCCGGAGTTCCGGTAGAACTCGGTCTTCGTCGGACCGGGCGAGAAGGCCATGACGGTGACCCCGGAGTCGCGCAACTCGTACGCCAGCGCCTCGGTGAACCGCAGGACGAAGGCCTTCGAGGCTGCGTAGACCGCCATCCCCGGCGTCGGCATGTAGGCCGTGAGACTCGCGACGTTGAGGAGCACGCCCCGACTCGAGGACACGAGCCGCGGGAGGAACGCGCGGCACACGTCGACGACGGCGTCGATGTTGACGGCGAGCTGGTCCCCGAGTTCAGACGGCGTGCTGTCCACGAAGTCACGGGTCAGACCGATGCCGGCGCAGTTCACCACCGTGTCCACGCGGACGCCGAGTCGGTCGAGTTCGGTGAGCAGACGCGTGCCGCTCGCCGGCTGCGCGAGGTCGAGCGGCACGACCGTCACCACCCGTCCGTGGTCCGATCGGAGCGACTGTGCCAGCTCCTCGAGGACGTCGGCTCGGCGCGCGACCAGCACCAGGTCGGCTCCGCGCGCGGCCAGGGCGCGGGCGAACTCCCGTCCGATGCCGGAACTCGCGCCGGTGACGAGCGCGGTCGTGTCGGTGTGGTCCATGCCTGCTCCTTCTGGTTGACAGGTGTAAACCTAGGCGGCTGGTTGACGGGTGTCAACCGCGCGCTCGTGCAACAGTTGCTCCATGACGAACACGTCGCGCACCCGCACGGGCGACCAGCTGCGTGACGACCTCCTCGCGGCCGCGACGGACCTGTTGTCGCAGCGCCTGGCCGTCACCCCACCGTCACTGCGCGAGACCGCGCGTGCGTGCGGGGTGTCAGCGACCGCCGTGTACCGGCACTTCCCGTCCCAGCAGGCGCTGCTCATCGCCGTGGCCACCCAGAGCCTCACCGCGCTCACAACGGCGATCGAGGCCGCAGGCGCGAGCGCCTCGACCGACGACGATCGCGCCGCTGCCCTGCGGACCACCGCGAGCGCGTACGTGACGTGGGCGGTCGCGAACCCCGGCGCGTACCAGCTGCTGTTCGAGGGACGTGATCTGCTGGAGGACCCGGTGACGATCGAGTCCGGGATCGACCGACTACAGAGCCGCCTCGATGCCCTCCTCGTCGGCTTGCCTGCTGGCGATCGGGACGAGCGGTTGCAGGCCGACCTGCTCTGGATCTCCCTGCACGGCCTGGTCGTCACCCGCATCCGGAAGACCCGGCAGCAGTGGCAGCGCTCGGTGGTCGAGGACGCCACCGCGCTCGTCGACACCTTCATCGGCTGAACCCGGTCGCGGGGCCCTCGCAGGTGCGGGGCCCTCGCGGGTGCGGGGCCCTCGCCTGCGAGGAGCCCGGACACGCCCGGCGCTGTGCGCGGGCCGAGCCGGTGAACAGCCCACCCCCGGGCCTCCCCAGCGAGCGTCCAGCCACTCCCGGTGATCTGGTCGGATGAGTCTCGACATCGTCTACACCGCAGCCGCCCACGCCACCGGAGGCGGCCGCGACGGACACGTCCGCACCGAGGACGACCGGATCGACCTCGACACCCGACCGCCGAAGGAGATGGGCGGCAGCGGCGAGGGCACCAACCCCGAGCAGCTCTTCGCCGCCGGGTACGCGGCCTGCTTCCTCGGCGCCCTGCACGCCGCCGGCCGCGAGCTGACGCTGGACACCACCGGCGCCGAGGTCTCCGCCGAGGTCAGCATCGGCGGCAACGGCTCGGGCGGGTTCGGACTGGCGGTGGGCTCGACGTCTACGCGCCGAGCGTCGCCGGACCTGAGCGGCAGCGGCTGGTCGAACTCGCGCACACCATCTGCCCGTACTCGAACGCCACGCGGGGCAACATCACGGTGACGCTGTCGCTCGTCGACTAGGTCCTGCTGCGTCGGGGGTGGGGCGTCTGCGGTTGGAGGTGAGACGCCGGCGTCTGGTCGAGACGCCGTGCTCATGCCGAGACGCCTCCGTGGCCGGCGGCGTCTCGCGCGTGGGGCGGCGTCTCGCGCAGACAGGGGCGTCTCGCGCACACGGGGGCGTCCTGAGGCCGTGCGGCGGCGGGCGGGGGCTGCCTAGGCTGGTGCGGTGCCGACCGACCGCTGCCCCTGCCTGAGTGGCAACCCCTACGACGAGTGCTGCGGCCCGCTCCACGCCGGCGCTCCTGCACCGACCGCCGAGCGGCTGATGCGGTCGCGGTTCTCGGCCTTCGCGCTCGGCCTGCCCGAGTACCTGCTGCGCAGCTGGCACCCACGTACCCGGCCAGCGTCGCTCGACCTGGACCCCGGGCAGCGCTGGACGCGGCTCGACATCGTCGGCACCCGGTCGGGAGGCCCGTTCGACTCCGCCGGCACCGTCACGTTCCGCGCGTGGTGGCGCTCCGACACCGAGCGCGGGACCCTCGAGGAGACGAGCGACTTCGTCCGCGAGGGCGGGCACTGGTACTACGTCGACGGCGTCGTGGTGTGACGTTCGCTGGCCCCCACTGGTGCGTGTGAGACGCCGGCGTCTGTGCGCGACGCCGCTGAGCGCCCGAGACGCCTCCGGGGTCGGCGGTGTCTCAGCTGCTCGGCGGCGTCGCGCGCAGACGGGTCCGTCTCGGGAACGCCTGCGCGCCGCCCCGTCAGCCGATCGTCTCCGGCAGGCCCACGGCAGCGCGCATCGCTCGGCGGACCTCGGCCTCGTCCGGCAGCAGCTCGTCCTCGTCCCCGGTCAGGAAGAAGCGGATCTGCCCGATCGCCTGCTCGCTGAGCATGTCGAGGCCGTTCAGCACCCGACCACCCGCGGCCGTCCACGCCGTCGAGGCCCGGGTCGGCCACGGCTCGTACGCCACGTCGAACAGCACCGCGTCCGGCCCGGACGGCACGAGGGGTAGTTCGTCCGCCGCGCCTCCCGGCAGGGTCGACACCACGAAGCCGATCGGGTCCGCTGAGGCGAGATCCTGCAGGTCGTGCACCTCGAGCGTCACCCCGAGTCGGGCCGCGAGCAGCACCAGGCCACCCGCCTTGCCGGTGTCGCGCAGGAACACCCGCACCAGGTTCGCCCCGAGCCGGAGTGACGCGGTGAGGGCGCTCGCCGCCGTCGCGCCGCCGCCGAGGATCGTCGCCTCTCCCGGCACGTGCCCGAGCGCGGCGACCGGGCGGACGATGCCGGCGACGTCGGTGTTCGCTCCCGCCAGCACGATGGACGACCCCTCGCGACGGAACGCGACGGTGTTGGCGACACCGAGCTCGTCGACGAGCGGGGTCGTCCGGTCGAGCAGGGGCAGCACCTCGCGCTTCAACGGCATCGTCAGGCTGACGCCGCGCCACTCCGGACCGAGCCCCGAGACGAACGCGGCAAGCCCACCGGAGGCGACCTCGTGCCTCCCGTACGAGAACGGCAGCCCGAGCACGTCGTAGGCCGCAGCGTGCAGCGCGGGCGAGAGCGAGTGCGCGATCGGGGAGCCGAGCACGGCGAGCTCGGTGCGGTCGGCGTCGGGGAAGGTGAGGGCCACGGGCGCAGCCTATCCACGGGCGTCACACGAGCCTCCCGGGGGAGGAGCGCTTAGGTTAGGCTACCCTTCGTGATCCGTACCTCCCTCCCCAAGCGTCGCCTCGGGCGCGTGCTCGCCGCGGCCGGTGCCGTCGTCGCAGCCTCGCTCGTCCTGGCCGGCTGCTCCTCGTCGAGCCCCTCGTCCTCGTCGTCCTCCGCCGGTTCGTCTGACGGTGCGTTCCCGGTGTCCATCTCCACCGGTCTCGGCACCACGACGATCGACTCGGCGCCCAAGCGCGTCGTCGCCCTCGGCTGGGGAGACGCCGAGACGGCGCTCGAACTCGGCGTGCAGCCCGTCGGGGCCAGCGACTGGCTCGCCTTCGGTGGCGAGGGCGTCGGCCCCTGGCTGAAGGGTGCGTACGACAAGGCGCCGAAGATCATCAACACGCTCGAGCCCAGCTACGAGGAGATCCTCAAGCTCAAGCCCGACGTGATCCTCGACGTCAAGTCCTCGGGGGACAAGGACCGCTACGACAAGCTGTCCGCCATCGCCCCGACCGTCGCGATCCCGAAGGGCGGCGAGAACTACCTCGCCTCCACCACGGAGCAGGTCGACATGATCTCGAAGGCGCTCGGCAAGGAGACCGAGGGCAAGAAGCTCCTCAGCGACCTCGACGACTCCTACGCGGCAGCACGCAAGGCGCACCCCGATTTCGACGGCAAGACCGCCGCGATCGGCGCGTACACGTCCGAGGGCTTCGGCGTCTACGCCTCCCGCGACAGCCGTGCGACGTTCATGCAGAACCTCGGCTTCACGATCCCGAAGGCGATCGACGAGGCCGCCGGCAAGGAGTTCTCGGTCTCACTGTCGAACGAGAACCTCGACCTGCTCGACGCCGACCTGACCGTCGTGCTGCCGATCTACGTCGACGCGTCGAAGGCGAGTTCGGACCCGCTGTTCCAGAAGGTGCCGTCGGTCGAGGCCGGGCACTCCATCGTCATCGACGACTCGGACGTCTCCACGGCGTTCTCGCTCGGGACGACCGCGGCGATCGAGTGGGCACTGAAGCGCCTGCCGGACGAGTTCGCGAAGAAGCTCGGCTGACGCCAGGCGGCGCGGCGCGCTCGGCGCTGCGCTGCGCGCTTGCGCGGCTCCAGCCGGACCCGCACAACAGGAACCGGCCCGCACCACGGGATGTCGTGGTGCGGGCCGGTTCCGGTTGTGCGTGGACCCAGCCGCGCTGCCGGGCCAGCCGCGCTGCCGGGCCAGCCGCGCTGCCGGGCGTCAGCCGAGCTTCTTCGCGAACTCGTCCGGCAGGCGCTTCAGTGCCCACTCGATCGCCGCGGTCGTCCCGAGCGAGAACGCCGTGGAGACGTCCG
>NZ_QKSL01000030.1:0-8304 GCF_003234615.1 Curtobacterium sp. MCPF17_001
GCGCCGGGGTGCGGGGGCGGGCACGGAGGGCGTACGTTGCGGGGCATGCAGATCGTCGTGCGCCGCAGCGGAGGGTTCGCCGGCATGACCCGGGCCTGGCGGCTCGACACCGACGACCGGCCGGACGCCGACCGGTGGGCCGAGCTCGTCGGCGCGCTCCCCCGAGACCAGGTACCGGCGACGGACCCGGCTGCGGGCGACGCGGTCCGGGACGACTTCGTCTGGACGGTCACCGTCGCCCGGACCACGGTCACGATCCCGGGTCGTCGACTGGACGGGCCCTGGGCGACGCTCGTGGCGCAGGTGCGGGACCAGGGCGAGCCGGCCTGACGGACGCGGGCCGGGCCTCCCGGCCATGCCGCCCGTCCTGCTCCTCAGGTGACGTCGATGACCGTCAGGTGACGTCGATGACCGTCAGGTGACGTCGATGACCGTCAGGCGACGTCGATCACCGTCAGGCGACGGGTGGGGCGGGTCATCGCGACGTAGACCGCCGCAGCCGCACGGGCGGCGTCGGACCCGACGCGGTCCGGGTCGACGAGCAGCACGCCGTCGAACTCCAGGCCCTTCGCATCGGCACCGGTGAGCACCGTCACCGAGCCCGGGCGCGGTGAACCCAGCCCGCGGACGTCGGCCTCGGTGCGGGCCAACCGCGCACGCACGGCGGCGACGTCGGCCTCCGGCACGATCACGCCGATCGTCCCCGAACCGATCAGGTCACGCTCGCTGTCGACCCGACGGGCGACGGTGTCGAGCAGGTCCGATCGGTCGACGTGCAGCCGCTCGACGGGGTCACCGTCGCGGACCGCCTCGTTCGCGGTCACCGTCAGCCCGACCGAGGCGGCGAACGCCCCGGCGGCCTCGACGATGGAGCGCGGTGTGCGGTAGTTGACGGTGAGTTCCTCGAGCCGGGAGTCCAGCGGCACCTGCGGCGCACGGCCCCGGCGACGGCGCGAGAGCGCGCCGCGGACGTCGTCCCACGTCCGGGCGGCACCGGGCGAGGAGCCCTGCGCCATGTCGCCGACGATCGTGAAGGAGCGCAGCGGGTTCCGTCGGGCGAGGATCCGCCACTGCATCGGCGAGAGCTCCTGCGCCTCGTCGACCACGATGTGCCCGTAGGTCCACTCGCGGTCCTCGGCGGCGCGCTCGGCGGTGGAGCGGGGGTCGCCGTTCTCCGCGAAGGCCCCGGCGACCTGTTCGGCGCTGACGATGCCCTCGACGCCCATGTTCTCGATGGCCTGCCGGGCGTTCTCGATGTCGCGGTTCCGGCTGGCCTTGGCCTGGCGCTTCGCCGCACCACCGGTCGGGTCGAACTCCCCGAGGAGCTCGGCCGCCTCGTCGAGGAGCGGGACGTCCTCCACCGTGAACGCGGCACCACGCTCGCGTCGGAGCAGTTCCCGGCGCTCCGGGGACCAGTTGGGGGTCAGCGACGCCAACCAGTTCGGACGGGCGAAGAGGTCCTCGACGAGCTTCTCGGCGGGCAGCGGCAGCCACGCCGTGTTGAGCAGGACGCGGGCGTCGTACGAGCTGCGGATGTCCTCTCGGAGGACCTTCTCGTCGGCCTCGTCCACCGTCGTGCCGCGCTGCCGGAGCTGCTCGGCGAGCAGACGGGTCATGGCGTCGAGCGCGTTCTTGTTGAACGACACCCGGGCGACGTTGTGCGGCTTGCCGCGGTCCTGGGCGCGACGCATCGCCTCGGCGACGAGCTGCGGCGGTACGACGAGTCGTTCACCCTCGACGTCGAGCGTGACGGACTCGGACGGGACGACCTGGCGCGAACGCACGGCCCGGCGCAGCAGGTCGGCCATCTCGCCGGAGCCCTTCACGGCGGCGACGTCGCGCCTGTCGTGCACGGTGGTGTGCAGCCCCGGGTAGAGCGAGCCGAGGGAGGCCATCACGACGCCGGTCTCGCCGAGGGACGGCAGGACCTGCTCGATGTAGGTGAGGAACGCCGGAGACGGGCCGACCACGAGCACCCCGGAGCCCCGGAGCCGCTCGCGGTACGAGTAGAGCAGGTAGGCGGCGCGGTGCAGCGCCACCGCGGTCTTCCCGGTCCCGGGTCCACCCTGGACGATGAGCACGCCCTCGAGCGGGGAGCGGATGATGCGGTCCTGCTCGCCCTGGATCGTGGCGACGATGTCGGTCATCCGGCCGGTGCGCTCGGCGGTGACCGCGGCGAGCAGCGCGCCCTCACCCTGCAGGTGGGTGCGCTCGTCGTCGTACAGGGTGGCGTCGAAGACCTCGTCCTCGACGCCGACGACCGTGCGGCCCTCGAGCGTCAGGTGTCGGCGGGCGCGCATGCCCATCGGATGGGCCGCGGTGGCCTGGTAGAACGCACTGGCACCGGGCACCCGCCAGTCGAGCAGCAGCGGACGGTGGTCGGCGTCACGGAGACCCACGCGACCGATGTACCGGAAGGCGTCCTCGTCGGCCGGCGGGTCCTGGACCTCGAGCCGGCCGAAGACGAGCCGGTCGCCGACGCGTTCGAGCGTGGCGACGGTGTCCTCGTAGAGCCGGGCGAACGCGTCGCGCTCGCTGCGGCTCTGGTGGTTGCCGCCGACGGTCTGTCGACGGGTCTCGGCGAGTCGCTGGGCGGCCTCGGCCGTCAGCTCGTCGAGTCGGTGGAACAGACCGTCGACGTAACCGCGTTCACGGTCGATCTCGGTGGGTTCGGAAACACGCGCTTCGGACACTCGCAACCCTTCGGGACAGGGGGACCAATCGTATCCCCCCGCCCCGGTCGGCTTCGACTCGATCGCGGCCGCGACCGCGACCGCGACCGCGACCGGTCGCGACTACATCTCTTCGTGCGTGTCCGGGTCGCCGTCCCAGAGCCGACCGCGCTCGAGCGCGGAGATGGCCTGGACCTCGTCGTCACTCAGCGTGAAGCCGAACACGTCGAGGTTCTCGCGCTGCCGGTCCGGGTCGCCCGACTTCGGCACCGGGACGGCACCGAGCTGGACGTGCCAGCGGAGCACGACCTGGCCGGCCGACACCCCGTGCGCGTCGGCCGCGGCGGTGACCGGTGCCTCCGTGAGGAGCTCGGACTGCTTGGCGAGCGGGCTCCAGCTCTCGGTGACGATGCCCAGCCGCTGGTGCACGGCACGCAGCTCGGACTGCGGGAAGTACGGGTGCAGCTCGACCTGGTTGACGGCCGGTGCGACCCCGGTGGCGTCGATGATGCGGTCGAGGTGCTCCGGCGTGAAGTTCGAGACACCGATCGAGCGGACCTTGCCGCTGTCCCGCAGGTCGACGAACGCCTTCCAGGTGTCCACGAACTTGCCCACCGACGGGTTCGGCCAGTGGATCAGGTACAGGTCCAGGTGGTCGAGCCCCAGGTTCGCCAGGGTCTCGTCCACCGAACGGTGCGCCTCGTCGTAGCCGTGGTGGCGTCCCGGGAGCTTCGACGTCACCACGAATTCGTCACGCGGCACGTCGGCGCGGCGGACCGCTGCACCGACGGCGTCCTCGTTGCCGTAGTTCAGCGCGGTGTCGAGCAGGCGGTACCCGCTCGTGATCGCCGCACCGACCGCGGCGATCCCCTCGTCGCCGTCCAGCGAGTACGTGCCGAGGCCGAGCGCCGGGATCCGGTGCCCGTCGTTCAGCTCGAGGGTCGGGACCTCCGGGACGCCCGCCATCAGCGGACGCCGAGCAGGTCGATGACGAAGATCAGGGTCTTGCCGGACAGGAAGTGTCCGCCGCCGGCCGGGCCGTAGGCGAGCTCCGGCGGGACGACGAGCTTGCGACGGCCGCCGACCTTCATGCCGGGGATGCCCTCCTGCCATCCGCGGACGAGGGCCGCGAGGGGGAAGTCGATCGGTTCGCCACGACCCCAGGAGCTGTCGAACTCCTCGCCGGACTCGTACTCGACGCCGGCGTAGTGGACCTTGACGGTCGAGCCGGACTCGGCGACGGCGCCGTCACCCTCGACGATGTCGGTGATGACGAGGTCGGTGGGGGCCGGGCCCTCGGGGGCGTCGAACTCGGGCTTGCTGTTCAGGTCAGTCATGCTCGTCAGTCAACCAGAGAACGAAACCCGGCCCCGCAGGCGGCCTCCAGGCCACAGAATGGTTCCACCGTGACACCAGAAGCCCCCGTGGACGCCCCCACGAAGCCCCACCGTTCCCTGTTCGCCGACCTCACCCCCCTCCGCCGCTCCCCCGCGTTCGCGCGCCTGTGGATCGGCAGTTCGATCGCCGGCATCGGCACCATGATGACGAGCGTCACCGTGGGCCTCGAGGTGTACGAGATCACCCGCTCCACCTTCATGGTGTCGCTCGTCGGCGTGATCTCCCTGGTGCCGATGATCCTGGCCGGCCTCTACGGCGGGATGCTCGCCGACGCGTTCGACCGCCGCACGGTGGCCCTCGTCTCGGCCGTCCTGGCGTGGGTGACCACCGCGATGATCGCCGCCCACGCCTGGCTCGGACTCGACAGCGTCGTGCTGCTGTACGTCCTGGTCACCGTGAACGCCGTCGCCGGGACCGTGATCGGAGCGTCCCGCGCGGCGATCGTGCCGCGCCTGGTCGGCATCGAGCTCCTGCCTGCGGCGAGCGCCCTGAACAGCATCAGCGCCGGGTTCTCGGTCACCGTCGGACCGGCGGTCGGCGGCGTGCTGGTCGCCGCGTTCGGCTTCGCGCCGACCTACACGGTCGACGTCGTGCTGTTCAGTGCGGCGTTCCTGGGCGTCATCACCCTTCCCCGGATGGCTCCCGAGCACGACGCGCTGCGCCCCGGGCTGTCGTCGCTGATCGAGGGGGCGAAGTTCCTCCGACGCTCCCGCAACATCACGATGACGTTCGTGCTCGACATCATCGCCATGACGTTCGGGCAGCCCCGCGTGCTGTTCCCCGCGATCGGCGCCCTCGTGGTCGGCGGCGGCTCGATCACCGTCGGGGCGCTCACCGCGGCGTACGCGATCGGTGCGCTGCTGTCGGGCATCTTCTCCGGGCCGCTCGGCCACGTCCGACGGCAGGGCGAGGCGGTCGGTTGGGCGATCACCGTCTACGGCGGGGCGATCGCGGCGTTCGGTGTCGTCGTCGCCTGCGCGCACCTCCTGGGCGGGCGGCCGTCCGAGACCTTCTCGACCGGCATCCTGCCGGCGCTGGTGCTGTGCGCGCTGTTCCTCGCGGTGGCCGGCGGTGCGGACAACGTGAGCAGCGTGTTCCGCGGGACGATCCTCCAGGCCGCCGCGCCGGACGGTATGCGCGGACGACTGCAGGGGATCTTCATCGTCGTCGTCACGGGAGGCCCGCGCGTCGGCGACCTGTACGCCGGCCTCGTCGTCGCGGCCGGGTTCGCCTACCCGCCGGTGATCGGCGGTGTCCTCATCATCGCGCTGGTCGCCCTGCTGCTCCGGCTGGTGCCGTCGTTCCGCCGGTACGACGCACTGCACCCGAACGCGAACTGACAGAGCCGGTACCGTCGACCCATGCCGGCGAGCCGAGAACGCGACCTGCGCCGCTCGGGGGTCCGGGCAGTGGTGCGTCGGACGTACCACTCGGTCATCCGGCACCGGGTCGTCGACTCCGCCGCGTCGCTGACGTTCTTCGCCCTGCTCACCGTGTTCCCGACGGCGCTGACGGTGGTGTCGATCCTCGCGGTCGTCGACCAGGGCGGCGACAGCGTGGCGGACATCGTCGGCGTCCTCGGTGTCCTCGTGCGACCGGAGACGGCCGAGCACCTCGAGACCCCGCTCCGGCAGCTGCTGACGCTCGACAACCCGTGGCTCGGCGCGACCGTCGGACTCGTCCTGACGCTGTGGTCGCTGTCCGGGTACGCGACCGCGTTCGGCCGGGCGATGAACACCGCCTACGAGGTCGAGGAGGGCCGGCGGATCTGGAAGTTCCGCGGCATGATGCTCCTCGTCACGCTGCTGGTCATGGTCGGCGGTGCCGTCGCGCTCGTGATCCTGCTCGGCACCCCGATGATCTCCGCCGCCGTCGTGCAACAGGTCGGCTGGCCGTCCTGGGTCGACGACGTCTGGAACGTGGTGAAGTGGCCGGTGCTCGCCGCGGACCTGGTCGTCATGGTCGCCGTGCTCTACACCGCCACCCCCAACGTCAAGACACCGCAGCTGCGGTGGGTGTCCGCCGGTGCCGGCTTCGCGATCGGCACCTGGGCGCTCGCCACGGTCGGCTTCGCGCTGTACGTGGAGACGATCGGCGGCGGCAACCGGGCGTACGGCTGGCTCGGCGGAGCGCTGCTGCTGCTCGTCTACCTGTACATCTCGAACTTCGTGCTCGTCGTCGGCGGGGAGCTCGACTCCGAGGTGATCCGGATGCGGCAGCTCCTCGCCGGCATCGAGGCCGACGAGACCATCCGCCTGCCGCTCCGCGACGTCACCCGGAACTTCACACTCGCCCGGTGGCGGGACCAGGACATCGCGGCGGCGGCGCAGGTGCGGGCCGCAGCCGCCGAGCTGCCCGACGACGAGGACTCCCCGCGGGACGAGGAACTCCGGCGCGTCGCGGGGCAGGTGCGCGCGGGCGAGCGGCCGATGCCGTGAGCTGCGCGCCGTCGGGAGCAGCGCGCCGTCAGGGCGTCTGACGGACGGGAGGCTCGTGACGGCGTCGCCACGGGCCTCCCGTCCGGTGGGTCCCGCTGTCAGACCTGCGGCGGACGCGGTGCGACGTCGCGGGCGTGCTGCTCGAGCATCGCCTCGGTGATCACCGGCATCGCGCCCGTCGCGAGCTCGATGCCGGACAGCCGCGCCGGGCTGAGGACCCGGTGCACCTGGTGCTCGTCCATCAGGCCTGCCGCGATCACCAGCGTCGAGATCGGGGTCGAGGTCGTCAGCGCCGTGTGCGCGATCGACGCCGCCGCCGCGTAGCCGATGTACGGCGTCAGCGCCGTGACGACGCCGACGTTCGTGTCGACCTGTGCGGCGAGCTTGGCCTCGTTCGCCTGGATGCCGGTGACGCAGTGCTCGCGGAGGGTCGCACACCCGCGGGCCATCCACTGCAGCGACTGCAGGATCGAGTGGGCGATGATCGGCTCGAACGCGTTGAGTTGGAGCTGCCCACCCTCCGCCGCCATCGTCACCGTGGTGTCCGCGCCGGCGACGGCGAACGCGATCTGGTTCACGACCTCCGGGATCACCGGGTTCACCTTGCCCGGCATGATCGAGGACCCGGCCTGGCGGGGTGGCAGGGTGATCTCGCCGAGGCCCGCCTGCGGACCCGACGCCAGCAGTCGCAGGTCGTTGCAGATCTTCGACAGCTTCATCGCACTGCGCTTCACGGTGCCGGAGAGCGTCATGAACGAGCCGGCGTCACTCGTCGCCTCGATGAGGTCCGGTGCGGTGACGACGTCGACGCCGGACGCGACGGCGAGCTGCCTGCGGACCTCGTCGCGGTAGAGCGGGTCCGCCGTGATCCCCGTGCCGATCGCGGTCGCGCCGAGGTTCATCTCGCAGAGGAGCGGCACCACCCGGCGGAGTTGGACGACGTCCTCCTGGATGGTGTGCGCGAAGCCCGTGAACTCCTGGCCGAGGGTCATCGGCACCGCGTCCTGCAGCTGCGTCCGACCGACCTTCAGGACGTCGGCGAACGCCTGCCCGCGCTCGGCGAAGGCGGCGGACAACTGCTCGAGCTGGTCGGCCAGGCGGCGCACCCCGTAGATCATCGCGATCTTGATGCTCGTCGGGTACGTGTCGTTCGTCGACTGGCTGCGGTTCACGTGGTCGATCGGGTGCAGGTAGGCGTAGTCCCCACGCTCGCGGCCGAGGAGCTCGAGGGCCCGGTTCGCCAGGACCTCGTTCGTGTTCATGTTCGTGCTCGTGCCTGCGCCACCCTGCACCACGTCGACCACGAACTGGTCGCGGAGGGCGCCGTCACGGACCTCCTGCGCGGCCCGGTCGATGGCGTCGGCGCGCTCGTCGTCGAGGACCCCGATCGCCCGGTTCGCGCGCGCCGCCGCCTGCTTCACCGTCACCAGCGCTGCGACGAGGTCCGGGTACACCGCGATCGGGACGGAGGCGATCGGGAAGTTCTCCATCGCCCGGAGGGTGTTGATGCCCCAGTACGAGTCGACGGGCACCTCCCTCGAGCCCAGGGAATCGGTCTCGGTGCGGGTGGCAGCGCTCGTCACGTTGTGTTCCTCTCCGTCGCGGGTCACCTTCCGAGGGTAGCCCGCGACCGTCCGGCCGGTGCGGAAAGGGGCGGGTGCGGGTGCGGGTGCGGGGCGGGGCTTGCGTGTGACGGATGCACCACGGGTTCGTGCCCGCTCGCCGTCTACCGGACGGGAGGTGCGCGGCGGGCTGGTCCCGTGCCTCCCGTCCGGCTCACGTGAGCGGGCGGAATG
>NZ_QKSL01000031.1:0-6487 GCF_003234615.1 Curtobacterium sp. MCPF17_001
ACCCCGCTGCCCGCCGACCACGCCCCCGAGCCGGAACGCGCCGACGCCCCGTAGCCACGTCGCTGCCCGTCAACAGGGGAGGGCTACGATCGGCCCATGTCTCGGTGGACGGGGTGGCGGAGGCGGACGGGGCGCTTGTGACGGAGCTGGTGGACGAGTCGAGCACGTACAGGCTTCCCCCGAACATCCAGGTCGCCACGCCGGTCGCGTCGGCCTCGGAGCCACTCGCCTCGGCGGACGAGATCTTCGTGATGAGGAAGAGACGCTTGCCGTTCTGCAGACCCTTCACGAAGGCGAGCGCCTGGTCGTACGTGCCTTCCACCGCGACTGCCGCAGGCACGACCGAGAAGTTCTGGGCGGTGACAGCAGGGTCGGTGACGAGCGGCGGCTCCGCCGCCGCGGAGGGCACAGCCGCCGGGGTCGGCGTCGGCGTCGCGGTCGGGGCGCTCGTCGTCGTCCCTCCGGGCGCGGTCGCCGCCGCGCTGCCCGTCGTGCTCGCCGTCGGCGCGTAGGCCGCGGCATCGCTGGTCGTGTACGACTGCACCTGCACACCGGCTGCCGTCGCGGTCGCGTTCAGCTCGTCGATGAAGGCGGGCAGGGCCGCTTCGTCCGGAACCGACGCCGAAAGGGCCTCGAGCTTGGCCTTCATCTGCGGCAGGGTCTTCGCCTGTGCACGCAGTCGGCCGAGCTCGACCCGACTCGATTCGTTCGTCTGCTCCACACTCTCCCGTTGCGTCCGGGCCTCCGCCGCCTGTGCGAGTTGCGGCTGGACGGCGAGGAAGTACCCCGCGGCCGCGACGACGAACATCGCGAGCACGGCGAGGAGCAGGCTCAGGCGGTTGCGGGTCACGGCTCAGTCCTTCTTCTCGGCGTAACGATCGTCGTACGCCTTTTCGTCGAGGTGGATCGTCATGTTGACCGTGTATCCGTCGCCTGCGGTGTTGCCCTTGGTGACGGAGTTCGCCGTGGCGTCCGTGAACCCGCGAAGATCCCTGAGCGCGCTGATCCAGGCAGGCACGGAGGGCAAGGTGGCGCTCGTCGCATCGAGGGTCAGGGTCGCGACCCGTTGCGGTTGCAGTGGGTCGTCGGACTGGGCGTACGGGTCCTCGGCTGTGGCGGAGTCGATGGTCACCGCCGTGATCACGACACCGTCCGGCAGCCTGTCGTCGATCGCGGCGAGCGTCGCGGACCAATCGATCTCGGTCGCCCCACCCACCATCTGCGCCGAACGGAGTAGGGCGCTTGCCGACTCGGTCGTCCGGACGTCCCGGAACTGCTGCTGCTGTTGCTGCAGCGACAGGGTCTCCGCCTGGGCCGTCGCGAGATCATCTGCGGCGGCCGACCGGGCGAGCGAAGCCGCCCCGGCGCCGATCCCGGCGACGAGCGCGACGAGGACGACACCCGCCCACGCCCGACGCACGTTGCCACGTTGGCGTCGGTGGACGTGTACTTCGGGCGGGAGCAGGTCGACACGGGGCACCCCGCCGATGACCAGCGGCTGCGTCCCCCGCGGTCCTCGGCGTGGGCGCCCCTCGACGGTTCCGCTCGCAGAGGGCCCGGTCTTGCGACGGCGCATCGGCCGGGTCGCGGGCGCAGCGTCGATGGTCTCGGTCATGCTGCACGACTCCCTGCCACGAGGCTCCAGGCGACGGAGATGGCGGCCCCTCGTTCTCTGAGGGCCTCCGCGGTGACGCCCCGCCCGAGCTGAGCCGTGACGAAGGGGTTGCCCAGGGCGACGGGGACCCGGGCCAACTCGCCGAGGCTCTCACGGAGCCCGGGGAGGGCGGCACCGCCGCCGACGAGGACGATGCCGCGGACGGGCTCCTCCGGGCGGGTGTTGACGAAGTAGTTCACCGTGTTCCGGATGCTCGCGAGGAGTTCACCGACCGCGGACCGTACGACGGCGACCGCGCGGTCGTCATCCCGGGTGACGGTTGCGCCAGCCATCCCGAAGTGTCGCTTCACAGCCTCGGCCTCTACGAGCTCGATGCTGAGCTGGGCGGCTATGGCGCGGGTGACGTCAGCGCCGCCAGTGGGGATGATGCGGACGAACTTGGGCAGGCCGTCGGTCGAGATGACAACCGACGTCGTCTCCGCGCCGCAGTCCACGATGGCGACCGTGCCGGACCCCGCGACCCGCGGTGCGAGCACCCGTGCCAGGGCGAACGGGATCAGGTCGACTCCGACGGGGTTGAGGCCCGCGAGCTGGACGGCCTGCACGTTGGCGAGGACCGCGTCCTTGATCGCGGCGACCAGGAGCCCGTTGACGACCGGTCCGCCCTCACCCTCACCCTCCGAGGTCGGGTAGAAGTCGAGGATCGCGTCGCCGACCGGGACCGGGAGCATGTCCTGCACCTGGAACGGCAACGACTCGCGGATCTGCGCGAGCGGGGCCATCGGTACGGTGAGGTCGCGGGACAGCACGCGCTGGTTGCCGACACCGAGGACGACGTCCTTCGACCGGAACTTCCCGAAGGCCCACAGGGACCGCAGTGTCGCAGCAACGGTGTTGGCCTCGAGGACCTCGCCCTGCTTGGTCGCGTCCTTCGGCGTCTCCACCTCGGCGAACCGCAGCACGGTGGGCCGCGGCTTGTCGACGTCGGAGACCTCGACGGCGCGGATCGCGTCCGCGCCGATGTCGATGCCGACGATGCTCTTGGCCATGTCGTTTCCTTCCGGGCCGTCAGGCCAGTCCGATGAGTCCGAGGTAGGAGTCCCAGAGCGTGGTGCCGCAGAACGCCCCGATCCACGCGCCGGCCACCATCCAGGGGCCGAAGGGGATGCCGGTCTTCCTGCCGGCTCGTTGTAGGACGATCAGGCCGATGCCGAAGGTACCGCCGAGCGCGAAGGCCGCGAAAGCACCCACTGCGAGGGGTCCCCATCCGAGGTACGCCAGGACCAGGCCGAGCGCGCCGGCCAGCTTCACGTCTCCGAGGCCCATGCCCTGCGGCGCGATGAGAGCGAGCACGAGGTACCCGAGCCCCATCGCGGTCATGCCGATGAGCGCCCGCAGGAGCGCACCCCAGTCGCCGGAGAGGGCACTCGCGACGGTGAGCAGCACCGCGAGCACCGGGTACATGGGGAGCACGATGCGGTCCGGGAGCCGGTGCTCCTCGAGGTCGATGAGCGTCAGCGCGACCGAGACGGCCACCAGGTAGAGGAGTCCGACCAGGACCACGAACGCGGCGGCCGTGTGCGGGCCGTCCGCTCCGGCGGACGGCAGGAAGCGCAGGGCCACGACGACGAACAGCACCGCCGTTGCTGCCTCGACCAGCGGATACCGGACGGAGATCGGCTCCGCACAGTCCCGGCACCGCCCGCGGAGCACCAACCAGGACAGCACCGGGACGTTGTCCCGGCTCCGGATCGGGGTGCCGCACCGTGGGCACGCCGATGCCGGCCGCACCACCGACAGCCCGGCCGGGACCCGGTGGACGACGACGTTGAGGAACGACCCGATCGCGAGCCCGAGCACCCCGACGAGGATCCCGGCGCCGAGGACCGGCGTCACGGGATCGCCGCGCCGTCGGCCGTGTAGGCGGTCTTCGACTCGACCTGGGTCGCGACCCGGTAGGTCGTCACGGTGGGCTGCGGGAACTTCGGCGGGGTGTACGTGGCGAGACTCGCGTCGTACTTGTAGTTCTTGTCGTACCCCTGACCGGTGGCCAAACCGACGGCACCACGGAAGTTCTGGGCGATGGATCCCTTGATCGTCAGGGCTCCCCGCCCCCGGGTCGAGCCCTGCGTCCAGTTCTGCACGACGAAGGTCCCCTGGTTCGACAGGATCGCCGCGTCGATCTCTCGGTCCTGGCCGGTGAGGGTGTTGCCGTAGGTGTTGATGGGGTTCCAGACCCAGACCGCCCGCTGCCCGATGAGCCCGAGCACAGTGGAGGCCGCACGCGTCGCGGGGTAGGTCACGTCGCCCGTCACGTAGAGGTAGTTCTCGGCGGCCACGGTGACCGCCTTGTCGACGACGCCCTTGACGAAGGCGTCGCCGCGGTCGCAACCGTACGGAGTGGAGACGTTCGCGTTGTTCCCGTTCACGGGCTCGACCTCGGAGGTGGTCGAGGAGTTCGTCGAGTACGGGAACCCGACGCCGTTCGGCTTCAACCGGGTCCAGCTGTTGGCGTACGAGGTCGCGTCGCAGGCGTTCGCGGTGTTCTTGTACTTCGGCGATGCGTCCCAGTAGTTCGGGTCCGGCGTCGTGCCGCTCGGCCGCGCGGCGGGCTCGTTCTGCACGTACACCAGGTTGTTCTTCGGGATCGGGATCGTGGCCCCGCCTGGGCTGTGCAGCGCGTCGACGTCCCCGCACTTGGCGGGGGCGGAACCCTTCGTGATGGTCGCTCCGGGGACCGCGGTCGCGCCCTCCACATTGGTCGCGATCGTCAGGGGTGACACGACGGTCATCGTGCCGTCACCGTTGAACGTGATCTTCGTGGGTCCGGTGAAGAGACACCCGGTGCCCTCGACGGAGTCGGTCGTGGTCTGGAGGTCACTCCGCATGGAGTCGCGGAGGTCGCCGATGGTCGACGGGGGCGTCAGGGTCGACGCGGTCGTCGGAGCGGAGGCGAACGACGGGGCCGCCGTGCCGCAGTCAGTGCTGTTCCAGCCGCCGACCGTCTGGACCGTGCTCTGGAACGTCGACCCGCAGATCTTCAGCTGGTCGTTGGTCCGCACCGGACCCTGCAGCAGGTCGTTCGGGCCGAACTGGATCTGCTGGCAGCTCGAGGTCCGGGCGGCGACGCGGTAGTCGCTCGTGCAGCTGGCGCCGCTCCGACCGGCTGTCTCGTTGGTCACGGTGGGATCGCCGGACTCGTAGTTGGTGAAGTAGAGGTAGTTCGAGAACCCGTCCGGCCGGACGTTGGCGACGACCGTCCGGGTCACCTTGCCGGCCCGACCCGTCGACTGGACACGGATGACGCCCTGCGAGCTGAGCTTGCTGTTGTCGACGGCGTACCGGAACGAGGACGGCCCGGCCACCCCGCCTGCGGTCGGGACGGTGACCCAGCGGCCGCCGGCGGACACCGGCTTGATGTCGAACGCCGGGTTCGCGTCCAGGCCCTTCGCGAAGGTGCTGCCGGTCGCCTTGCTGAACGCCGCGTCCGCCTGGCCGTACTGGCCGTAGGTGTTGTCGGCGTTGAGGTGCGACTGGTAGTCAGCGACCCCCGCGTAGGCGGCGTCGGCAGCCCGGGCCCAGTCGGTGTCGTTCGACGTCACGCGGGCCCCGCTGGTCGAGACGGACAGCATCGTGGCGACGAGGATCATCACCACCGCTGCGACGCCGACCACTGCAACGAGGGCGAACCCGCGCTCGTCGTCACGTTCGCGGAGCAACCGGGCAAGACGGGTCATCACGACGCTCCCATCACGATGTTGGCCAGGCCGACCGTGTTGGTCAGCGTGACGGCGTTCGGGTCGGTCACGCTCTTGCCCACGACCACGGTCACCGTGACCGCACGGACGTTGGGGAGGTCCGCCGCGGACAGCGGTGCACCCGGGTTGCCGAGGGTGTTGCCGCCGGCGTCCTTGAACGTGAAGAGCGTGGTGTTGACGGCGGTGGTGGCGAGGGACCGGGAGCTGGTCGGCGCGGCGCTCAGGACGGCGCCGGTCGCGAGCGGGAACGCGTAGTACGCGCTCGTCGGGGAGAGCTGCGTGCCCGCCCAGCGCGTCTCGGTCACCGACCGCGTCGTCGGGTCGAGTGTGAGTTGCACCTCGACGGCCTTCGAGAGCGTCGACTCGAGGTTCACGTAGGCGAAGAAGCGGACGGACGTCGGGCTCGCGTACTGGAAGGCGTACTGCGGGACGTCTCCGGTGGACACCGGGTTGTCGGTGGCCGCCCGCAGGGTCCGGCCGATCTCGTTCATGGCGTTCGCCGCGACGCGGGTGTTCTCGCTGACCGACCCGGCCGTGGCGGCCGCGCGCTGCGCCGAGATGAGAAAGGACGTCACCATCGTCAGGACGAGCAGCGAGAGCGTCGTGGCGACGAGGAGCTCGACGAGGGTGAGACCCGCGTCGCCCTGTCGGGAGCGCCGTGTCAGACGGTGCAGGCGCGTCATCACGATGCTGGCACCGTCCGCGGGTCGAGCAGCACGTCGGACCCGGAGACCGCCACGTAGACGTTCTTCGCGCTCGGTGTCGCGGACACGGTGGCGCTGTTCGTACCGAGGAGACCGACCGCCGTCGTGGTCCGGAAGGTCCAGGTGCCGTACGGCAGGGCGATGGTCGTCGCCTTCGCCGAGTTCAGCCCGGTGAACGTGTACGTCGTCGTGGGCGAGCACCCGGGGTCGCCGTTCGGCACCGCCGTGAGGTTCTTCGAAGTGGCGACGAGCACCGTGTCGAGGAGCGAGGTCTTGACGTCCACCACGCCCATCGGCAGGTTGACGACGTCGTTCGCGCCGGCGACCGTGCCCGTCTTCGGCACGAGCTTGGGGTCGGCGACCATCGGCTGCGACGGCACCGGTGCCGGTGTGGGGGTGGGGGTCGGGGT
>NZ_QKSL01000032.1:0-6293 GCF_003234615.1 Curtobacterium sp. MCPF17_001
GTGCGCCCCTTGCCGAGGTCGCACGAGCTGCTGCCCGGACGGCCTACCGGCAGCCGATCGTGCACCCTCGGCAAGGGGCGCACGGCACGTCGTGCGACCTCGGGAGGCCCACACCGGCCCCGACGGACCGGCCCACCGCCCTCAGTTGGTGGCGAGCAGGTCCGCGACGTCCGCCAGGACCCGGTCCGGGGTGATCTCGTCGACGAACGACGGGTCGTGGGCGCACCGCTCGGCGCTCCACCCCACCTGGGTGACGTCGACCCCACACACCGGGCACCGGGTGACGAAGCTCATCAGGACGCGGTGTCGTCCGCGGTCGAGCGGCCCCGCGTTGATGACGTTGCCGAACCAGAAGACGCCGACGGTCGGGGTGCCGACCGCGACGGCGAGGTGCCGCGGGCCGGAGTCGTCGCCGACCATGACGTCGGCGGCACCGAGCACGGCGGGCAGCTCCGGCAGCGGCAGGGTCCCGGTGAGGTCGTGCAGGCGGGCGGCAGCCTCGGGCCCGACGGCCTCGGACACCGACGCCCGGATGGTGGTCGCGGCCGGCCGGTCCGAGTCGTCCCCGACGAGGACGACGTCGTCGCCGGCCTCGAGTCGGGCGACCGCGACGGCAGCGAACCGCTCCGGGCTCCAGCGCCGGCGGGGGTCGGTGGCACCGGGGTGCATCGCGACGAGTCGGCCGGTGACGCCGAGGCGCTGCCGGACCGCGGCCCGCTCGTCGTCCGTCACGGAGAGGCGCGGATCGAGCGTGACGGGTTCGGCACCGCCGAGCCCGACGACCTCGAGCGCGCGGAGCACCTCGTGCTGGTAGTAGACGTAGCGGACCCAGCGCTCCGTGGGGGCGGCGTCCTCGGTGGCGGTGCCGATCGAGTGCGCGGCGCCCAGGCGGAGCAGGAACGGGTTCGAGTTCCGGCCACCGCCGTGCAGCTGCACCGCCAGGTCGAACCGGCCGTGCAGGCGGGCGAAGAAGTCCTCTGCGTCCGGGGCGTCGTCGCCGCTGTCCCGGACGCCCGGCGACACGGGCAACTCCTCGACCGCGTGCACCGCGTCGGAGCGGCCGGCGAGCAGCACACGGGCCATCGGGGTGCCGAGCAGGGTGATCCGCGCCTCCGGGTACGCGGCGGCCAGCGCCTCGATCGCCGGCATCGCGAACATGAGGTCGCCGAGTCCCCCGCCCCGGAGCACCGCGATCTCGCGGACCCCCTCGAAGCGATCGCCGCCACGTCCGATCTGCACCACGCCTGTCGTCCTCCTCGTCGTCCGACGCTGCCCGGTGTCCCGTCGCGCGTCCCTTCGTTCCTACCGACCGGAGCCGGTGCAGGTGCCGAGACCGTGGACCAGCTGCGTCCCGTGGACACCACGGCGCGACCCGTGGGCGCGTCCAGCAGGAGGAGTGCAGCGTGGAGAGCCCCGGTGTACGTGACCGGACCACCACGAGAAGGACGCACATGACGCTCGATGCCCCCACCACCACCGCTCCGTCGTCGGACGACTCGTCCGCGGACACGATCACGGTGCTCGATCCCGTGACCGGCGAGGTGGCCTCGGAGACCCGCCGGAGCACGGCGGACGAGGTGCGGGACGCGGTCGCGCGTGCGCGGGCAGCGGCGACCGGATGGGCCCGGACGGCTCCCGGTGAGCGTGGGGCGCTCCTCCGGGCAGCGGCCGAGCGGCTCCGTGACCACGCCGACGAGCTCGCCGCGATGAACACCCGCGAGACCGGCAAGGTCCCGGGCGACGCCCTCGGCGGAGTCGAGGCCGGCATCAACACGCTCATCCAGTACGCCGAGCTCGGCCCCCTGCACCGCGGCGAGGCCCTGCGCGGCAACCATGGTGCCGCCGACTTCGCCGTCCCGCACCCCCGGGGCGTCGTCCTCGCCCTGACCCCGTGGAACGACCCGGTGGCCGTCGCGTGCGGGATCCTCGGCGCCGCGATCGCCGCCGGCAACACCGTCGTCCACAAGGGCAGCGAGCGGAGCCCGGGCACCATCGCACTGCTCAACCGCCTGCTCGCCGCCGAGCTTCCCGACGGCGTGCTCGTCGGCGTCGACGGTGACGCCACGACCGGTGAACAGCTCCTGGCCGAGGACGGCATCGCCGTCTACGCCCACGTCGGTTCGACCGCGACGGGTGACCGTCTGGCCGAGGCCGCGCTCCGCACCCGCGCGCACGTCATCCGCGAGAACGGCGGCAACGACGCCGCCGTCGTGGACGCCGACGTCGACCCCGTCTGGGCCGCCGACCAGGTCGCCCTCGGGGCCTTCGCGAACACCGGGCAGATCTGCACGAGCGTCGAGCGCGTCTACGTGCACCGCGACATCGCCGAGGAGTTCACCGCCGCCCTGGTCCGTGCCGCCGAACGGAAGACCGCGGCCGCGGCGGCGGACTTCGGCCCCCTGGTGGACGAGCGCCTCCGTGCGACCGTCCAGCAGCACGTCGACCAGGCCGTCGCCGCCGGCGCGCAGGTCCTGACCGGCGGCGCGGTCCCCGCGGGCGCGGGCACGTTCTACCCGGCGACGGTGCTCACCGGCTGCACCGACGACATGCTCGTCCTCACCGAGGAGACGTTCGGCCCGATCGCCCCGATCCGCGTCGTCGAGGACATGGCCGAGGGCCTGCGCCTCGCCGCGGAGGACCGCTACGGCCTGGCCGCGACCGTCCTGACCGCCGACACCGCGACCGCGCTGCAGGCCGCGGCCGAACTGCCGGTCGGCACCGTGAAGGTCAACGCCGTGTTCGGCGGCGCACCCGGGGGCAGCGCGGAGCCGCGCGGCGCGTCGGGCTCCGGTTTCGGCTACGGCCCGCACCTGCTCGACGAGATGACGACGACCACGGTCGTGCACCTCGAGGCAGCCCCGCGACGCGCGACGAGCTCGGCCGCCGTCAGCACAGACGCGAGCACCGGCACCGGCACGGCCGTCGACCCGTCCACCGCCGGCAGCCACGGCACGGACACCGCGACGGCCGAGGACGTCCGATGACCGCCGACGTCCGCATGGTCCGCCGCGTCGTCGACACGATCGCCGCGCGCCAGCCGGTCGTCGTGGTCGTCGGGGACGTCATCCTGGACCGCTGGACGGTCGGAGCAGCCGAGCGGGTCTCCCGTGAAGCCCCGGCCCCCGTGGTCCGCGTCACCGAGACGATCGCCGTCCCGGGAGGCGCGGCGAACACCGCGGTCAACGCCCGGGCCCTGGGTGCCGACGTCCGGATGGTCGCCCTGATCGGCGACGACGAGACCGGCCGGGTCCTGCGGGACCGCCTGGAGGCCGCCGGCGTCGACACCCGCTGGCTGGTCGCGGTACCGGGCGCGACGACGACGAGCAAGGACCGGATCGTCGGTGGGGACCGAGTGGTCGTCCGGGTCGACGACCTGGCCGGACCGCCGAGTGCGGCGGACACGGCCCTCCTCGCCGAGGCGACGGCAGCGGCGGTCCAGGGACGCTTCCCGGGCACCCCCGACACCATCGCCGCAGCCGACGGAGCCGCCGCCGCGGACGCCGTCGTGGTCTGCGACTACGACCTCGGCGTCGACGCCGCCGCGATCGTCCCCGTCCTCGAGCGGGACCGGCCGACCACCGTGGTCGTCGACGCGCACGACCTCGGGCGCTGGCGTGCCCTGCAGCCGGACCTCGTCACGCCGAACGCCGGGGAGGCAGCCGCACTGCTCGGCCGCGACCTCGGCCAGGGTGCCGGACGTGCCGAGACCGTCGTCGCCGCTCGGGAAGAGGTCCTCACGGTCACCGGTGCGCGGAACGCCGTCGTGACGCTGGACCGCAACGGCACGGTCCTGCTCGAGGACACCACGGCCCTGGCCAGCGACGTGCACCGCACCCGCGCGACCCCGGCGTCCGAGCAGCAGGCCTCCGGTGCCGGCGACACGTTCTGCGCCGCGGCCTCGGTCGCCCTCGCGGTCGGCACCCCCGTCCGCGAAGCCGTCTCGTTCGCCCAGGCAGCAGCCGACGTCGTCGTGCGCGAAGCCGGCACCTCCGTGTGCACCGCCGAGGCCCTGGTGGCGTCGGTGTCGGCCCCCGCCGAGACCGTCGTCGACCACGACCAGCTCGCCGACGCGGTCGAGGAAGCCCGGCGCGCCGGTCGTCGCATCGTCTTCACGAACGGGTGCTTCGACGTCGTCCACCGTGGGCACACGACGTACCTGCGGCAGGCGAGCGAGCTCGGCGACCTGCTCGTGGTGGCGCTGAACGACGACGACTCGGTCCGTCGCCTCAAGGGACCGGAGCGTCCGATCAACACGGCTGAGGACCGTGCCGGTGTGCTCGCCGCCCTGGCCTGCGTCGACCTGGTGACGGTGTTCGCGACCGACACCCCGATCCCGCTCATCGAGCGCATCCGTCCCGACGTCTACGTGAAGGGCGGCGACTACTCCCCCGAGATGCTCAGCGAGACCGAGGTGGTCCGCGCGCACGGTGGCGAGGTCGTGATGGTCGACTACGTCGCCGAGCACTCCACGAGTGCTGTCGTCCGCCGGATCCGCGAGACCGCGGCGGGCAACGGCAGGGCGGCGGGCAACGGCACGGCACCGGCCGGTGCGACGCCGACCGACCCCGCCGTGACCGGTCCCGGGGAACCATGACACGGGGCGCGCGGTGGTCCGGCGAGTGGGGTCGTCCGGCCGATACGGCACCGGGTGGCAGCGCCCAAGTGGACGTCGACGTCCTGATCCCGACGGTCGGTCGGACCGCCGAGCTCGCGGCGACCCTCGCCGGGCTGGCCGCCCAGACCGACGTCGCCTTCCGCCTGGTGCTGAGCGACCAGTCCGAGGCCGGTGACGTCGCGGAACGCCCGGCGATCGCTGCGATGACCCGCATCCTGGAGGCCCAGGGCCGCCCCGTCACGCTGCTCACCCACCCGGAGCGGCGGGGCCTGGCGGAACACCGGCAGTTCCTGCTCGACCACGCCGCGGCAGATGCGGTCCTGTTCCTCGACGACGACGTGTGGCTCGAACCCGGCTCGGTCCAGCGCATGCTCGACGCGCTCCGGTCGCTCGACACCGGGTTCGTCGGCAGCGCCGTCCAGGGTCTGTCGTACCTGGAGGACCGTCGACCGCATGAGACCGAGCCGTTCACGCTGTGGGACGGTCCGGTGGTGCCCGAGGTCGTCCGCCGGGGGATGCCCGGGTTCGACCGCTGGTCCCTGCACAACGCCGCCAACCTGGTGCACGTCGCAGCCGAACTCGACGTCGAACCCGGCGGTTGGCTGCCCTACCGGGTCGCCTGGGTCGGGGCCTGCGCGATGTACGACCGGTCCGCGCTCGAAGCGGTCGGCGGTTTCCGGTTCTGGGAGTCGCTTCCGTCCGGCCACGCGGGTGAGGACGTCGTCGCGCAGTGGCTCGTCATGGAGCGCTTCGGCGGCGTCGGCATCGTGCCGTCCGGTGCCGTGCACCTGGAGGCACCGACGACCGTCACGGACCGGTCGGTCGACGCCCCGGACGTGGTCTTCGCGCACGAAGCGCGCCACGAGCAACAGCACCAGGAGCACTGACCGCACCGGGGTCGTACCCCGCCGGAGTCATACCGCGGTAGGGGGTCGGACGCGACCACAGCGGGATGGCAGGACGCCGGTCGCTCCGTAGCGTCGTACCCGTCGGCGAGGTCCGCCGACGGGAGGAGCGACACCGTGCTCGACCAGATCACCCCACTCGTCGTCGACCTGGCGTCCTCGCCGCTCGTCTACCTCGTCCTGTTCGTCCTCTGCCTGGTCGACGGGTTCTTCCCGCCGGTGCCGAGCGAGACGGCGCTCGTCGCCGTCGCCGCGGTCGCCGCCACCTCGGGCCAGCCGGTCCTCGCCGCCGTGCTCGGAGCCGCTGCCCTGGGCGCGATCGCCGGTGACTCGATCGCCTACGCCATCGGCCGTCGGGTCGGACTCGGGCGGCTCCGGAACGCTCGGCGTCCCCGGATCGCGGCGGCGTTCGCCTTCGCCGAGCGGCAGATGCAGCGCCGGTCCGCCCGCCTCATCCTGATCGGCCGGTACATCCCGGTCGGCCGCGTCGCCGTCAACATGACCGCCGGCGCCACCGGCCTGCCCTACCGCCGGTTCCTCGGCATCAGCGCGATCGCCGGCCTCGCCTGGAGCGCGACCTCGATCGGCATCGCGCTCGCCACCTCGTCGTTCCTGCACGAACCCCTCGTCGCCGCCGCCGTCTCGATGGTCGTCGCCGGGGGCCTCGGCCTGGTGGTGGACCGGGTCCTCGGTAGGCTCCAGCGCAGACGGGACGCACGCCGCACGGCCACCGGCCTGGAGGCGCGCCCCACGCCCGCCACCGACCCCACCGC
>NZ_QKSL01000033.1:0-5612 GCF_003234615.1 Curtobacterium sp. MCPF17_001
AGAAGTCCGGCGGCGTCCTACTCTCCCACAAGGTCCCCCTTGCAGTACCATCGGCGCTGAGAGGCTTAGCTTCCGGGTTCGGAATGTGACCGGGCGTTTCCCTCTCGCTATGACCACCGGAACACCATCGACCCGATCATCTCCGGATCAAACAGGTTCCAGCCATCCCCCACCAACGGGTTGGTGCCTGCAACCCAAAACGGATTGTCGACACCCCACACCGGTGGGGTAGCTGAACTATTCAGTTTGATTCCCGATCGTCTGTCGGGAACCACAAAGTGGACGCGAGCCCCAACCCCCGAAGGGGTCAGGAAAAAAGTGTGTGTCAAGTCTTCGGCTTATTAGTACCGGTCAGCTCCACGGGTCGTTAGTCCCCGCTTCCACATCCGGCCTATCAACCCAGTAGTCTGCTGGGAGCCTCTCACACTCAAGGTGCATGGAAATCTCATCTCGAAGACGGCTTCCCGCTTAGATGCTTTCAGCGGTTATCCGGTCCGAACGTAGCTAATCAGCGGTGCCCTTGGCAGAACAACTGACACACCAGAGGTTCGTCCATCCCGGTCCTCTCGTACTAGGGATAGATCTTCTCAAATTTCCAACGCGCGCAGCGGATAGGGACCGAACTGTCTCACGACGTTCTAAACCCAGCTCGCGTACCGCTTTAATGGGCGAACAGCCCAACCCTTGGGACCTACTCCAGCCCCAGGATGCGACGAGCCGACATCGAGGTGCCAAACCATGCCGTCGATATGGACTCTTGGGCAAGATCAGCCTGTTATCCCCGAGGTACCTTTTATCCGTTGAGCGACAGCGCTTCCACAAGCCACTGCCGGATCACTAGTCCCGACTTTCGTCCCTGCTCGACCTGTCAGTCTCACAGTCAAGCTCCCTTGTGCACTTACACTCGCCACCTGATTGCCAACCAGGTTGAGGGAACCTTTGGGCGCCTCCGTTACTCTTTGGGAGGCAACCGCCCCAGTTAAACTACCCATCAGGCACTGTCCATGAACCCGATCAGGGTCCTACGTTAGACATCCAAAGTGACCAGAGTGGTATTTCAACAATGACTCCACGAACACTAGCGTGCCCGCTTCACAGTCTCCCACCTATCCTACACAAGCCACTCCGAACACCAATACCAAACTGTAGTAAAGGTCACGGGGTCTTTCCGTCCTGCTGCGCGTAACGAGCATCTTTACTCGTAGTGCAATTTCGCCGAGTTCGCGGTTGAGACAGCTGGGAAGTCGTTACGCCATTCGTGCAGGTCGGAACTTACCCGACAAGGAATTTCGCTACCTTAGGATGGTTATAGTTACCACCGCCGTTTACTGGGGCTTAAATTCAGAGCTTCGCCGTGAGGCTGACCCTTCCTCTTAACCTTCCAGCACCGGGCAGGCGTCAGTCCGTATACATCGTCTTGCGACTTCGCACGGACCTGTGTTTTTAGTAAACAGTCGCTTCCCACTGGTCTCTGCGGCCTTCAACGCTCACGGAGTAAATCCGGTCACGCGTCCGGCCCCCCTTCTCCCGAAGTTACGGGGGCATTTTGCCGAGTTCCTTAACCACGATTATCTCGATCTCCTTGGTATTCTCTACCTGACCACCTGAGTCGGTTTCGGGTACGGGCGGCTGCAACCTCGCGTCGATGCTTTTCTCGGCAGCATAGGATCACTGAATTCCCCTTACGGGTACGCGTCGGGTCTCAGGCATACAGACGACGGATTTGCCTATCGTCAGCCCTACATCCTTACACCAGGATCACCTTACGGATACCATCGCCTGGCTCAGCTACCTTCCTGCGTCACACCTGTTCATACGCTAACCGCACCAGCATGGGGTCGAGCGTTAGACCGGCCCGTCTCACCCCGAAGGGATCAACAAGTGCCGGGTTAGGACTCTTAGCACCACTGGATTAGCTTGGGCGGTTGTTCGCCGGTACGGGAATATCAACCCGTTGTCCATCGACTACGCCTGTCGGCCTCGCCTTAGGTCCCGACTTACCCAGGGCGGATTAACCTGGCCCTGGAACCCTTGGTCTTTCGGAGGACGGGTTTCTCACCCGTCTTTCGCTACTCATGCCTGCATTCTCACTCGTGTGGCGTCCACGGCTGGATCACTCCGCCGCTTCACTCGCCACACGACGCTCTCCTACCACTCCGCACGACTGAACCACGAAGGCTTGTCTAGTGTGCGAAATCTACAACTTCGGCGGTGTGCTTGAGCCCCGTTACATTGTCGGCGCGGAATCACTTGACCAGTGAGCTATTACGCACTCTTTCAAGGGTGGCTGCTTCTAAGCCAACCTCCTGGTTGTCTGTGCAACTCCACATCCTTTCCCACTTAGCACACGCTTAGGGGCCTTAGTTGGTAGTCTGGGTTGTTTCCCTCTCGACGATGAAGCTTATCCCCCACCGTCTCACTGCTGCGCTCTCACTCACCGGCATTCGGAGTTTGGCTGACGTCAGTAACCTGTTGAGGCCCATCGGCCATCCAGTAGCTCTACCTCCGGCGAGAAACACGCAACGCTGCACCTAAATGCATTTCGGAGAGAACCAGCTATCACGAAGTTTGATTGGCCTTTCACCCCTATCCACAGCTCATCCCCTCCATTTTCAACTGAAGTGGGTTCGGTCCTCCACGACGTCTTACCGTCGCTTCAACCTGGCCATGGATAGATCACTTCGCTTCGGGTCTAGGACATGCGACTGAATCGCCCTATTCAGACTCGCTTTCGCTACGGCTACCCCACACGGGTTAACCTCGCCACATATCGCTAACTCGCAGGCTCATTCTTCAAAAGGCACGCCGTCACCCCTACAAAGGAGGCTCCGACGGTTTGTAAGCAAACGGTTTCAGGTACTATTTCACTCCCCTCCCGGGGTACTTTTCACCTTTCCCTCACGGTACTTGTCCGCTATCGGTCATCTGGGAGTATTTAGGCTTATCAGGTGGTCCTGACAGATTCACACGGGATTTCTCGGGCCCCGTGCTACTTGGGATACACATCCGGCCATAACACCATTTCGTCTACGGGGCTGGCACCCACTACGGCCCGGCTTTCAAACCGGTTCGACTATGATGCGCTGTAACCGTCCCAGTCCGGCAGAACTGAGTGACGTGTCCCACAACCCCGACCATGCAACGCCCGCCGGCTATCACACATGATCGGTTTAGCCTCATCCGTTTTCGCTCGCCACTACTCACGGAATCACATGTTGTTTTCTCTTCCTGTGGGTACTGAGATGTTTCACTTCCCCACGTTCCCTCTACCCGCCCTATATATTCAGGCGGGAGTCACCAGGTCACAAAAGCGCCTGGCGGGGTTTCCCCATTCGGAAATCCTCGGCTCACAGCTCGATTATCAGCTCCCCGAGGCTTATCGCAGATTTCTACGTCCTTCTTCGGCTCCAGATGCCAAGGCATCCACCGTTTGCTCTTAGAAACTTGACCACAAAGATTAAAATTGCGATCCAACGCCACACCGACACCACACCAGCCACCACAAGGGCAACCAACCGGTCTCGGATGACGCGAATCTAAAGATGCTCGCGTCCACTGTGTAGTTCTCAACATACGATCGGCACCACACTCCACCAAACCAAACCGGTCTGACATCATGCGGCCCAACGAAGGACCCAACGGCCCAACCCCTCCCAACACTCTCGTGTCAGCAGGAAGCCTGGTCCCTCAGGACCCAACAACGTGCACCAGCCAGCAGCTCCACCCCCGACCCGTTCCAACCAGGCGAACCCGGTGTACTGAAGATCGGAAGCATCACTCCCAACTGCACTGTCAATGTTCCACCCATGAGCTACCCGTCGGACACGTTCGGTCCGAATCAGGCGCCTGGACCAGCCACCACCCACCAAACGGTGAACAGCACTGACCAGATGCTCCTTAGAAAGGAGGTGATCCAGCCGCACCTTCCGGTACGGCTACCTTGTTACGACTTAGTCCTAATCACCGATCCCACCTTCGACGGCTCCTTCCACAAGGGTTAGGCCACCGGCTTCGGGTGTTACCGACTTTCATGACTTGACGGGCGGTGTGTACAAGGCCCGGGAACGTATTCACCGCAGCGTTGCTGATCTGCGATTACTAGCGACTCCGACTTCATGAGGTCGAGTTGCAGACCTCAATCCGAACTGAGACCGGCTTTTTGGGATTCGCTCCACCTTACGGTATCGCAGCCCTTTGTACCGGCCATTGTAGCATGCGTGAAGCCCAAGACATAAGGGGCATGATGATTTGACGTCATCCCCACCTTCCTCCGAGTTGACCCCGGCAGTCTCCTATGAGTCCCCGGCATAACCCGCTGGCAACATAGAACGAGGGTTGCGCTCGTTGCGGGACTTAACCCAACATCTCACGACACGAGCTGACGACAACCATGCACCACCTGTACACCGACCACAAGGGGGCGACCATCTCTGGCCGTTTCCGGTGTATGTCAAGCCTTGGTAAGGTTCTTCGCGTTGCATCGAATTAATCCGCATGCTCCGCCGCTTGTGCGGGCCCCCGTCAATTCCTTTGAGTTTTAGCCTTGCGGCCGTACTCCCCAGGCGGGGCGCTTAATGCGTTAGCTACGACACAGAAACCGTGGAAAGGTCCCTACATCTAGCGCCCAACGTTTACGGCATGGACTACCAGGGTATCTAATCCTGTTCGCTCCCCATGCTTTCGCTCCTCAGCGTCAGTTACGGCCCAGAGATCTGCCTTCGCCATCGGTGTTCCTCCTGATATCTGCGCATTCCACCGCTACACCAGGAATTCCAATCTCCCCTACCGCACTCTAGTCTGCCCGTACCCACTGCAAGCCCGAGGTTGAGCCTCGGGATTTCACAGCAGACGCGACAAACCGCCTACGAGCTCTTTACGCCCAATAATTCCGGACAACGCTTGCACCCTACGTATTACCGCGGCTGCTGGCACGTAGTTAGCCGGTGCTTTTTCTGCAGGTACCGTCACTTTCGCTTCTTCCCTACTAAAAGAGGTTTACAACCCGAAGGCCGTCATCCCTCACGCGGCGTTGCTGCATCAGGCTTTCGCCCATTGTGCAATATTCCCCACTGCTGCCTCCCGTAGGAGTCTGGGCCGTGTCTCAGTCCCAGTGTGGCCGGTCACCCTCTCAGGCCGGCTACCCGTCGTCGCCTTGGTGAGCCATTACCTCACCAACAAGCTGATAGGCCGCGAGTCCATCCCCAACCAAAAAATCTTTCCACCACCAGGCCATGCGACCAGTGATCATATCCAGTATTAGACGTCGTTTCCAACGCTTATCCCAGAGTCAGGGGCAGGTTACTCACGTGTTACTCACCCGTTCGCCACTAATCCGCCCAGCAAGCTGGGCATCATCGTTCGACTTGCATGTGTTAAGCACGCCGCCAGCGTTCGTCCTGAGCCAGGATCAAACTCTCCGTAAAAAATTACAACCAACACCGAAGTGTCAGCGAGTTGATCTTGACTGTTGACTGTCTACTGACAATCTTCAATCCAAAAGGAATTGCTTCATGACCCGACCAGCCGAAACCGATCGAGCACGAGGTCAATAAAATTGGCATTGACAATGTGCACGCTGTTGAGTTCTCAAGGACCAGACGCACTCCCCACAC